>DDXZ01000011.1 GCA_002347295.1 Dehalococcoidia bacterium UBA2247 | reverse complement strand
GGAATAATTGCACCATCACCACGTTTGTCATCCTCGACCTGATCGAGGATCCAGGGTATTAGGGTAAAGACTACTGTCTGCATAACAGGACCGTTGAAAAGATTAGTCTGCATTAAGGAACGTAATCTGCAGGGTAATGTTATCGTACTAACACTGGATTCCCGCTCGGAGGCAGGAATGACATCGTAGTTTACTTTCTCCACCCCACCTCCGGATTGCTTCGGCCTGGCCTGGCGGCCTCCTCGCAATGACATGGGTAAAGGCAGATTGCCACAGGCACTGCGTGCTCCTGTATCAAGTACGGGACAAGCTTACAACGGAATGGTAGGAGAGGGAGTATTAACCTACACTACCACCACGTTTGTCCTCCTCGACCCGATCGAGGATCCAGGGTAATAAGATAAAAATTACTGTCTGAATAGGAGAGTAGTTAAAAAGATAAATTTGCATTAAGGTAAGTAATTTTCAGAGTAATGTTATCACACTAATCCTGGATTCCCGCTCGGAGGCAGGAATGACATCGTAGTTTACTTTCTCCACCCTCACCTACTGGATTCCCGCGCCCAAAGGGCATCAGGTCGGGAATGACAGTAGGATACTTTTGACTTTTGAGATTTGCGTCTTACCCCAATAGTGTTTCGTTTTCCCATTTTATTAAACAAATAATCAAAGAAACTGATAACCAGACCCCACCCTGGGATGCTTCGTCACTATGCTCCTCCAGCATGACAATGGGACTCTGTTTGCGTTATTGGGATTTTGGTGATTGGAATTTGTTTAGTGCTTGGAAATTGGTGCTTGGTGCTTATTCGCAATTTTAGACGCCAACATGATTGTCACTCACTTATCTTTTATGCTATCCTTTCTCTTACTTATTATGAAGGAGACTTTATGAAGAAGAGGGTCTTTTCCGGGGCCCGGCCGACGGGCAGACAGCATCTGGGGAATTATCTCGGGGCAATTAAGAACTACGTTGCTTTGCAGGATGAGTATGATTGTGTCTATTGTATCGTTGACCTGCATGCTTTGACCACACATAAGGATAAGGAAACACTACAGAGTAATATCTATGAGATGGCGCTTGACTGGCTGGCGGCAGGAATGGACCCGCAGAAGAGCATTGTTTTTGTACAGTCCCATGTCCCGCAGGTAACGGAATTGCATACTATGCTCAGTATGGTTACCCCTTTGAGCTGGCTGCTGCGTGTGCCGACTTTCAAGGAGAAGGCCAAAAAACAACCGAAGGATGTGAATTACGGTCTGGTGGGATATCCCGTGCTGATGACTTCTGATATTGTTCTCTACAAGGCGGAAATCGTACCGGTAGGGGAAGACCAGTTGCCTCATCTGGAGCTGGCGAGGGAGATTGTGCGCCGCTTTAATATGCTTTACGGCGATACTTTTCCAGAGCCGGAAGCTAAGCTGACCGAATTCCCTCTGGTGCCCGGTCTGGATGGTACGGATAAGATGAGCAAGAGTTATGATAATGTTATCGAACTGGCGGCCACTCCGGAGGAAACCAGGAAGAAAATTATGACGGCTTTCACCGACCCGGCACGTAAGCTACGTGGCGATGTGGGGCATCCCGATATCTGCAATGTTTACCATCTGCATAAGTTTTTCGATGCCGCAGATTTGCCGGTGATACGGGAAAAATGTATCAGTGCCGGTATCGGTTGTGTCGAGTGTAAGGCATTATTGGCTGAGGGTGTGAATAAAAATCTGTCACCTTTCCGTATGAGGCGTGCTGAAATAGCTGCCCGTAAAGGGTATATCGAAGAAGTCCTTCTTGATGGCGCCCGGCGTGCTCACGTTATTGCAGCGGAGACGATACGGGAAGTTAAAGACCATATGGGACTAACGCCCAATCTGAAAGGTGAATATTATGGAGTTACCACGAGCAAGGAGTAATCAGACTGCGCTGGCAGTCGCCGTAAAAGCAGCCCGGGCAGCCGGGGAAATCAGCCGGGAGCGTTTTGGCAGTGCTCTTCAGATAAACCATAAGGGGAGAAATAACATTGTTACCGATGTGGACTGTCTTTCCGAAGAGGCAATATTGAAAATCCTGCGCCGTGAGTTTCCTGACCACGGTATTTTAGCCGAGGAGTCCGGGAAATCCGATGGAGATACCCCCTATACCTGGATTATCGACCCCCTGGACGGTACGAATAATTATTTGTTTGGATTACCTTTCTATTCCGTGAGCATTGCCCTCATGCAGGAAAACGATATTTTCCTGGGGGTAGTCTATGACCCGCTGCGTGACGAATTATTCTCTTCGGTAAAGGGCAGCGGTGCCTGGATGAACGATAAGCGTATTTCTGTTACTGTGGAAACAAAGATGGCGAATTCTTTTATCGGAAGTGATGTTGGCTATGATTCTGTGGAGGGGAAGCGAATGCTGGATACTCTGGGGATGCTCTGGCCGAGAACACATGGTGTGAGAATCGTAGGCTCGGCAGTGCTGGGGTTGGCGTATGTTGCCTGCGGCAGGGTGAGTCTTTATATTCACCGTAATCTTTATCCCTGGGATATGGCCGCGGGAACCCTGCTAGTGCGCGAAGCGGGGGGGGTAGTCACCGACTGGAAGGGGAGAGATGTGGGGATGCAGACGAAGCAAATCGCCGCTGCTAACATGATGCTGAATAAAGAGTTTGTGGAATTGGTTACACAGTAATCGGAATAAGGAAAATTTCGAAATCCGAATATCGAAATACGAAACAATATCAAAATCAGAATTACAAAAACAGGTTAAACGCTCTTTTTCAAAATAGCCCCGAAGATGTTCATTAACTCTGTAGCTTCTTGCATCAAGGCATCTATGTTCTTCTCGGTATCAGTTTGGGCAGATGATATTAATCTTAACCAGTATCTACTCTCTTTGGCTTCTTTGCGACATATCCTGATTCTGTTAGCAAAATCCTTTTTACTTAATGCTTCATTAGCTTCGATATAGTTTGCTCCCACGGAGCCGGCGGAACGTACTACCTGACTGACTAATTCAATATTTATAGTATTTTTAGCTAATTTCTGGCAGAGTGCGATGACCGCTCGGGCGAATTCCTCTGTTCTTTCTTCTAAATCGTATCGTTTATCCATTTGTTATGGTTATTTCAGTTTTGGTATTCGTGCTTGTCTCGGATTTCGATATTCGAATTTCGGATTTTATATCAGCCGGGAAACAAATCTTCCCATTCGCTCGAGGGCTTTTTCAATGTTGGGCATAGAGGTGGCGTAGCAGCAGCGGACATGGCCTTCCCCGCATTTGCCGAAGGTAGAGCCGTGGATGACAAGTACCTGTTCTTCTTTGAGCAGTCTTTCCGAAAATTCTTCTGAAGTTAAACCGGTTTTTTTGATGGAAGGGAAGCAGTAGAAAGCACCGCGCGGTTCGAAACAGGTCAAACCGATATCGCGTAATCCTTTGAGCATAACACGCCGCCGCCAGTCATAACTTTCTACCATTTCCTGAACAGAATCCTCGCCGTGTTTCAGTGCTTCTACTGCGGCCATCTGTCCCATGATCGGAGCACACATGGTGGTGTACTGGTGAATTTTCATCATGTTTTCAATGATACCCGCCGGAGCAGCAGCGAAACCGACACGCCAGCCGGTCATGGCATAAGATTTGGAAAATCCGCCGAGGAGGATCGTTCTTTCCTTCATGCCGGGAAGAGCGGCAAAGCAGGTATACTCCACACCGTAAACGAGGCGGTTATATATTTCATCGGAAACGACCAGCAGGTCATTGCGCCGGGCAACATCAGCCAGTTGCAGTAGTCCTTCCCGCGTCATCACCGCACCGGTAGGGTTGGAAGGATAGCCGATAAGCAGTGCCCGGGTATTGCTGTTAATCCGTTTTTCTACTTCGGATGCCGGCAGGGTGAATTCGTGTTCCTGGTCGGTAGGAACAAGGACAGGAATTCCGCCGGATAAAGTAACGGCAGGCTGATAGGCGACATAGCAGGGGTCGGTCATAATGACTTCGTCGCCGGGGTCAATGATGGCACGCATCACCAGGTCAACCCCTTCACTTACTCCGACAGTGATGATGAGTTCGGTTTTAGGATCGTACCTCAGTCCGTAAAGACGTTCCAGCTCACGGGATACCTCTTCACGCAGTTCCGGGATGCCGTAATTGGAGGTGTACATGGTGAATCCCTTTTCCAGGGAGTAAATAGCTGCCTCACGAATATTCCAGGGCGTGGTGAAATCAGGTTCACCGATACCCAGGGAGATAACATCGGGCGAAATAAGGTCGAAGTACTTCCGGATGCCGGAAGGAGAAATCTGCCGGACACGCTGGGAAGCATGATTTTTATGGATTTTATTTTGTTTTGACGATATTACCATATCATTTATTCAAGCAAGTGGTTCAGGGAGAGGCAACCAGTCTGTTGTTTTTTTCTCCCGGATGTAAAACCTCACCATCCTCCTTGTATTTTTTGAGAAGAAAATGGGTTACCGTACCCTGGATGGAATCCAGAGTGGAGAGTTTTTCAGAGACAAATTCTCCGATTTCCTGAATGGTTTTTCCGACAACCTGTATCTGTAAGTCGTAAGTGCCCGAGACGAGATAAACAGAATGTACCTGGGGGAAGCTGTAGATGCGTTCGGCAATGGCATCGAAACCAACGTCACGGCGGGGGACGGTTTTTACTTCAATCAAGGCCATAACCTGGTCGTCTCCCATGCGGGACCAATCGACGATAGTTTTATATTTCACTATCGTTTTATCTTTTTCCGCCTGCGCGATGATATTCGCCACTTCGTCGCGAGACAGACCGGTCATAGTGGCAATTTTTTCCGGGGGAGTACGGGCATCTTTTTCTAATATTTTTAATACGTTTTTCATTGTTTTCGCCTTCGCTTCCATAATAATTTTAATATTAGGGATTTTATGTTAGAAAAGCAAATTGATTCAATACTACCAATTAACAATAACTCAAACCCCCGCCATTGGATTGCCACAGACACTGCGTGCTCCTGTATCGAGTATGGCACCGAATCTGGGGTGGGATAAGCATTGCCTTTGTGCGTGTCTGTCATCCTCGACCTGATCGAGGATCCAGGGTATTATGGTAAGTTTTGCTTTGCTATAATTATCGTTTTAATGAGCAATAATCAAGTATTAAGTATCGTTACTGTAAAAGTAATATGTTTTTTATTAACCCTGGATTCCCGCCGGCGCGGGAATGACAGGGGAGAGAAAACATTGATTAGAGATTGGAGAATCTTTACTCCACCGTATGGTCCTAACCAGGACTGAAGGCCTTCCCGCAATGACATGGGTAAAGGCAGATTGCCACGAGCACTGCGTGCTCCTGTATCAAGTATGGCACCGAATCTGGGGTGGGATAAGCATTGCCTTTGTGCGTCTGTCATCCTCGACCTGATCGAGGATCCAGGGTATTATGGTAAGTTTTGTTTTGCTATAATTATCGTTTTAATGAGCAATAATCAAGTATTTGTAAGTATCGTTACTGTAAAAGTAATATGTTTTTTATTAACTCTGGATTCCCGCCTGCGCGGGAACGACAAATGAATTAACATGACCGGGTAATTGATTATTGTGATTTGAGATTTGTTTGGTGACTGGAGCTTGATTAGGGGATATTTTATAACTTGACTTGCGGTTTTTTGAGGTGCCATTCCGTCGCCTGCTCGTAGGCAAAGGCGGTACGGAGAAGTATTTCTTCACCGAATTGCGGTGCCATGATTTGCATACCCACGGGAAGACCGTCGCTGAATCCGGCAGGAATGGAGATTCCGGGAATTCCGGCGATATTAGCCGGTATGGTGCAGATATCGCTAAGATACATTTGCAGCGGGTCATCTACTTTTTCTCCCAGTTTAAAAGGTACCGAGGGAGAAGAAGGTGTTATTAAAGCATCGCACTTTTCGAAAGCCCTGGCATAGTCCTCGCGTATCAGAGTGCGTACTTTTTGTGCTTTAAGATAGTAGGCATCATAATATCCGGCAGAGAGGGCGTAAGTACCGAGCATGATACGCCGTTTTACTTCCGGTCCAAAACCGAACTGGCGTGTCGCATCCATATTGTCCCACATAGTCTCTGCATCACGATAGGAAAAGCCGTACTTGACACCGTCATATCGTGCCAGGTTGGTCGAAGCCTCGGAAGGAGCGATTATATAATAAACAGCGAGTGCATATCTGGTATGAGGCAAAGAAATGTCTCTGTTAATTGATGCTCCCAGCTCCTCCAATTTTTTTATGGCAGATTCGAGTATTTCTCGTACATCGGGCTGGATACCGGCACCGAAAAACTCCTGTGGTACACCCAGACGAATGCCATGCAGGTCAGGGATGAGTGCCCGGGTATAATCCGGTACAGGACGCGGTGATGATGTGGAATCACGGGAATCCTGCCCGGCAATGGCGTTTAGAACGAGAGCGCAATCCGTTATATCTTTAGTAAACGGCCCGATCTGATCGAGGGAGCTGGCGAAAGCTACCAGACCGAAGCGGCTCACTCTACCGTAGGTTGGCTTCAGTCCGACAACACTGCAAAAACCGGCGGGCTGGCGGATACTGCCCCCGGTATCGGAGCCGAGGGCAAAGAGAGCTTCATCAGCGGCAATAGCGGCCGCGGAACCACCGCTGCTGCCTCCGGGAACACGGTCGACATCCCAGGGATTATGAGTGGGGAAGAAAGCCGAGTTTTCCGTAGAAGAACCCATGGCAAACTCGTCCATATTACTTTTGCCTACCATAACCGTACCACACTGATTCAGTTTTTCCACAACAGTGGCGTTATAAGGAGGGATGAAATTTTCCAGCATACGGGAGGCACAGGTAGTGCGGGTGCCCTGTGTACACATGACATCTTTGATTAATACCGGTATACCGGTAAGGGGAGTAGTCTCTTCCTTGCAAAGTAATTCATCCGCTTTTTCTGCCTGTTTTAAGGCGATATCTTCGGTAACGGTAATAAAAGAGTGTACTGCGGGCTCAACTTTGTTGATGCGCTCCAGAACAGCGCGTGTCAATTCGACGGAAGAAATTTCTTTTTTCCGGAGAAGCCGGTTGGCTTCGTGGATGGTAAGGCGGTATAAGTCCAGTTTCCTCTCCTATTCCTCTAATACCGCTCGTACCCGGAAATATTCCTGCTCACGCCAGGGAGCGTTGGATAAAACGGCGTCCTGGGGTAAAGATGGTAATATATTATCTTCCCTCATGGAGTTTTGCCGGTCGGTGACCTGTGCAGTGGGGAGAACGTTATTAGTATCCACTTCCTCAAGTGTCTGGAATTGCTCCAGAATATTGGAAAGCTGGTCACAAAACTTGTCTTTGTCTGCTTCGGTGATCCCTAATCGGGCAAGACGGGCAATATGTTCGACTTCTTCACGGCTTAATGCCAAAATATTCTCCTTAAGAATACAAATACAGAGGAGATTATAACATCCGTTACGCTGAAGTAGCAATGCTTGTAATGATACACGTTAACGTGTAAAATAAAGTAATGGGGAAGGTAAAGAAAAAACAAAAGATGTGGGATGAGCATAGTGTTGCTTCTTTGCGGAAACATCTCGGCTGGACACAGCAGAAAATGGCGGAGGAAATGGGGATACGTCAGCAAACAGTAAGCGAATGGGAGAAAGGAATATATCAGCCGCGCGGGACATCAGCGACACTGCTCAATATTATTGCAGAACGGGCGGAGTTTAGTTACGAAGCGAAAAGGGAAGAAGAGAAATAGAATAACGGGATTTATTAATCATTATAGTAAATAGTAATTAAGGTGTCATCTAAGTAGATGTAAAGAAGATGCGAATAACTGAAAAACTGGTGGTGCAACTATGGTATTACCTGTTAAGCAAGGAAAGGCAACTACGTGCAGTCGGGGGAGAGACGATAGATGTTGTCTCCGGGGGGAGAGAAAACGATAACCCCGGGCCCGATTTCAGAGAAGCGATCATTTTTATTAATGGACGTGGTCCGGTTACGGGTGATATTGAGTTACATGTAAACTCCCGCGACTGGCGTATTCACGGGCATCAGTTTATGCCTTCTTATAATGGAGTAGTGCTGCATGTTGTAATGCGGAATGACGCTGCATTACCCACAATACTGGAGAACAATGATACTATCCCGGTGATAGTACTGGCGGATTATTTTGGCGACATTACGGAGAAGATGTGCCGCCAGTTGGGCACGCAAGCGGTTTCCGGAAAGCCCTGTCAGAGTAAATCTATCCGGATGATAACAGGAAATGGGGGAGAATTATTGGATAAAGCCGGAGAGATACGTTTCAGGGATAAAGCAGACAATTTTTTCCGGCAGATGAAGGAGACACCGGCTGAGGAAGTGTTATATCAGGGAATTATGGATGCGCTGGGTTATACCCGTAATAGAGAATCTTTCCGGAGATTAGGACATTACTGCTCCTTTGCTTTCCTGAAAATGATAGCAAGGGAGAAGAAAGGGAATCTGTCTCTGCAGGCGGTGCTGCTGGGTATGGCGGGGCTGCTTCCTTCGCAGCGGAAGCTTGTTATGGGAGAAAGAAGCTCCTTTTTAATTAATATTGAGGATATCTGGAAAAAAACGGGGCTGAAGTGCGAGATGACCGGGCAGGAGTGGAGTTTCTTTAAGGTGCGGCCGAATAATTATCCGCCGCGGCGTATTGCGGCATTAAGCCGGATTGTTAGCCGTTACAGCAGAGAGGGCATGCTGAAACCAATATTACATAAAGTGTCTACTGCTGCGGATTATCGTGTGCTGGAGGAAGAGTTTATTGTTCCCGCTGATGATTACTGGAGGAATCATCTTGATTACGGGATTACTGGGGGCTCTGCTGTTCTTCTGGGGCAAACGCGGGCGGCAGAAATTGTCCAGAATATTATTCTCCCTTTCTTTCTGGCATATGCCATCAGGGAGCGCTCTTTTGTATTACAGAAAAAGGTAAGGGAAATTTTCCGGAATTATCCTGGCAGGGCAGGGAATAGCATAATCCATTTGATGTTACAAAGAATGCCGGAGGAATTATCAAGCACAGTTAATACGGTACGAAGGCAGCAGGGTTTGTTATATCTTTACCATAATTATTGTTCCGGAGAACGCTGTGACGAGTGCCCGCTTTTAATTATGAGTTAATTCCAACTGAGAGTGGGGATGACATCCATATCCCAGTTACTGCGTTCGCCTTTGCAGAAGTGGAAATAACCGCAGGAAGCAACCATAGCCGCGTTATCGGTACATAATGCCAGAGGCGGGAAATGTACCGGAAGAGGAGAACGCTCGAGAATTACCTGGCGGATTGTTTTGTTAGCGGCAACCCCTCCGGAAAGCAGAATTTGTTTTACGCCTTCTCTCTGTGCTGCCCTGATTGTTTTGGTTACCAGAACATCAATAACAGATTTCTGAAAAGAGGCAGCTATATTGGCAGAAAACTCTCGATTGTTCTCCGGTACGGAGGATAAGTTATTGTTTTCCACTGTGTGAAGTGCTGCGGTCTTCAAACCGCTGAAACTAAAGTCATCACTGCCGCGTAACCATGCTCGTGGTAAAGGAAAGAGGCCGGGATTTCCTTCTTGGGCCGCTTTTTCGATGGCCGGTCCGCCGGGATAACCCAATTGAAGAATACGTGCTGTTTTATCGAAGGCCTCACCGGCTGCATCGTCACGGGTGCGGCCAAGGTGAATATGCCGGCCGTGTTCCGGCATGAGAATCAGGTCGCTATGCCCTCCGGAAATAATAAGGCATAAGGCGGGTAATTCGGGTAACCAACCATTACCGTCAAGCCAGTTAGCATAGATATGAGCTTCCAGATGATTAATTCCCAGTAAAGGTAAATTCTGTGCCAGGGCAACTGCTTTGGCCGCATTTACTCCGACAAGTAATGATCCAGAAAGTCCGGGGCCTCTGGTTACGGCGATACCATCCAGGTCGGTCCAGGAGATACCTGCTGTACTCAGAGCAGATTGTATCACCGGAATGATAGAGAGCAGGTGCTGGCGGGAAGCAATTTCCGGAATAATACCGCCATACCGGGCATGAATATCTACCTGTGAAGCCACGATATTGGAAACTATCTGCATACCGTCCGCAACGACAGCAGCTGCAGTTTCATCACAAGAAGTTTCAATTCCCAGTATTTTTACCGACATTTTTCTTGTCTTGATTATAGAATACTTTTACCTGCGAGGGAAAGGATGTTTTCCTGTGATATTAAAACTTATATCCACAGTTTTGGAATTATCGCCAGGAGGCAGGGGGGAGGAGGATGGTTTAGAATGACAAAATGGTAATACACTGCTATCATAGGGCGATATGCAAAGGTTACGGGTTGTTTTCAGTCGCGGTGAAGAAATAAAATTTATTTCCCACCTTGATTTAATGCGGTGCTGGGAGAGAGTGCTGTTGCGCGCTGATATTCCGGTAGCGTATTCCGAGGGGTTTAATCCACGACCGCGTATGGCACTGGCGGCACCTCTTGCGGTAGGGGTAACCAGTGAATGTGAATTGATGGATATTTATCTGGCAAATGCGCTTTTCCCGGATACTTTCCGGAAACAAGTAATGCTGCAGTTGCCTGTCGGTTTGATGTTAGGAACGGTCACAGATGTTCCGCTTGGCCAGCCTTCCTTACAAGCACTGATGCGGGGTATTGAGTATCGGGTTACTATTAAGTCCGACTTCAGCCGGGGAGAAATTGAGCAAATAATAGAAAAATTATTGCAGGCAAAACATTTACCCTGGCAGCAGACAAGAGGTAATGTCCTGGTGAAATATGACCTCAGACCGCTGCTAGGAAATATCTGGGTAATCGACCGGGAAGAGTCATGCTGCATTCTGGGGATGCATCTATGTGTGACACCACGGGGTACCGGCAGACCGGAACAGGTAACCCGGGCCATGGGAATAACAGAATTTCCTCTACAGATTCATCGGGTGAGGCTTATTCTGAATGATATCGAGGCAGGGAAAGAAGAAGTACCGGAGGAAGGCGTAATTGAGTGAAGATAAAGTATTGATAAAGCGCGTACATGATTATATTAAGGAAAACAGATTGATTGTTCCCGGTGATACTGTGGTAGTGGGTGTTTCCGGCGGGCCTGATTCTGTTTGTTTGCTAAATGTTTTTTGGGAACTTAAATCACGTCTGAAAATAAAATTGCATGTCGCCCATTTAAACCATCTTTTGCGTGGTCCGGAATCAGATGCTGATGCTGAGTATGTAGAGGAACTGGCGCATCAATATGATTTACCGGTGACTATCACTCGAAGCGATGTTACTGCTTACTGGAAAAAGCATCATGTTACTCTGGAAGAAGCAGCACGAATGGTACGATATCAATTCTTCGGTAGAGTTGCCCGGGAGGTCGGAGCACAGAAGGTGGCGGTAGGACATACTGCTGATGACCAGGTAGAAACCATACTCATGCATCTGATACGCGGGACAGGGATGGATGGTTTGCGCGGCATGCTTCCTGACATAATATTAGATGAGGGAAAGGATACGGAATATCATCTTATCCGGCCGCTGCTCATGGTTACACGTGAGGATACGGAAGCACATTGCTGGTTTAATAAAATAATCGTGCGTGAAGATATGTCAAATACCATGACGCATTTTATGCGTAACAGTATCCGGCAGCAATTGTTGCCTTTATTACGTAGTTATAATAATGATTTTAATAATTCACTGCTGCGTACCTCTCATCTGTTAACGGAAGACCTGCAATTTTTTGATGAATATATTCAGCATTTGTGGGATGAAATGGTATGTTGTCAGAATACAGGACTGGTTATTGATACGAATAAATTACGCTCTTTACATCCTGCTTTGCAGCAGCGTATCTGTCGGAAGGTATTTCAGTGTTTGTCAGGATCACGGAAAGATGTTGAGCTGCGTCATATTGAGAGTATGACCGGAGCCCTCTTGTTATCACCCGGGAAAATACTGTCATTACCGCAGGGATTAAAACTGGCAGTAGGGTATAACCGCTGGTTTATCGGGCGTAATCCGGAAAACTGGTGTCCCTTTCCTTCTTTAACAGGTGAGTATGAATTGTGTGTACCCGGAGAGACGTCAATTCCCGGATGGCGAGTTATCGCAACGTGCCAGGAAGGAGCGAGGCGATTACCGGCAGGTTGGGAAGCAAATTTTGATTATTGTGCTGCTGGTTCCCGCTTGATTGTACGCGGACGCAGGGAAGGAGATGTACTGCAACCTCTGGGAATGGCTCAGGCGAAGAAATTACAGGATTTTATGGTTGACGCACGAATCCCGCGTCTCTGGAGGGAGAAGATTCCCCTGGTGGCTACACCGGAACAGATAATATGGGTTGCCGGCTGGCGCATAGATGAGAGAGTGAAGGTAAAACCTGACACAAAGGAGATACTTAATATAAAATTTATTCCCGTGCCTCAAAGTTAGTCTCATTTAATCAGGGATGAGAGATATTGATTATAATAAAAAGCACCTCATAAATTGAGGCGCTTTTTATTTGTCTAAAATATCAATTTTAAAATTTGATTGATTATGCTTTTGGAGTTTCTCCGGGATGTAGTGTCTTCCACTTTGCGAGTAATTCATCGCGGGTTTCTTTGCTGGCAGGATCTTTTGAGATAGCGGAAGTGGGGCAACTATCGACGCATTTAGGTGATGAGGCATTCCCCACACATTCCGTGCATTTCATGGGGTCAATCTCGTAGGAATTTGCCCCTTCGCTGATTGCTTTATTATCGCATTCAGCTTCACAAGCTCCGCAACTTATACATTCGTCAGGATTAATTTTATATACCACTTTAACCAACCTCCTTTAAGTAATAGGAAAAATTATAGCATAAACGTTTTTTTCTTGTTATCTGGAAAAGGAAGAAAATTAAACGCCTGATTTGTGCTGCGCGTATTTTTCCCGGAGTGCCCGGGCAACACACGCAGGGACAAATTTATCAACAGGACCGTTTAACACGGCGATGTCTTTGAGTGTACTGGAGCGGATAAATTGATTTTCGGCACTGGTGATGAGACAGACTGTTTCCAATCCGAAATCCATGGTCTTATTCATTAATGTTATTTCAAATTCCTGTTCAAAATCAGGACCGATACGGAGACCCCGTACCATTACGCGTGCTCCTATAGCGCGGGCAAATTCTACGGTCAGGGTAGAATAAACATGCACTTCCACGTTAGTCATGTGAGCAATGGAACAGCGTGCCAGTTCAAGGCGTTCCTGAGGAGTAAAAAGTAAATTTTTATTAGGGTGGTCGAAAATACCGACAACGATGCTGTCGAAGATGCTGGAAGCCCGTTTTATAATGTCAATATGGCCGTTTGTTATCGGGTCAAAACTGCCAGGGTATAGAGCTTTAATCACGCTTCATCTCCTATCTGATAAAATGAAATACAGGTATCTCCATAACGGCGGCTCTTTATTTCTTTAAATTTATTATAAACAGGAGCCAGAGATATACGACGGGAGTATTGTATCATGATGGTGGTATTCTTGCCAGTACCCTGCCAGAGAGTGATTTGATGCAAAATGGCAAATATGTCAGGGTCGGCATAAGGCGGGTCCATTAAGATAATATCGTAATTGTCCTGCGGTAAAGTAAGGAATTTGTGTACGCTGGTACAGTAGACTTTTGCCCTGTCTGCCAGTTCTGTTGTTTGGAGATTCTTTTTGATAATATTACAACAGCGGGCATTTTGTTCTACAAAGTCGGCATGTTCTGCACCTTGACTTAATGCTTCAATACCCAGTGCTCCGCTACCGGCATAGAGATCCAGTACCCGCTCCCAATTTTGCGCCAGAGAATTGAGTATGGAAAATATGGCTCCTCTGACCATATCCGTTGTCGGTCGTGTGGATAATCCCGGGGGAGCTTTTAAATGTCTTCCTTTTGCTTGACCTGTAATGATACGCATTGTTGGTTAAATGGTAAACGAGACTTTCCTGTGAGTCAAGGCCAATATTCGAAAGTACGAACTATTTTTCTCAGATTATTTCTGCCCGCTCCCTTTGGTAGTACCGCGTTTCGGGGGAAGTTTTACCGGAGTTATTTTCATTCTGAGGTCACATTGCAGACAGCGGTTTGATTCCAGGGCAGATGTTTTTCTATCATATCCTTTTTCTACCTCGGCAAAACTAATGCAGCGTTCGCTGGCAGGTAGTGAGGTTATTTCCTGACGTTTTAACCGGGCGAATCCTTCTGCGCAACCCAGCCATGGTATCACTTCTTCTACTGGTGCCAGTTGTTCGTCAATAACTCCGTTTCCACCGAGATATTTATCAATAGCAATGGCTCCCTGTCTTCCGGAAGCAATAGCAGAAATTACTGATGCCGGGGTAGTAACGGCATCTCCTCCGGCAAAGACGCCGGACCGGTTGGTGAGGCTGTTATTATCGGTCTGGATAACGTTTCCTTTTCCTGTTGTTATATTAAAATTCTCCGGAACATGAAGAGCCTGTCCGATAGCACTGATAATGTTGTCATAAGTAGCGGTGAATTCACTGTTTTTAACAGGGACAGGACGTCTTCTCCCGCTGGCATCGGCTTCTCCTAATTCCATGCGGATACATTCGAGTTTTAATTTATTATTTTCACTCCAGATTTTACCGGGTGCTGCCAGATATTCCAGATGTATTCCTTCCTCAAGAGCCCCGTTAATTTCTTCTTCTGCGGCAGGCATTTCGGCACGGGTACGTCTGTAGATAATAGTGACATTTTTACTTCCAAGTCTTAGAGCAGTACGGGCAGCATCTATGGCGACATTGCCGCCTCCGATGACGGCGACATTGTTGCCTGGCTCTACTTTTTGGCCGAGACCCACTTCTCTGAGAAAGGTAATAGCATCAATGACACCGGAAAGATTATCTCCGGTGACACCAATTTTATTTCCCTGGTGCGCTCCAATGGCAAGAAATATTGCCTGGTATTCCTGATTGAAGAGATTATCCAGTGAATTAACCCGGCTGTTGGTCTTAATAGTAAAACCAGTTTTTTGCATTTCTTTGATTTCATTATCCAGTACTTTACGGGGTAAACGATACTCAGGAATGCCGACGCGGAGCATGCCTCCCGGTAATGGTAAAGCTTCAAATATGGTAACCTCATGTCCTTGTTTTGAGAGATAATAAGCTGCGGTCAAGCCGGCCGGTCCTGCGCCTACGACAGCTACCTTTTTCCCGGTTGCCGGATTCTTTCTTGTTTTACGGGAAAGTGTTTTTTTACCTTCTTTTTCCGCAGCAGAGCGTTTTAACATTCTGATGGAAATTGCTTCATTTATTTCACCACGGCGGCAGACAAGTTCACAGGGATGACTGCAAACATGTCCCAGTACATTGGGGAAGGGTACTTTTTCCCGTATTACTGCGGCTGCTTCCGGATATTTTCCCTGAGTAACAAAGCGGATATAACGCGGTATATCTATCCCGGCAGGGCAGGCATTCTGGCAGGGAACGAGTGCTGCAGCGCGCGGCTCCCCCGGTTTTAATTCTCTTTTATCACGAAGTGCGCCGGTAGGACAGACTTCCACGCAGGCACCGCAAAATCTACAGTTAGCTTCGATGAGGGACCGGTCAAAAGCGGTACCGATGTAAGTGTCTTTACCTCTTTGCATAAAGGAGAGTACTCCCGCGCCGCGCAGTTCGTAACAGGCACGGACACACCTTCCGCAAAGGATGCACTTGCTGAGGTCGTGGTCAAATAGCGGGTTGCTGGTATTAACAGGTATCTCTCTGGGGCTTATGCGGAGGGGTTGATGTTTAATGTTAAGGTACTGGGCAACAGCCTGTAATTCACAGTTTAAATTTTGTTCGCAGGTAAGACAATCTTGAGGATGATTCGCCAGGATAAGTTCCATAGCGACGCGCCGGATATTGTCAACGAGAGGAGTTCTGGTTTTTACCACCATACCGTTTTCTGCCTGAAGGGTGCAAGATGTTGGTGCACCGCGTATTTTTTCTATCTCTACGACACAAAGACGGCAAGCCCCCCATGGAGTGAGGTCGGGATGATAGCAGAGGTTGGGAATATAAATATCCGCATCAAGTGCTGCTTCCAGTATGGATTTACCTTTAGTGGTGGTTACCTCACGACCATCTATGGTCAACGTAATTGTTTCCAAAATTACTCCTTGACCTCTGATTTTTTCCAGCTTCCGACGGGTATTAATTTATCAGGAACCTCCGGTTTTTCACCGCTCATCTTCACTACGGCGCTGAATTTTACGGGACAGACAGTGAGACAGGTACCGCACTTGATACACTGGTCCTGATTTATAATATGTATCATCCTTTTGTCGCCGGAAATCGCATCAACAGGACAATTCCTGAGACAGATGGAACAGCCCTGGCATTTTTCAGGGTTAATATAAAATGCGATAAGATTTTTACAGACGCCGGCAGGGCATCTTTTCTCGTTAATGTGGGCCTCATATTCCGAACGGAAATGTTTGATCGTAGTCAGTACCGAGTTAGGAGCGGTACCGCCGAGAGCACAGAGTGCTCCCGCTTTAATATTGTCACCCAGGTCCAGCAGAAGGGCAATGTCTTCCGGTCGGCCTTTTCCTTCCGTAATATCTGTTAAAATATCAAGCATTTGTGTTGTACCGGCGCGACACGGGACACACTTGCCGCAGGATTCGGCCTGTACGAAGGTGAGGAAGAATTTTGCCAGGTCAACCATACAGGTACCGCTATCAGCAACAATCATGCCTCCGGAACCCATGATGGAGCCGACCTGAGCCAGAGATTCATAATCCACCTGAAGATCCAGCAGGCTGGCTGGAATACAGCCGCCGGAAGGGCCGCCGGTCTGTATGGCTTTAAATTCTTTATCTTTCCCTTCCACCCCACCGCCGATGTCGTAGATAATCTGGCGAAGGGTAATTCCCATAGGTACTTCAATAAGTCCGGTACGGACAATTTTACCGGCGAGAGCAAATGTTTTTGTCCCTTTACTTTTTTCCGTACCGAATCCGGCATACCAGGCACCGTCTTTTTGTAATATGGCAGAAACATTGCCCCAAGTTTCGACATTATTGATATTAGTGGGTTTACCCCATAATCCTGATGTTGCCGGGAAGGGGGGGCGGGGACGGGGCATTCCCCTCTTGCCTTCAATGGATTGAATGAGAGCAGTTTCTTCACCACAGACAAAGGCTCCGGCTCCTTCTCTTATCGCGATGGGGAAATTAAATCCGGAGTCCAGTATATTGTTACCGACCAATCCCGATTTTTTCGCTTGTTCCAGGGCAACACGAAGACGGGCGATAGCCAGAGGTTTCTCTGCCCGGCAGTAAACGTAACCCTGTGTTGCTCCCATAGCGTAAGCACCGATAACCATACCTTCCAGTACGGAGTGAGGGTCACCTTCGAGAAGTAAACGATTCATAAAAGCGCCGGGGTCGCCTTCATCGGCATTACAAATCAAGTATTTTTCTTTACCGGGTGCCTTGCGGCAAAAATCCCATTTTTGTGCCGTAGGAAAACCGGCGCCACCTCTTCCGCGCAGTCCTGATTCTTTAATTTCTGCAATAATCTCATCCGGGGTCATGCGTAGTGCTTTATTCAGGCCGCTGTAGCCACTACGGGCGATATAATGGTTGATATTTTCCGGATCGATATAGCCGCAATTGCGCAGCACAATGCGTACCTGAGATTTAAGCATGGGCAGTTCAAAGAGAAGCGGAATACCGGCAATGCTACCCTCTCCGATAGTACCCAGAGCGAGGTCAGGACGGGGATTGTCTTTAAGAATATAATCATTGATAATTTGAACGATAGTTTCCGGTGTGACGTAACCGTAGCAGATACGGGGTTGTCCCGGTTTAATAATATCTACCAGTGGTTCCGCATAACAGAGGCCGATACAACCGACATGAGTAATACTTGCCTCGATATTATGCCGGGCAAGCTCCTTATTGATTGTATCCAGAACAGCCAAGGCGCCTGCGGCACGTCCGCAGGTGCCGGTCCCGATAAAAATACGAATTTTACCGCTGTTCTGCCAGGCTTCTACTTCCGATGTTGCCTGATTTAATAATTCATTAAACGACATATTATTTTCCCCGGTACTCTGCCACTAATTTTAGTGCTCTGGATACAGTCATGAGGCCGTAAACAGTATCGTCAATTACCATAACCGGAGCAAGGGCACAAGCACCGAAGCAAGCTACCCTTTCCAGAGTAAATTGATAATCTGCAGTGGTAGATTGGCCTGGTTTAAGTCGTAATTCACGTTCTACTGCTTCCAGAATTTGCTGTCCTCCCCGGACGTGACAGGCGGTACCCTGACATACCTTAATTGTGTGTTTACCCTGTCGCTCAAAACGGAATTGAGCATAAAAACTGGCCACGCTGTAAATATCATTAGGCGTTATGCCAAGAAAATGACCAATTTCCGTGATGGCTTCCGGAGAAAGATATCCTTTCTGTGCTTGTGATTTCTGGAGAATAGGAATAAGGTTCGCTCTATCTCTGGTGAACGATGTTAGGATTTTTCTTATTCCAATATTAGCCGTCAATAATAAACTACTCCAAAATTATAATTAGCAATTATAGTCACCAGTTTTTATTCGTGTCAATAGATTCTTGAGTCAGTCTAAAAAGCTATTTTCATTATAGGTGGTAGTAAGGTTGTTGGCTCAGCGTATCAAGAACTGCCGCAAAATGTGCTGTAGCGGTAATATTTTTATCTTTACGGAAAGCGTGATATTCCGCTACTATAGGATAGGAAATGTAGTAAAATAGTTGTTGAGGCAGAGCCATGGTAACACCGATCAGACAACAATATCTCAGGGTGAAACAGCGATATCCTCAGGATATCGTCTTTTTCCGGCTGGGTGATTTTTACGAGACATTTGATGAAGATGCCCGCCTGGTATCCCGTGAACTGGAAATAACGTTGACTTCACGGGGAATGGGGAAAGGGCAGCGTATTCCTATGGCTGGCATTCCTTATCATGCAGTGGATAGTTATCTTTCACGGCTTATTAGTAAAGGACATAAAATTGCTATTTGTGAACAGCTGGGGCCGGCGGGAACGGGGAAGGGTCTAGTAGAGCGGGATGTCGTTCGTGTTATTACACCGGGGACGGTGATTGAACCGGAGCTTCTCCAGGGGAAATCCAATAATTATCTTTGTAGTATTGTTGTTGATGATAAGCTGGCAGGATTGGCTTATATTGACATTACCACCGGTGAATTTTTTACCGGGCAACTTAATATTGACGTTTTGCCATTAGAAATAGTCAGGCTACATCCTTCTGAAATATTAATGCCGCGAAATACGAATTTTGATACACTTTCTTATCCTGTAACCAGAGTGGATGACGTATGGTTTGACATAACAACAGCTCATGAAGAATTGCTGGAGCAATTCGGGGTAACGACACTGGAAGGGTATGGCTGTGAACATTTACCCCTGGCCATTATTGCTGCGGGGGCGATAGTTCATTATCTCAGTGAAACACAGAATAGAATTCTGGCACAGTTGACGAGACTAGCGACTTACTCTACGAATTCATATATGCTGCTGGACTCCCAGACGCGGCACAACCTGGAACTATTTGAAGGAGGGCGGAATAAAGATCCCTCTAATTCTCTTCTTGCTGTTCTGGATTTAACCCGCACTACTATGGGGGGACGGTTAATGAAAAAGTGGCTGGGGCAGCCATTGTTAGATATTGCCGGATTAACACAACGACAGGATATTATTGCCTGGTTGTGTCAGGATACGTTACGGCGCACAGAGATTATCACCCGATTAAATCAGGTATCTGACCTGGAAAGACTGGCGAATCGTGTGAAGGCTGGCCTGGCTTCGCCGAAAGAATTAGTGGCATTATGTCATACTCTGGAGCAAGTGCCCTTACTGAAAGAGATTATGACTAAGGGAGGATCATCATGTGATAGCCCGTCATGGCTTATTGATAAACTGGAATCATGTGATGATATTGTTACTTTAGTCCGGCAGGCTATTGTGGATGATCCTCCGGTAAATCTGGATAAAGGTGAAATTATACGGGGAGGATTCTCAAAGGAACTGGATGATATCCGTAGCGGTGCTAAAGACGCCCGTCAATATCTGGCCAATCTGGAGAAAAGGGAGAGAGAGCGTACGGGTATTAAATCACTGCGTGTTGGTTATAATCATGTCTTTGGTTATTATATCGAAGTAACCAGAGCAAATCTCTCTCAAGTACCGGAAAATTATATCCGTAAACAGACGTTATCAAATGGGGAACGTTACTTTACTCTGGAATTGAAAGAATATGAGGCAATTATTCTTAATGCCCATGATCGTATCCTTGAGCTGGAAAAAAATATCTTTCGTCAAGTTTGCCAGCAAGCCGGGGCAGTTTATAATAAGATGTTGACGCTCTCTGCAACCATTGCGGAAATCGATGTATTTTCAGCATTGGCGGAAATTGCAGTGCGTAATAACTATATCCGCCCTGTCCTCAATAATGAGAAGAGCATTGTAATTAAAGGAGGTCGACATCCTGTTGTGGAACAGACTCTTCCGGCAGGCAGTTTTGTTCCTAATGATACTTATCTTTGTAACGATGACACCCAGATTATTGTTATTACCGGTCCTAATATGTCCGGAAAATCAACTTATCTCAAACAGGTAGCGATTATTGTTCTCATGGCTCAGGTAGGGAGTTTTATTCCGGCTGAATCAGCCACCATCGGAATTGTTGACCGTATCTTTACCCGGATTGGGGCACAGGAGGATCTGACGGCAGGTCAATCCACATTTATGGTAGAGATGGTAGAAACGGCGAATATTCTTAATAATTCTACGGAACGTTCCTTGATTATTCTTGATGAAATCGGACGGGGTACAAGTACTTATGATGGTATTTCCATTGCCCGTGCCGTTGCCGAGTATATCCATAATAATCCCCGATTAGGTGGCAAGACGCTTTTTGCTACGCATTATCATGAATTGGTAGACCTGGCGGATTCTTTACCCAGAGTGAAGAATTTTAATGTAGCGGTACTGGAAAAAGACAAAGAAGTAATTTTTCTACGTAAGATTGTACCCGGGGGAGCAGACCGGAGCTATGGTATTCATGTGGCGCAGCTGGCGGGTTTACCGCGTCCGGTAATCAATCGTGCCCGGGAAATACTGGATACACTGGAAAATAGCAATCATGATAATAAAAGAAGAAAACAATATATTAGCAGCGCTCCTCCACAATTACCTCTCTGGGGCCAAAATTCTTCTTTGTTGGACGAGATTGCGGCAATGGATATTGATACCTTAACACCTCTGGAAGCGATAACCAGGCTCTATGAGTTGCGCAGAAAGGTACAGGAGGATAATAAATGGTAACGTTCCCTAATAAATTACAGGCTTGATTCGGGGGTATGGCAAATATGGAACAACTGGTTCAGTTTTTAAGTGACGGGCAGCTGGTAAGGGGAAAATTTCAATCACCGGCAAATAAATCTCCCTGTATTCTCATGTCGCATGGTTTTGAAAGCTCCATGGATGGTAATAAATGGCAGCTTTTTGTTCCCTGGTTTTCCCGTCTGGGCTATGCCACCTTGCGTTTCAATTATCGTGGCTGCGGAGAGGGAGATAACAAGAGTGAAGGTAAATTTGAAAATACGACGCTTACAGCGAGAATAGCAGACTATCAAGCCGCACTAGGATTTCTACAGAGTGCCGGTGTAGATACACAGCGTATTGCTGTAATTGGCTCAAGTTTTGGGGCAATGATAATTCTGGCGGCGCCGGATGTAAGGATTAAAGCAGCGATTGTGCTGGCGGCACCTTATTATTTTCCCCTGCCATCGCAAGAAGAACTGGCAAATATTAAAAAAGAAGGATATTTTTTACTTTCTTCGGGGAATAGATTATTACCGGGTTTTCTGGAAGATTTGCCGCGATATGATGTTCTGCGCAAAGTAAAAGAGATAAAACAGCCCCTGTTAATTTTTCATGGTGAACAGGATGCACTGGTGCCTGTAGAAAGTGCCCGGAAGATATATTCTGCTGTTGGTGGGCCCAGGAGGCTGGAAATTCTGGAAGGAGCGGACCATTCTTTCACCGACTATCGTTATTGTGAGCAAATTATGAAGATCAGTCAGGACTGGTTTCATGAGTATTTATAAAGCATAGTTAGAATTACTATTGAAAAAACTCAGGGCGGTAACACCGTCTCCCACAACGACGGGTTTTGCTGACTACCATTATCTATCTATACGAAGCATTGGAGCTACCTCCTTTGCCCCTATTTTACCAGCTTCGTTTACACTCATCTACACGCGACTTTTTCAGGTTAAACTACTTAAGGAAAAAAGAGTAAGAATGTCGGATATTTATGGAGAATTAAGCGCCTGTAAAAAATGTATGTCAAGCGAACAGTCAAGTGATCCGGGTTCTCGTTATTTATTTTTGATAATGAAAATATTCCTGCACCAGATTGTTCGAATAATTCGTGTTTTTGTAACCAATAATGTTGTTAATGTTGCCGAATATTATTAGTTAAAACTGAAAGATATGTAAGGTGTCATTGTGGTAAAATTAATCAATCTTGTTGGTGCTTATAAAGTCAGTTAATAATCAGTTAATAAATAATTAACATATAGCTTGAAAGACAAGTGCTTTATGAACATAAAAAATACATATCTGGTGGGTAAGATACTGTAAAATAAATAATATTTTGAATATTATTATTATTCTGATATACACTAGGATAGTGTTATCTTGAATGGGAGAAGCACGATTAATAGAAGATTTTCGTTAATTATTATTAATATTTTCTTTTTTCTTTCAGCCGTTTGTATTACTGGCTGTAAAGGTTTTTCTGATGTTAATCCTGCAGCCGATACCAGTCCGGTAGTTACAATATCCTCTCAATATTCACAAAATGAAGTCATCATATTAATGAGGGATTACCTTTTGAATTGGACAAGAACGCAACTGGCAAAAGATATCGTCCAGACCAAGATGAGTGTATTACATGCTTCTTTTCTGGGTGATGGCTTGTGGGAAATTAGCGGTGAAGGAACCTGGAGATTGTATGAAACAACCGGAAAGATTGAGCCTCGTGATGAAGCTGCTTTAAGAGTTTTACAGTCCATTGTTGATGCGAATCAGGTGGCTTCGAGTGGGATTTATGCTGTCTCGAAGATAACATCATCGGTGGTACGTGTTGTTACACAATCTGAAGTTGGTTCCGGAGTTATTATTAGTGTAGATGGTTATATTTTAACGAATAATCATGTAGTACAGGATACGTTGTTAGTGACCGTATGTCTTGCCGGGGGAGAAACCTATACCGGCACAGTAACAGGCAGGGATGAGATTAGAGATATTGCTGTGATAAAAATAGCGGCCAGTGGGCTATCGGCAGCAACTCTGGGTAATTCTGATAATCTGCTAGCAGGAGAAAAAGTAATTAGTATGAGTTATCCTGTATCTCTTAGTGGAACGGTTACAGCTACTGAAGGTGTGATTTCAGCATTTTATACTCAGAAATCCACCGCGGTCCATAGTATTCAAACAGATGCTGCAATGAATCCCGGCAGTAGTGGTGGTCCTTTGATAAATCTTTCAGGTGAAGTTGTGGGAATAAATTCGTGGGTAGTTAAAGTATCTAACGGTACCTTAATAGAAGGAGCTAACTTTGCACTGACAATTAATGATGTTAAGGAGGTGCTTCCTCTATTAATGGCAGGAGAATCGATATTGGTTCCGGTCGTAGATTCATGGAAGTCCTTTACTAATAAGGCCTATACCTATTCTATTTCCTATCCTGATTCATGGACAGTAGATGATCAGAATATGAAATATGTTCGGATTCGCAATAGTACCAGTAAAATGGGGGTGGATATAGCCACTATTACTAATATTTCCGCACAGTCAACGGTGGAAGATTTTGTCAAAACTAATATTCAGCAGCTTCAGAGTGATAAACCTGATTTTCAATTGATATATCAAAAAGAAGTTAATTACGGTGGGTATAGCGGTATTGAAATAGCTTATGTATATACGGAAGGAAGCGAGTGGTATTTCCAGCATTTCTTTACCCAGGCGGGGAATTCGATATATCATATTCGTGTTTGGGTAGAAGAATCTCAGTATAATATAAATTCTGCTAAAATCGACACTATATTAGACAGCTTCCATCTATAATCCGCTTAATTGTATTCTATCTGCAATGTCCCGTTAAATTTATCATTAAGTTGACTTAAAGTATATTTTGGAGTTAAATAATTTTAGTTTTATACTGTGTTTTGTTATAAATAATAGTGATTCTATTCAGAAGAGGTTAGTATTATGCAGAATAATGACTATGAACTCGTAATAATTGGTGGTGGTCCCGCCGGTTTAACCGCAGGTATCTATGCTGGCCGTGCGAGATTACAGACATTATTACTTGAAAAGGGTGCTATCGGCGGGCTGATCGCTACATCTGATTGGGTAGAGAACTATCCTGGTTTTCCTGATGGTATCAGTGGTTTCAATTTAACTGAACTGATGCATAATCAGGCAATAAAATATGGCGCTGAGATTGAATTTGCCGAAGTTAACGGAATTTCGCAAGATGGATTACATAAGATTGTGATGACATCTTCCGGGAATGTCCGGGCAAAGGCAGTTATTATTGCTTCTGGTTCGGAAGTGGCTAAGCTCAATGTGGCCGGTGAGGATGTTTTTACTGGGAAAGGTGTTTCATACTGTGCCACATGTGACGGTCCTCTTTTCAAGGATAAAGTACTGGCAGTTGTGGGGGGAGGGGATAGTGCTCTTACAGAAGCTGTTTTTCTTACCCGTTTTGCTTCGAGAGTATTTGTCATTCATCGTCGTGACCAGTTACGTGCCAGTAGAGCACTCCAGGAAAAAGCAGCTGCAGAGCCTAAAATCACCTTTGTTCTTGATTCAATTGTGACCGGTATTATGGGGAAAGAGACTGTGGAACAGTTGCAAATAAAGAATGTTAAGGATGGCAGAGAGTCAGAACTTAAATTAAATGGGATTTTTGTTTCGGTGGGATTTAAGCCCAACACCGGTTTTTTACAAGGAGCTATTAAGCTTGACGAAGTAAATCGTATTATAGTGGATGACGGTGGTAATATGGAAACGAGTATGACCGGAGTATATGCTGCGGGAGATATCCGTCATAATTCTGTTCGCCAGGTAATAGCAGCTGCCGGTGATGGCGCGGTCGCGGCACTCACTGCGGAAAAATACATTAGATTATAGTTGATAGTTGTCAGGCAAAATTTTGATAGTAAATTTAGAATTCTTCTTCTTCGTATTCATCATCTGACGCAGTAGAACTTGGTGCGCCTAAAAAAGGAGTTAACCTTTGTCTCTTCCTTCTGTCTTTAACAGGCGGGAGCTTATTTATTCTCTGGCGGAAATCTATTAATTGTTTTAGTGAACTTTTGGTTCTAATTTCTGTTATTATTCCATCCACACCGTATTTATGGAGAACCTCCAGCATGCTGGCGTCTATTTCTGTTGAAACAATGGAAAATAGCGGCTTGTCAGTCAGTTCAGCATAATATTGACATAACATAAGGTGCATTATACTCGGCCTAGTTTCTTTTTGAAGGTCAAAGACAATGGCATCTATTGGTAATTGACCGGCAGTCTCAATTAGTTCGTCCGGGAATGATTGGTTTATTATCAGTAGCTTACCCATTTTTTCCTGCTCAATGCATGAAACAGGTGCAGCTTCTGCTTCGAAGATAATAAAATCACAACCTGCTTTCATATATTGGTCTATTTGTTCATCGGAGAAATTATTCATACGCAAACCCCAGGGGATATTTGTTTTTTCGTTTGATAAGCTGGTAAAGATGTTCTCAGTATCATCATTGTCACTAATTTGTAAAAGGAGGGCGTCGATTTCCAATGTTAGAATATCGGGGATGAGGGTAAAGTTTTTGGATGAGAGAGATACGATAAACGGCATATTCTGATTTGATTCGGAATCAGTTCTGGTCTTAAATCCGATAGATGGTATTGCGTCCTGGTATGATTTTTTTAATTTGTCAATTAGTCTGCTCATTTAAATTTAGTTTCTCCCGTTAATTATAATGTAGTATCCAGGTTTATGTTTTATCATGATATGAAAAAGATATGAAAAAGATATTTTCACACTATATCCATATAGAAGTGACAATGCAACTAATATAGGGATATCATTATAATAACTTATTATGGGATAAACTTCATAGGAAAAGTAAAAAGGTCGTTATTAATAGCGACCTTTTTACTTCATGTTGTTCAGATGTATTAGCGTATTCTATTTTTCACTAATACTTGTTCCTTTTCTGTTGCTCGTGTAGCTGTATAAACAGGTGCCTGTCTATTACTTACATTTGATGTTTGCCGCATGAAGGAAGGAATATCCAGATCACCTTCATCTTTTAATGTTTTCATTTGTTGACGGAAATCTTCGTCTTTTACAACGCTGCCGGTTAATCGGGCATTAAATCCTGTTGCAACAAGAGTAATTCTCATACTCTCCTTCATCTTTTCGTCAAAAACAACGCCGAAGATGATATTAGCTTCAGGATCGAGTGCAGTACGAATAGTTTCTGCAGCTTCTTCAGATTCATGTAAGGTAAGGTCACTTCCGCCGGTTATGGTGAAAAGGCATCCCTTCGCGCCGTTGATTGATACATCCAGCATAGGACTGGCAAGGGCAGCTTTAGCAGCATCCGCTGCTCTATTCTGACCGGTACCCATGCCTATAGACATCCATGCTGGGCCTGCACCGGACATGATGGCTCTGATATCAGCAAAATCAAGGTTAATCATACCGGGAACTGTAATTACTTCTGAAATTGCTCGTACACCATTAACTAGGGCTTCATTTGCCAATTTGAAGGCATCAGACATTAAAACTTTATGATCACAAATCGAAAGTAATCTTTCATTAGGAATGAGAATTAGAGTATCGACATTAGGCAGTAAATTGCTGAGACCTTTTTCTGCCTGTAATCGTCTCGGGTTACCTTCGAAAGCAAATGGTTTGGTTACGATACCAATAGTAAGTGCACCTGATTCTTTTGCTAGTTTGGCAATAACCGGAGCGGAGCCGGTACCTGTACCGCCACCCATGCCGGCAGTAACAAAAATCATGTCGGCACCCTCGACGGCAGTTTTTAGTTCATCTAAATTCTCTTCTGCTGCTTTTTGTCCCACCTCAGGTTTGCCGCCTGCTCCGAGACCACGGGTTAATTTCTCACCAATTTGAATTCTGGTGGGAGCTTCGGTTAGTAATAGGGCTTGTGCATCGGTGTTCACTGCGATGAAGTCTACACCTTGTATGTCCTCACGAACCATCTGGGTGATTGCATTACATCCACCGCCACCGGCGCCGATAACCTTAATCTTCGCTGGATTGGGAACGAAGTTGGTTTTCATTAATTTCCCCCTTTCAATAATAAATGTTATCTTTCCTTAGCGCCTTTTACCTTTTAAATAATCTTTTAGCGTGGAGTAAAGGTCGCACAACAGCATCATGTACCGTATTTTTCATGCTCGCGGGTGGTAAGCCTTCACCACTCTCATGCATGGCACCCCACATCATAAGACCGATGCTGGTAGAGTACATGGGGTTATAAAGATTATCAGTCAAGCCATACATGTTGCTGGGAACACCAATTCTAACTGGTAGACGGAATAATTCTTGTCCAAGTTTATCAATTCCAGGTAAGTTTGCCGTACCTCCGGTAAGTACCAGACCTGCGGGTACTACAGCATTATAATCTGATTGCGGAAGCTCAATTATTACCAATCGGAGTAATTCTTCCAGGCGGGCTCTGATGATTTCACAGAGGTCTTTGGTTGCTACACTATGCCCGTTACCTTTTTCATCCTGGAAACTATCTCCTGCCCCATTTACGGGAGTAGCTTTACCGTATTTCTTCTTCATCTGCTCGGCAACTTCAATAGGAACACCCAGCCCGATGGAGATGTCTCTGGTAATCTGGTTGCCGCCTACGGGAATAACGGTGGTATGCCAGACGCTACCGTTTCTGAATATCGCTACATCTGTAGTGCCCGCGCCAATATCGGCAATGATAATACCATCCTCTTTTTCTTCCGGAGTGAGAACTGCTTCACTACTGGATAGTGAACTCAGAATAAGGTCTTCGATTTCCACACCGGCACCCCGGACACTCTTAATCAGGTTTTGAACTGATGCTGTAGCTGCGGTAACAATATGAGTTTCAACATCCAACCTGAATCCATGCATCCCAACTGGTTCTTTAATGCCTACCTGACCATCAAGTGAAAATGTTTTAGGAATAACATGAAGTAGACTTCTGTCACTAGGCATAGTAACATTACGTGCCGATTCTAAAACCCGTTCCAGGTCACTGGAAGCTACTTTCTGGTCGGTACGACTGATAGCGACAACCCCGCGATTGTTTAGAGACTGAATGTGTTTACCACTGACGCCGACATAGGCTGATTCTAATCTTAAGCCACTGACACGTTCTGACTCAGTAATAGACTCTTTAATTGCCTCTTTGGCTGCATCGATATCAATGATTGCTCCTTTTTGTAGTCCTCTACTAGGAGCAACACCAACTCCAATAACACGTAATGCATCTCCCTCACCGGCGTTGGCGATAACAGTACATATTTTGCTTGTGCCGACGTCAATTGCGGCGAAAGTATTTTGTTTTGCCTTTGCCATTTTTTTCCCCCTCTTGCTCTTAATAGCGTAAAATTATTCTAAAAATACCACCTTTACTTCATAGCCCTCCTTTCCCCGTTTTGACCTCAGTACAGGATTATTCTGTAACATTGTCTGAGACCGTTGGGCAGTGCTGCCAGATCTATCTGATCTCATTAATTCAAATTCGCTTTTGGCTCGACGAACTCTCTTTTTCTTTATTAGCAACACTGCCCATTTTAATAAACGGCGATGCCACTCCGGCGTCGTTTGAGTAATTTAATTTTCATTGTATATACGCTGTGCTATTCTCATTTTGGCACTGCGGCTGCGAGGATTAAGGTAAACCTCCTCTGCTGTTGGAGTAATAATCTCCTTATTTATAATTTTAAAACTGGCGACATGTCCACACGTACATTCGATAACGAAGGGTGGGCAGATGCAATTTCGGGATTCTCGACGCAGGAAATTTTTCACGATGCGGTCTTCTAGAGAGTGATAGCTGATAACAACCAACCGTCCCCCATATCCCAGCAGGTTAGTAGTTTGTTTTAAGGTGTTTTCCAGGTTGGTTAACTCTTCATTTACGGCGATACGTAGTGCCTGAAATGTCTTTGTCGCAGGATGGATTCTACCACCAGTGCTTCCGGTTATATGTTCGATTATTTCTGCCAGTTGACGAGTGCTTTTCACTGGTCTTTCTCTAATGATGCCATAAGCAATATGTTGGGCACGGTAGTCTTCGCCGTAATCTGTAATTATCCGGGATAATTCTGCAGGAGAGTAGTTGTTAACAATATCGGACGCGGTAATTTTTTGCAGTGGGCTGAAACGCATATCGAGGGGACCATCAGTACGGAAACTGAATCCGCGTTCCGATTCATCAAGTTGTAATGAGGAAAGACCGAGATCGAAAAGGATACCGTTTACAGGGCGAAAATTATATTTGCGGCAGATTTCTTCAAGATGAACAAAATTTTTATTTACCAATATAACGGAATTCTTGTAAGCCTTCAGTCTTTCTCGGGCAACAGTGAGAGCTTCCGGGTCGGCGTCAAGACCGAGTAATTGTCCACCAGGCGAAATTGCTTCAAGAATTGCGCTACTATGTCCACCAGTACCAACTGTACAGTCAATATATCGTCCTCCCAGTTGGATATCCAATGCTTTCTTAGTTTCTTCTAAGAGTACGGGAATATGATAATTAAGAGTCATTTGAAGGTTCACCTATTGCTCCTCTGTACGTTCAATGAGCTGCGGGCCTTCTTCGCCCAGGAATTCTTGTTCCTGTTGCCACTCCTCTTTATTCCATAATTCAAGGTAAGTATTTACTCCGACAATTACTGCGTTATCTTTGATTTGGGCATATTGTCGCAGAGGAGGAGGAATAACAATCCTGCCTTGATGATCTGTATTCAGTTTGAAAGCAAAACTGAAGATATAACGATTTTTTCTTCTGATTGCACTGCGAGAGGGACCCGTGGAAACATGCTTTTGGGCTACTTCGTCCCATGCTGACAAAGGATAGATATCAATACATTTATCTTCGGCGCGTCTGAGCACTACACCAGATTTGAAAGAATCGCGAAACTCTGGTGGTATCGCTACTCTACCTTTTGCATCAACCTTGTAATCGTATTCGCCGTAGAACATTATTTTTAGAGTGGTTAAAATTATTAAATTCCAGAACTATTAACCACTTCCCCCCACTATATGACACAATCTACCACATATTTTCCTTTTTTGCAATAGTGTTATGTTATTTTTTTCCGGGTTTGTTATTTTAAAATTGAAGCTGATGACAACAGTTAATATAATTTATGTAATGTTTTTCCCTGTTTAGCTTTGTTGACGAGAGTTGCTTTATGATAAAATTATCTGGTAATTATTTTTTGAGAAAGTGATTGTCGGCGCTATGGCTACGATTGAAGGACTGGTTTTAAAAGTAAAAGAATATCTTCCGGAAGAAAAATTACGTGTACTGGAAGAAGCATATCGTTTTGCTGGTCAAGCACACGGAGGGCAATTACGTTTGTCTGGTGAACCTTATATACAGCATCCTTTACAAACTGCACTTATCCTTGCCGATCTTCATGTGGATACCAGTTCTCTGGTAGGCGCTTTACTTCATGATGTCTATGAAGATAGTGATATACCATTATCACAGATCGAAGCTAGATTCGGGAGTGAGGTAGCGAAACTGGTAGACGGTGTTACCAAATTAAGCAAGGTAGTGTGGCAGGCCCCTGACGAAAGGAAGCAGCACGGGATTGAGGATGCGGAAGTACATGCTGAGAATGTACGGCGTATGCTTGTGGCTATGGCTGAAGATATTCGTGTCGTGCTTATTAAACTGGCGGATAGATTACATAATATGCGTACATTGGCTGCTTTGCCCCCGAGTTCACAGCGTAGAATTGCACAGGAAACACTGGAGATTTATGCTCCATTGGCTCATCGTCTGGGTATCTGGGAGATGCACGGTCAACTGGAAGACCTAGCTTTTATGTATCTGGAACCGGAAGAATACCGGCGTATTGCTAATCTTATAGATAAAAGAGGGGCGGCGGGAAGAGAATTTATTAGTAAGGCAATTCAAGTTCTGAGTGTAGAACTGGAAAAAATAGGAATAAAAGCCGAACTATCAGGAAGACCGAAGAATATTTATAGTATTTATCATAAAATGCAGCGGTATTCTGCACAGGGTAAAGGTTTTGGTGAAATATACGATATTATTGCCCTGCGTATTATTGTGGATAAGGTGGAAGAATGCTACAGGACACTGGGTGTTATTCATGGATTATGGCATCCTATTCGTGGTGGATTTGATGATTACATCGCGAATCCCAAGGATAATAACTACCAGTCTTTACATAGTGTAGTTATGTGTTTTGGCACTACTCCCCTGGAAATACAAATTCGTACCCATGATATGCATCGTAAAGCGGAATATGGTATTGCGGCGCACTGGTTTTATAAGGAGGGGGGAGAAAAAAAGGACGCAATTCAATTTGAGGAACGGATTTCCTGGTTGCGTCAGCTTGTGCAATGGCATAGAGAACTAAAAGGTTCCACGGAATTTTTGGAATCGGTAAAGACTGATATTTTTGAAGACCAGGTTTTTGTCTATACTCCCAAGGGGGAAATTAAAGACTTGCCTTCGGGGTCTACTCCTCTTGATTTTGCCTACAGCATCCATACGGATTTAGGGCATCGCTGTATCGGTGCGAAAGTGAATGGCAGACTTACTGCGCTTAATTCACATTTGAATAGTGGTGATACGGTAGAAATTATTGTTGCTAAAAAGGGGAAGGGGCCGAGCCGGGACTGGTTAAATCCTAATCTGGGATATGTTAAGACTTCACAGGCAAGAACGAGAATCAAACAATGGTTTAAAAGGGCAGAGAAAAGTGAAAATATCGAGCGTGGTAAAGAGATACTGGAGAAAGAATTACGCCGTCTTGGTATTACAGTACTGACACAGGGAAAGATCGCAGCTCTGTTTAATTATAAAAATGATGATGATTTCTATAGTGCTATCGGTTTTGGGGAAATAACACCTCAAAATATAGCATTGAAGCTGGCCGGGCATGAGCAGCCCCGTATCGTGGGGAAAGATACAGCGGGGACAGTGTCTACAGCAGTACCGACGGCAGATATCCAGGTACTGGGAGTGGGTAATATGCTTACTCGTCTGGCGCAATGTTGTCATCCTGTGCCTGGTGATGAAATTGTAGGCTATATTACACGTGGCAGCGGAGTAAGTGTACACCGCAAAAATTGTCCTAATATTCTTCGTGAGGATGAACCGGAACGTTTGATACCTGTGGAGTGGGGGCATATTGATAAAATGTATCCCGTTACAGTACGTATCGAGGTGTGGAATCGTGTCGGACTTATGCGTGATATAAGTGCTATTATTGCCGCTGAGGCAGTTAATATGAACAGAATTGATGTTGATAGTCACGATGATAATACTGCTACTATAATGCTTACTATTGAGACCAAAGGGATTGAACAGCTCAGTCAAATAATGGCGAAGATCGAGGGAATAAATGGTGTTATTAGTGTAGGACGGAGCAATTATGCCGGGAAAGGGCCGGGTCTCTCGAATCAACAACTGGATGCCTATGGCGTATATTAGGGATAACAGTTGGACTGTTGATATTCCCATGGTAAATATAAAACGGGATATTTCTGCATAATATCCGGGGAAAGTTTTTTATAAATGATGAAAAATAATAGTCTTGCTTTGGATGGCATCAGAATTTTAAGTCTGGAACATGTTCTGGCTGTTCCTTATGGAACAATGGTTCTGGCTGACCTGGGAGCGGAAGTCATAAAAGTAGAGCGTCCCGGCACAGGCGATGACAGCAGACAGTATGGCCCTTTTCTGAATGGTGAAAGTGGTTATTTTATTAGTATTAACAGGAATAAAAAAAGTATTACCCTGGATTACAGTACAGAGGAAGGCAGAGAAATTCTCAGGGCATTGGTCAAAAAGTCCGATGTTGTCGTGGAAAATTTTCGTCCGGGAGCTTTAAAGAAACTTAAATTGGGATATGATGATTTTAAGCTGGTACGGCCTGATATAATTTATGCTTCTATCAGTGCTTTTGGACATGATACTACACCCGAGTACCGGAATATGGCAGGATATGACATCATTGCTCAGGCGATGGGAGGTATCATGGATATTACAGGGCAGCCGGACGGTCCTCCTACCCGGGTGGGGACATCTATTGCTGATATTTCTTCCGGTCTTACCCTGGCTATTGGGATACTATCCGCACTACATAAGAGAGATAAAACAGGGGCAGGCAGCGCGATAGATATTTCTATGATGGATGTGGTTGCTTCCATACTGGAAAATGCTATTGTACGTTATACGGCGACCGGAGCTGTTCCGGGCAGGATAGGTAATCAACATCCATCTATTACTCCTTTTGATTCTTTCCATGCTCAAGATGGCTGGGTAATAATTGCAGTCGGCAATGATTCTTTGTGGAAACGCTTTTGTCAGGCAACAGATATGGCAGAACTGGTTAATGATTCCCGCTTTGAAACTAATGAGAAAAGAACCCTGCATTATTCTCAACTGCAGGTAATCATCGCCCGGTGGGTGGGCCGGAATACGGTATCTTTCATTCTCGATTTGTTAAAGAGAGCAGGGGTACCGGCTTCTTCAGTGAATACAGTTTCAGAGCTTGTCGCAAATTCGAACATGGACTATCGTAATATGGTTGTAGAAGTGAAGCAGCCCTATGCCGGTAATGTAAAAATAGCAAATACGCCTCTCTGGTTTTCGTTGACACCGGAAGGTGTCAAGCATAGACCGGCACCGATTTTAGGACAACATACGAATGAAGTTCTTGGTAATTTACTGGGATATTCTATCAATCGGATAGAGAGACTGAGAAATAGCGGGGTAATATGAGTTATTGTATGGGTATAGTAAATATTTGAAAGGGAGACGGTAATGAGTCAGGTGAGATTTGGCAAGTTATTGGAGCCCTGTGCCATTGGTACGATGCAGGTGAAAAATAGAGTGGTAATGCCTCCCATGGGGACGTGGTTTGCTACTGATGGGGGTTTTGTCAGTCAGAGACTTATTGATTATCATGAGGCGCGTGCTAAGGGTGGGGTGGGTTTAATTATTATTGAAGTGACTACCCCTAGTTTGAAATGCCAGAGCCCGGGTCAGCTGACACTGGGTGCCGATGGATATATCCCCGGTTTTCGCAGACTGGCAGATACGGTTCATCAATATGGAACCAGGATTGTGGTGCAATTACAGCATTCTGGTATTGAGGCGAGGTGTGGTCAGCGCATTCAGGTAGCTCCCTCACCTGTAATTGTTCCCTCTACATTGAACGTGCCTCCCGGTAAAGTGCCTCATGAATTAACCGTAGAGGAAATTGAAACGATAATCCAGTGGTTTGTTTCAGCATCAGTTCGTGCCCGTGAAGCTGGTCTTGATGGGGTAGAAATACATGCGGCACATAGTTATTTGCTTGCTTCCTTTCTTTCTTCAACAAGTAACCGTCGTAATGATAAATATGGCGGTACAGTTGAGAACAAAGCTCGCTTTATGACGGAAACGCTTCAAGAGATAAGGAAGAAGGTGGGTGTAGATTATCCGGTGTGGCCCAGAATTAATGCTCTGGAATGGGGGAGGGAGAATGGTATTACTATTGACGAGACGAGGAAAGTGGTGCAGTTGGCGGAGAAAGCAGGAGCGAGTGCGATTAACGTTTCGGGATTAGGCGTTGGGCATTATATTACAACATGTCCCATAACGGATACTCCGGGAATATTACTGCCGGCGGCGGCTGAAGTAAAGAAAGTTGTTCATGTGCCGGTTATTGTTGCCGGGAGACTGGATGCAGAGTTAGGGGAGAAGGCACTGCAGGAAGGCCAGGCTGATTTTATTGCTATCGGTAGGCGTATTTATGCAGAACCGGAGTATGTTAATAAAGTGGCAGCAAACAAACTGGACGATATTAATTATTGCATCGGTTGTATGGAATGTATTGAGAGATTGGGACTCTCAGCACGAGGAGGAGTGTGTGTTACCAATCCGGCGACAGGTCGGGAGCGGGAATATCAGATTTATCCTGCAGATAAGAAAAAGAAAGTGGTGGTTGTCGGGTCAGGTCCGGCGGGATTAAAAGCAGCCCAGATAACAGCTTTGAGAGGGCATCAAGTTATTTTAATGGAAAAGTCTTCCCGTCTGGGAGGTAAATTGAATATTGCGGCAGTACCTCCGCATAAAGAGGATATTATTCCCTGGAAGGAATATCTTGTCCGTCAGATGAATAAAAACGGTGTGCAGGTGATGTTGAATACTACGGCGACAGCAGAAAGTATTGCCGGTTATCACCCTGATGCAGTGATCGTGGCTACTGGCAGTGACCCCGCTGTTCCTAAATTAACGGGAATAGAAAATGCTAATGCCGTTACTGCGGAGGATGTCCTCTCCGGTACGGCCAATACCGGAGAGAATGTTCTTGTTATTGGTGGTGGCATGGTTGGTTGTGAAACAGCTTATTTTCTGGCAGAGCAGGGTAAAAAAGTAACGGTGGTTGAGGTGCTGAAAGAGATAGCAGCCGACGTTTTACCCAGAGTAAAGAGGCGTCTTCTTGATGGACTGGCGAAAAATAAAGTGACTATTATTACCGGTGCGGTTTGCAGTACGATAACAAAGAACAGTCTTTATGTTGCGTTTGATGGTAAAGAGCAGGCAGTTACTTTTGATACTGTTGTCCTGGCTGCCGGTTACAAAATAAACGATGCATTATTCCGGCAGATAGAAGGAAAATTCTCCGAAGTATATTGTATTGGCGATGCATTTCAGACAAGAAGAATTCTGGATGCGACTAATGAAGGTTATCGTATCGCTTTATCTCTGTAAATCAAGAAGTTAGTAGAAATATTCTCCTGCACTTCGAAAGTATCAGGAGAATATTTCTTTAATCTATATCGTGTTTACTATGCAAATATGTCTGGTATTAGCATCAACAGTCCGGATATTTATCCGGCATTTAATATAATTGAACCTGTTATTAAACAGATGTAGCAGGCAAGAAGAATAATACCTTCTTTTCGTGTCATTTCATTATTTGACCTGGCGGAAAAGAAAAATACCGACAAAATTGCCACTACCATGGGAAAGGTGAATAATTGATTCATCCGGCTTAAGGTCAAGGGTGAAATTGAGGCCGCAGTCCCGGTTACCAGAGTTAGATTTAAAATATTAGCACCGATAAGATTGCCTACAGACAGGTCAAAGACATTTTTTCTTACTGCTGCAATTGCCGTTGCCAGTTCCGGTAGAGACGTGCCTATAGCCACTATCGTTAGACCTACAAAAAGTGATGGTATGCCCAGGACTTCGGCAATGTTACTGGCCGCATTCACGAGGAGATTGCTTCCTCCTATTACCATAGCCAACCCGAGAATAAAATAGAAAATAATAGCACGCCGGGAATTAAATTTGGACGTGGTGGAACCAGAAAGATTATTGTTCTCTGCGGCATATTGTTTCTTACCGCGACGGAAATCCAGAATAAGGTATATTATCCCGATAATGACCAGGATAAATCCCCGCCATCGAGGTACATTTAAGTCAATGGTAAATAAGAAAAGGAGAAGAGTTAACCCGATTATTATTAAAGCTCGCTGCTGGAATTTACCTTGTGGTAGTTTAAATGGTTTTATAATGGCCGCGAGAGCAAGGATGAAACCAATATTTGCGGCTACCGAACCCAGAGCATTACCGACGGCGAGACCCGGTACTCTATTTACACCGGATATTATAGAGACAGTCAATTCGGGGCTGGTGGTGGCGATACTTACTATGGTACATCCTATTACCAATCGTGGTAATCGAGCTCTCTCACCGATAGCAACACTGGCATCGACAAAATAGTCGCTGCCTTTAAATATCAGTCCTATTCCAATAAGAAAGAGTAATATCTCTAAAAACATTGCATTGCAAGCTGGCTCATACCTTTGTGGATTGTCCGAGCGATTTTTCTGGTATTACCTTTCTGGGAGAAATAGATGACGATACTTCTCATAATAGTACCTCCCGTTTATACTATATTAGTATTGTTAAATATAAAAAGAATCAATATGTATATGTTTGCAGCATAATAGTTGCTTTAGTTTATCATATAATCAGGAAGAACGAATTAAGCTTTCTGTGGAGTAGTATTTTAATGGAATTATCAGAGGAGTTATCACAGTTATTGCAGTCAAATGGTGCCAGTGCGGTGGGTATCGCAGATATGCAGGGTGTAGTGCCTTCCTCCTGGAGTAATTGTACTATCGGTATATCCATTGGAGTAGCGTTAGACACTCATATAATATCTGAAATAAATGATGGTCCGACTGAATTATATTATGCAGAATATAAGAGGGTAAATCACATTTTAAATAAACTCAGTTATTATACGGAACAATTTCTTCAGGAGCGGGGGTATTTAACAATAAGGCTTATCGCTACAAATGCCGATATTAATTATGAGACGCTTTCCACACGGCTCCCGCACAAAACTATTGCTACGAGAGCCGGGTTGGGCTGGATTGGTAAGTGTGCGTTACTGATAACCAGGCAATTTGGTTCGGCTATACGCATAACCACAGTCTTGACTAATGCCAAATTACCTGTTGGTGTTCCGATAGAATCTTCGGACTGCGGTGAATGCATGGCCTGTGTCAATGCCTGTCCAGGGCATGCTCCCTCGGGGAGGAACTGGCGCACAACGATGTCTCGTGATGCTTTTTTTAACGCTTTTGCCTGTCAACAAATGGCACGTGAGCAAACTGCCAGGCGGGTATTTGGCGGTATTGATAGTTCAGAAGTGGGGATAGATGATATTATTTGTGGTATCTGCATTGCCGCTTGTCCGTGGACACAAAAATATTTGAGAAAAGTTACTTGTTCTTTCTGAAACAAAATGGGGAAGGGGGGACTCGAACCCCCAAGCCTTGCGGCACATGATCCTAAGTCATGCTCGTCTGCCAATTCCGACACTTCCCCGTGTGTGGATGTATAGATAACGTAACTATTAAACATTATCTTCCAGCGTAAACAGTCCATCTCTTGAATATTCTATCAAAGATGTCCTGGCAAAGCTATAGGTATGGATATGATGAAAAATTAAGGAGATGGAACGAAAAAGAGGGAAAAACTATTTTGTGGTGTTATCAGTATCTATCTCTAAAACAGGTTCCCGTTGTTTTTGATGGAGAAAATTATCCAGTACGCTCTTTAGGTCAAGCGTAAAGACTTCTACAAGATTGCTAATAGTACAAACTGTTCTTTCATAACGATGCTCAGCAGTTGTTTCTACTATCTCAAGGCATCCACGACCGCTGCAAATATAACGGCTGACAAAATTACGTTCGCCATAATTAAAAGTAATTTCGCGAACAAGATTAATGCTCGGACGGGCGATACGATAGATTTTCCAGACCAGAGCAGCTATTGTAGGGGCCATTCTCTCAACACGCCTTAAACGGCCATAGTGTTGATAGAGATAGTTCATATAACTCTGGACAAATAACTGTTCTTCTTTAGTAATCGTATTTTCCTTTGTTTAAATATAATTGGGTGAAGTATATCACAACTCGAGTTATTGTCAAATCCACATAACGGCGTTGGTAACGTTCTCTTTTGGTTGATATTTAAATAGTGATAAATATCCCATACCGACGCGGGTGCCCTTTGGGCAGGGTATCCAGCCTATACACCACTCCCCTGGATTCCGTTCTCGTATCACGGTACGGGACAAGCTTACAACGGAATGGTAAGGAGAACAACCAAAAGGGAACGCTACTATGGCGTTCGGTAGTGTATCATTTTGTCATTCTCAAGCTTGACCTGGGAATCCAGTGTTAATGTGATAACATCGCTTTTGATGTAATGCTTCTTGTTGTCCGCTTATCTCCCTTGCTGCCTATTTCCCTAAAAACCATTCACTATTTCTCTGTCCCTGGATTCCCGCTCGGAGGCGGGAATGACAACGGAGTTTACTTTCTCCACCCCGCCGCCGGATTGCTTTGGCCATGCCTGGCGGCTTCCTCGCAATGACGATACTGTCATCCTCAACCCGATCGAGGATCCAGGGTATTAGG
>DDXZ01000021.1 GCA_002347295.1 Dehalococcoidia bacterium UBA2247 | reverse complement strand
AGCTCTGGAATTCTCAACCCGGTTTAGCGAGCAATGGCAAAAGGAACTTCCTTCGGCAGTGAAATGCTTACAGAACTCCCTGGATAGCTGTCTCACTTTCTTCGATTTCCCAGAAGAGGAATGGATTTCTCTGCGTACTACCAATGTCATTGAGCGGTTGAACAAAGAATTCCGGCGGCGGACCAAACCGATGGAGATCGTGGCCGGGGAGCATGCCTGTTATACTCTGTTAGCCTTTATCAGTATCCGGATGGAAATATATTGGAAGTCGAACCCTGTAGGGAAAGTGCGCTACAATCTCCCATCCCTGCGTAGTTTAATTCAGGGAGATTTCACACAATCTACTTGACAGTACCCAAAACCTTCACCAAGTTTACACCAGACACAGTTGACGTGTCCGCAATTATTCTTATCAAGTATTCTAACTCTCCTCTTTTTTTATAGTCAATAGATACTGAGAAAATGACGATGCGGGAAGTTTCCTCTTGCTTGGCAAGCATGCCAATCCAGATTCTATCCGCTTCTTCGACACTTACATATCCTGCCGTATTAGCTTGACACATAATATCGGCTGTCGTCAGCAACTGTTTCTTATTCTTGATACAGAAAGCTTTGACATCTGCCAGGTTATTACTTGCCATAATGCCTTCCCGATGTGCCACGTACGCCATGCAAGATGCTTCTCCGCTACCATACCTACCAGTCTCCAACAACTTTGCCAACTCGAGAGCTTCAGGAGAGTTAGCAAACATTACCTCGTTTCTGATGTGTCCATTTCTCATGGATTCTTCTACCCTTGACGCTAAATGTGGCACTCTTTTTAGCTCTTCTAGCACCTCTTCTAAGATAACCATTCGCTTTGAATAAAAAAACTCCAAGATATCTAGCCGATTCACCCAGGCAAAACTGGACACAAAATCCGCATCAAGTATGATAGGAGGTTCAGTCGGTAACATCTTCCTCCTCTGCCATCCCCATCACCTGTTCGAAGAGACCAGCATCAGCCAAGATTTCTTCGTATCTTGATTCCGTGATAAGGTTCCTCTGTAGAGCTTCAGCTGCCTTTTCAGCATAGTCCGATATTATGAGGTTCTCGTGTGTTGGTAGGTATAATTCGGTACTCTTACCAAGTGACCTGGCACTCTGAATCACGTTCGTACAACAACTTTCGTTTAGTTCACGCGTGATAAGCTTCAAATCCTCGAGTCTCCGACACATCGCTTTCCTGCTCACACCGAAGAATTGTTCTAGATTTACGATATCGGCTAATGTCAGCATAACGTCCAGTCTCTTGCGCAATCTCAGCTGATTAAAAATTGCATCCTCCGGCATAAGCAGGTGAGTGGCAAACCCATCAGCGATTTGCTCATTATCAGACGCCCTGTCAAAGGACTCGGCTTTACACACCTTATTAACGAGATTTTTATCATAAAGACAATGATAAATCTCATGGGCAATCGTAAAGTTTTGGTGCCCCAGAGTTTTTGATGAGTTCACCAGTATTATCTTCACTTTATTGGTCTTGAGAGTTGCTCCGGAAATGTTGCTTTCCAGTGACCTCTTAATACAGGTTATACCAAGTGAACTTACTGCTCTGTTCACATCAAAATGTTCGGTTGACTGTAAACCAAGTTTTGAACGTGTTTCTATTGCTAACTGGCGAGTCTTTACTTCTGGCATATCTTATTCCCCAAGGAGTGCATATAAACTATCTAAGTTTAATGCTATCTTCTTAACCTCTGTAATGACGGGCAAATCACTGTCACTCAAATCAGACAGTCTAAAAGCAATGGATACACGAGGTTCCTCTTCTCTTATTGATTCATCGACAAAATATGAGAACTTGTATCCATATAGGTCTGCCAATTTTCGTAGCATAAGTGTGCTAACAGGTCTTGCCCCGGTTTCTATATAGGATACATTTTCTCTTTTAACACCAAGATACTTCGCAACTTGTTCTTGCGTGAAGCCAGTAGATTCTCTAACGGTACGCAAACGCTTACCGATACTCTTATTGTCCATTTCTCCCTCCCCTTTATGTTACACCAAATAACCAATAACTGTGATTATTGTAACTAAATCGTTACGTCATGTCAAATCCGGAAAGTCATTATTACTACTAGAAAAACAGGCACTGATTCTCTAAAGCAGAGCTTAAATGGAAAGATTGAAGATATGCGACCCAAGAAATATTAGGGGCAACTGAAATTGATATGTAGGGATTACGATTAAATAATGAAATAATAAACGTCGGTTACTTTTTATAAATGAACTTACCACCGAAAGGCAATACTTTGACTTGGTATCACCTATTAAGTCGACAATATCATATCTTTGATACTATCAAGACTTGTTTCAGGTAAAGTGCAACTCTCCCCCCGTCTCCACCAGTATATTATTCGAGCCTCAGAAGATTAGTTCTGAGGCTCGTTCTGTAGTTTATATAAATAGCATTATGTGAAAAACTGGTAGTGTATTATTTTGAAACGTCTCCCATTGTCATTCCCGCCTCCGAGCGGGAATCTGTCTCTTATACACATCT
>DDXZ01000059.1 GCA_002347295.1 Dehalococcoidia bacterium UBA2247 | reverse complement strand
CACACAAAAAATGTTACACTACCTTGTTAATATCATGATTCTGATTGTGAAATGATTGTAAATCAGGAACGAGTCTATAGGAAGGAGATTGGAAATGCCAAGAAAAGATAAAGCCGAGTATCAGAAATATATGCGGGAATACATGAGGGCAAAGAGGCAGGGATTAACAGAGATTAACAATGATTTAATAGAATCAGGCACGAAAGTGGTGGGCGGTAGAGGACTTGAACCACTGACCTCTGCGATGTCAACGCAGCGCTCTAACCAACTGAGCTAACCGCCCGTAAAATATAAATTCTAGACAAGGGTTGAACTAAAGTCAAGCATAATTACAATATTAGTCTGGTTGCAGCACCAATGACAAAATGATAATATGCAATTCCTATATATATATATAATAGTTATATATTAGTGTTTTAAAAATATAGAATTCAGGAGGATAACAATGAAAAATACTGATGTTGTGGTAGTCAGTGGTGCCCGTACCGCTATCGGAGCATTCGGCGGAGCGCTAAAGGATATTCCGACAGTACAACTCGGCTCACTGGTGATCAAAGAGGCATTAAAAAAGGCCGGCCTGCGCCCTAAAACAAGCCAGAAGACACTTGCTGTCGGACCTGATGCTCTTAAGAATGATACATGCGCCCTGGAAGAAAAAGCATACGATTGGGACCAGTCCCTGAAAGAAGTGCAGGTAGATGAGGTTGTCATGGGTAGTGTTCTTCAGGGTGGCCAGGGGCAAAATATTGCTCGTCAGGCAGCAATATATGCCGGCATTCCCAAAGAGACTAATGCCTACACGATTAACATTGTCTGCGGCTCCGGATTAAAAGCAGTCATTCTGGCCGCTCAGGCAATACAAAGTGGCGACGCTGAAGTGGTTATTGCCGGCGGTATGGAAAATATGTCTCTTGCTCCTTATTTCCTGCCTAAAGCCCGCTGGGGATACCATATGAGCGTTAATGCCAAAGACGAAATCTTCGACCTCATGGTCTATGATGGACTCTGGGAGATATTTGGGGGCTATCATATGGGTAATACCGCAGAAGCTATTGCTACTAAGTATAATATTTCCCGCGAAGAGCAGGATAAAATTGGTCTTCTCAGTCATCAGAGAGCCCTTGCCGCAATTAAGGCCGGCAAATTCAAGGAAGAAATCGTTCCGGTAATGATACCACAGAGAAAAGGCGATCCTATTGCCTTTGCTATTGATGAGCGACCTATGGAAACTTCACTGGAAAAGATGGGGGCATTACGTCCCGCCTTTAAAAAAGATGGTACGGTAACTGCAGGAAATGCCTCCGGTATTAATGATGCCGCTGCAGCAGTTGTAGTAATGTCAGCAGCTAAAGCAAAAGAACTGGGGTTGGAACCATGGGTTACCATCAAATCATATGCTGGCGGTGGTATTGACCCGGCTTATATGGGATTAGGTCCCGTCCCCGCTTCAAGACTGGCACTGCAAAAAGCCGGACTTGCGATGAAAGATATGGATGTTGTGGAATTAAATGAAGCCTTTGCCTCCCAGGCAATTGCCTGCATGAAAGAACTCGGACTAAGCATTGATAATACTAATCCCAACGGCAGTGGAATATCTCTGGGACATCCTATTGGCGCTACCGGTGCCAGAATGCTTGTTACTATCATGCACGAAATGAAAAATGAGAACTGGAAGACAGGACTTATTACTATGTGTATCGGCGGTGGTCAGGGCCTGGCAATGATTGTCGAAAGATAAAACATAAATACTAAAAATAAGTTGTATTAATAAAGGGGACACGCTATAACGTGTCCCCTTTTAACTTATTTAAATTATCTATTCTATTTCTGTTGATAACGGGGATAAGAGCCAAAAACTTTAAAAAGAGAAGTCTGTGCTTCTATTCGGGTTAATATTTCCGCAATAATGGCATCTTCACGATGACCATCAATATCCAGAAGAAAAATGTAGCGTCCTAAATTTTCCTTCGTGGGACGTGACTCAATTTTACAAAGATTAACATTATATTTTGCCAATTCTGTCAGCACTCCAAACAATAATCCCGCACGGTCATCACTGAATGAAAAACAAAGGGAAGTTTTATCATGTCCGGTGGGAGCATGGTCCTTTACTGATAGTACAACAAAACGTGTCACATTGGATTTCTGATCCTGAATACCAGAAGCAAGAATATCCGTACCATAAATAACTGCCGCCCTTCCCGGTGCAATAGCTGCTGACGGAGATGTACAGGAAAGCATTTCTTCCACCGCAGCTACAGTACTGAGCGCCGCTACCATCTGAGCTTTAGGGAAGCAACGTTCTAAAAAACGACGACATTGTGCCAGAGCCTGGGGATGGGAAAATATTATTTTTATTTCACTAGAGCTAGTGCCTTTTTTTACCAATAAATACTGGCTTATCGGTAATATTAATTCATTCTTGATACGCAAGGGCGAATCATGAATAAGCATATCAAGAGTATCAGTAACAGAACCCTCAATACTGTTTTCAATTGCTACTATCCCTTCATCCGCCATACCTGACTCCACAGCAGCAGCTACAGCAGAAAAACTCGGAAACGGAATACGTTGTGCGGTATTGTCATACAGTAATACTGCCTCTTCACTAAAAGTCCCGGCTGGTCCCAGATAGGCTATTTTTGCTGGCATAATCTTCCTCATGACCCAAAAATCAATTACTCACATTAGCTCTAAACTATTCCATTATGCTATAAGATAATTCATACCACAGATATCTGTTATTATATTCTCTGCATAAAGCAGCCGCAATGCAATATAAAAAGCGGTAGCGTTCCTTTTTGGTGGTTCTCCTTACCATTCCGTTGTAAGCTTGTTCCGTACTCGATACGGGAACGGAATCCAGAGGGGTGGTGTATAGGCTGGATACCCTGCCCAAAGGGCACCCGCGTCGGTATGGGATATTTATCACTATTTAAATATCAACCAAAAGGGAACGCTACCAATAAAGCAATTTATTTATGATGTAATTAATGCAAAATACTATTCTGTTATTAATACAAGTAGTTCCATATTTTACTAAATTACGTAAAATATGGTAAAACGTCTATAGTGAGTCTATAAAAGTGCTTGCGTAAAATGCCGCTATTTTATAAAATAGACTATAAGTACCGAATGAGTAGTTTTATAATTTATTATCGTAAATACAAAGTGTAAGGGGGAAAGTGATGAGAAAAATTATTATTCTGCTATTAATACTGGCCGCTATGTTATTACTACCGGCAACAGCACTGGCACAGCCAGCTGTATGCGCCTTCTATGGTACAGTAACATTATATGGCGCATCAGTAGCTGATGGTACGGTAGTATCGGCATGGATTGACGGGGTACAAGTTTCCTCCTGCACTACTATTGGTTCACAATATGGCGTTACACCTCAGAACTTGTTTATTGATGGACAAAATAAGAGTTATGGTGGTAAAACGGTATCCTTTAAGATAGGCGGAAATAGTGCCACAGAAACCGGCATCTTTGAAATGGGTGGCGTTATCCAGTTAAATCTTTCTGTTCCAGTAGCAACAGCAACTCCAACGGAAACTGTCAGTCCTACTCCATCACCAACACCATCTCCTACTCCTGAGGCAACTGCCAGTCCTACTCCATCACCAACACCATCTCCTACTCCTGAAGCAACTGCCAGCCCTACTGCCACATCTTCCAGCCGGTTCGGATGCAGTGCCTTACCCCCCACACAAAATACAGGGACAGGAGAACCAGTATCAGGTGATATGATGGCTCTAGGCATTCTTTTCGCTGGTATGGCCATAGGTGGATTATATCTCAAGAAACGATAAGACTTTAATAAAAAGTATAGAAGCGGTTCTTCATGCTAAGCTATCGCATTGACACTCTTTTCAGAGTGATGATACACTCATCTTAAGCTGAGAAAACATGGAGAACCGCTTTTGAATAAAGTAGGGATTATCTACAATCAGGAGATTCCTACAGCCAGACATCTCGGAGAACAAATACTAAAGTATTTACTTCCCCAAGTAACAGATGTCTGGTTGTATTCTCTGGTAGAAGAAAATTTAGCCAGTGCAATAAAAAGCACTGATACCATTGTTAGTATTGGTGGTGATGGTACTATTCTCCGGGTTGCCCGCATTACCTCTCCCTGGAAAATTCCTATTATTGGTATTAATCTGGGTACTGTAGGATTCTTAACCGAAATTAACGCTGCTGAATCACTTAAAAAACTTTCGCTTTTTCTGGAAAAGAAGGCCTGGATTGATGAACGTACAATGCTCCAGGCTGAGTTCAATAATAACGAAAGCAACCCTCAAAATAATAAGGTTTTTTACGCCCTGAACGATGTTGTCATCAGCCGCACCGAAATACCACGACTCATCAAAATTTCCGTTACTATTGACGGTACTGAATTAACTACTTATAAGACAGACGGAGTGATAGTGTCTACCGCTACGGGAAGTACGGCGTATTCCCTGGCTAACCGGGGCCCTATCATATATCCTCAGTCACCGGATATCTTACTTTTGCCTATTTCCCCCTATATGTCTTTGAGCCATCCCCTCGTTCTACCCTCCCATTCTACTATTGAGTTAAGCATTAATGAACATTATCAGGGTATTTTAAGTATCGATGGACAAATAAATATCAATCTACCAGAACATAGTACGGTCAGGATAAAGCGTAGTCCTTATGTTACACGTTTACTAAGAATAGGTACCATACATTCTTTTTATAAATCATTAGAGCAAAAATTGAAGGAAAAATGAAAATCATTATTGAAAAAGCGAGAGTCACTGACGCCCCTAAAATACACAAGCTAATTAATACCTTTGCCGATAAAGGCGAGATGCTACCACGGGCACTAAGTGATATCTATGAGTATATCCGCGATTTTTATGTTGCACGGGAGAACGATGATGTCATCGGCTGTGGTGCTCTCCATATCAGTTGGGCAGATATGGCAGAAATAAGGTCACTTGCCATCAGTAAAGAAAAACAGAAGCAAAAAATTGGCAGTAGCATTATTGCCACCTGTATTAACGAAGCGAACCAACTTGGAATTCCTACTGTTTTTTGTCTGACCTACAAACCTCACATTTTCGAGAAATTAGGTTTCCATCAGGTTGATAAAGTGATACTACCCCAAAAAATCTGGTCAGATTGTTTTCACTGTCCCAAATATCCTAACTGTGATGAAATCGCTTTAATATTACAATTAGACAATAGCCACCAAAAATAATAAGGATAAATCTCCGATGAGCCAGAACCAAATAATTAATAGTAATACAGTTTATCGTGGTAAAATTATTAATTTAAGACTGGATACCGTTATTGACGCAGATAATCATGAGTCTATCAGAGAAATTGTTGAGCACAGCCATTGTATTGCTGTTGTAGCCATAGATGAAAATGACCGGGTATTACTAGTACGTCAATTTCGTGAAGCTATAGGTAAGACTTTACTGGAAATACCTGCCGGTGGTATTGAATCAGGAGAGGAGCCCGCCCAAGCAATGCAGCGGGAATTGCGTGAAGAAACTGGCTACCAGGCAAATCATATCTGTAAAATGGGGGGGGGGTTTACTCCAGTCCGGGATACAGTACCGAATATCTGCATCTTTATTTAGCTACAGGATTACAGGAAGCTCCTCTTTATGCAGAGGATACATCTGAAATTGAGCTAATTCGTATTCCGATACAGGAGATACCCCGGCTTATTGCTTCCGGAGAAATAAGTGATGCCAAAAGCATTGCCGGTCTTCTGTTTATCCTGAAACAATGCTATTCCGATGAGAGCAAATAGCTGACAGACAACACCCGGCACAATCCGGACGTGCACGACATCTTTCCTTACCATGTCGGACAAATAATGCATGATATTCATTATAAGTTTTCTCATTAACAGGTAAATTACCCATAAATAAAGCCTGAAAAGAATGATAACTATCACCCCCGGGATTAATTCCGATACGCTGCATGATGCGCCGGGTGTAAGCATCAATAACAAAAACAGGCTTTCTTGCGGCATACAGAATTATGGAGTCTGCCGTCTCTTCCCCGATGCCATAAACCGATAACAGTATTTCTCTTAAAGACAAAACAGGAAGAGTAAATAGCCCATCCAGACTATCGTTATAATAATCATGTAGCCATGTCACGAATGCTTTAATTTTCCGTGCTTTACTTTTATAAAAACCTGTGGAATATATCTCCTCCGCAATTTCAGAAGTCGGGATTTGATATAATGCCGCGGGAGATAAAAGATTATGAGATTTTAAATTATCTATCGCCTTTTCGACATTGCTCCAGGTTGTCATCTGTGTAAGAATGGCACCCACCACAATTTCAAAGTCTCCATCCGCCGGCCACCAATGTTGTGCCCCATAGCATTGCAAAAGACGATCGTAGATAAATAAAAGCCGTTCTGATATATCTTCTACTGGTGGAATTATATCCATCACTTAAATAATACTGAGGAAATTATCGAAACTATATTGCATTAAAAATGGAAGTTAGATACCGCCTATAACCTATTATCACGCCCCCATTTTACGAAAGATATTAAGGAACCTGTCTTCATATTCATCAAACAGCTTCCAGCGGTCTAACTCCAGCTTAAGCTGACCTGCCTTCGACTTATCTTTTGCCGCCTGTTCAAAAAGCTGCTCAATCTTCTCTCTAACCGACGGTGGAATGACCTCGGTGCTTACGTCTTCCCTACTCGCTGCTTCTTCTTCACTATTCTGAGGATAAATCACTATTTGATTCATTTTATGAATGACTTCCTCTTCTAATTCCTTCATCTCACTCTCAGCATGCTCAACAAGCTGGTTTATATTATCCATATCCACCTTAATCTCCAGCATCTTGGAAAGAACTTCCAACACTGCCCGTGACGACTTCGGGTATTCAATTTCAAGTTGCGCAATATAGAACGGGACTTCACCCAGCAAGCAAATCCCGTCATACCCCTCATTCTTGGCGATACCGAGTAAAAGACCATTCAGACCGTCAACCTTTATTTTATCGCGCAGGACAACATCGTAATGTTGTAAGTAATTCAATAATTTGGAACTGGTAGCCGCAGCCCAAACCGCCGGCTGTTGTGAATAAGATATTGATGCTACCGCCGCGGCAGAAGTAAATATTCTCTCGACTTTAAATCTCTTCGCAACATCCATAATCAAATTGGCAAATTCCCATTCCCTGCCCAGAGGTTGAGCTTCACCGATAAAAATTATCAGGTCATGTTCAGAATATTTATTCTTCCAATAATAAAATTTGCTCTGAGGAAGAGGATTATCCGCTACTTCCTGGACACTAATTACATTATTCTTCACTAAAACACTATTGGGACGGAAAAATTCATAAGGCTCAATTTCCGCCAGTTCCTCTGCGCCTAATGCTTCTTTAATATATAAAGCAACACTGGTTGCTACATATCCAATCCCCGGCCATGCTGCCAGCATATAAGGCCTTCTCAGACGGGGACGTCGAAAAAGATTAACGCTCACAATATACCTCTTTATCTATACTTGCACTGCATTTTCAACATAATACAGTACTACCACTTATCATTTAACCTACGGAAAACTACATGAACCACAATTCAAATACGAGTATATGAAATAAAAAATGCAAAAGCAAGCAGTACTATCGGCCTGAAAAGATATGCCGTATACGGGAATCATGATATCAAAACTATTAATCTGAAAATCAACACCAAAACTAAAACATTGCAATTAATTAACACAATAATATGATGATTGTAAAATAAATGTCACTTATGCTAATATGTGATGATTTAATGAACGTAAACTGGATACAAATTCTATTAAATTCTGCAGTAACAGGCTCACTTTATCTTATTGGTGCAGTGGGTCTTACTGTTACTTACGGTTTATCCGGGTTTCCCAATTTCGCTCATGCAGAGTTTCTTACATTAGGAGCTTTCATCGGATTCTGGATTGCCGAGGATATAGGGGCACCACTTCCGGTAGCCTTTATAGTGGCATTTCTTATTACCGGAATAATCAGTGTGTTATGCTACCGGTTTATTTTTCAGCCTCTGGCAAAAAAAGGAGCCAGCACCATTCACCTGATGGTAGCATCAATTGCTCTTGGTTTTATCATCCGCTACTCGATCGGCGCCGTCTGGAGCTGGACGCCCATGTATTTCAGTATTAAATGGCCTTCATATATTGTTGGCTCGGTACGCATAGCAGGACAATGGTCGCTACTTATCGTTGTCGCTCTGGTACTTGCCTTTTCTATGCACCTTATTCTGATAAAAACCAGAATTGGCAAAGCAATACGCGCCAGTTCAAGTAATCCTGACCTGGCGTTAGCATCCGGCATAAATGTGGGACGAATAATATTAATAACCTGGTTTGCCGGAGCGGGACTAGCGGCAGTTGCCGGTATATTTCGCGCTGTCAACACTCAGATATGGCCGCTGACCGGATGGGACATCATCCTTCCTATTTTTGCCGTGGTAGTACTGGGCGGAATCGGGAATTATTATGGTGCAATAGCAGCGGCATTTATTATTGGTCTGGCAGAGAATGTTGGCGTCGTATTTCTAACATCAATAGGGTTATCTACCGAATACCGTATGGCCATCGCTTTTATAATAATAGTAATAACATTAATCGTTAAACCACAGGGTTTAGCGATGTTATTCAGGAGAGGCTGATTTGAATATAGCAGTCTATATTCTTGATATCATTATTTATATCGGCATATTCAGTATTGTTGCCATAAGCTTAAATCTGGAGTATGGATTTACCGGTTTAGGTAACTTCGGGAAAGTTGCCTTTTTCCTTATCGGTGCTTACACCTACGCCATACTTTCTCAGGCAGGTGTCCCTTTCTATTTATGTCTTATTTGTGGTGGAATAATAGCAGCAATCGGCGGTCTAATAATCTCTTTACCGGCACTCCGTTTAAGAGAGGATTATCTCGCCATAGTTACCTTAACTGTCGGGGAAATTTTAAGATTAATCGTTAAAACCGAAAGCAGTATTGGCGGTGGTGTCTGGGGAATATCCGTAAAGCGGGCAATTTCAATATCTTTTCCAGCCGGTTTCTCCGCTATTAATAAAACTGTAATCAATGCCGGAGTTCAAATTGTATTAATTTTTGGTATACTGGCATTATGCTTTATTGTGCTCCAACTACTGACCCGGTCACCTTACGGCAGAATAATGCGAGCATTACGGGATAATGAGTTAGCTACGGAATCGCTGGGAAAGAGTAGAGCAAAATATAAAGCCCAGGTATTCATGTTGGGCTCTGCTATCGCAGGTATTGCAGGAGGTTTGTTTGCTCAATACATCAGATTTATCGACCCTTATATGTTTATGCCAATAGTCACATTTACTGTCTGGATAATGTCCCTGGTAGGAGGACCGGCCAATTTTACCGGAGCGCTGTTAGGGGCTACTCTGGTGCAAATTTTTGATAGAGGAACTAATATTCTTAAAGATTACATCACCTTACCTATTGACCCGGTAAACCTACAGTACATATTATTTGGCGTTCTGATAATATTAGTATTATTCTTTAGACCACAAGGATTACTAAGAGAAAGTAAGTTTACCACACGTCCCTTAAAACTAGTATATGAAAAAAGAAGAAGCGATACTTCAAATAAAAAGAGCTAGTAAACATTTCGGCGGTTTCTACGCTGTTAATGACGTCAGTCTCGAAGTTAAACGGGGCCAGATCTGTGGTCTTGTCGGACCAAATGGCAGCGGCAAGTCAACTTTGTTCAATACCATACTGGGGCTTCAAAAACCGGATTCCGGTGATATTATTTTTAACGGCACACGGATTAATGACGCTGCCCCACATCAAATATATAATATGGGCATGGTTAATGCTTTTCAGATACCTCATATTTTCCCTTCCATGAGCGTGCTGGATAATATACTTATCGCAGCAAGAGACTATCCCGGCGAGAATATGATAGAAAGTCTTTTTCTCAGGCGAAAATGGCAGGAGAAAGAACAAAAGTTAATTGAAGAGGCAATGGAAATTCTCAAGTTTGTGAACCTGGATATGCTGGGTTTCGCCCTCACCAGCGAACTATCAGGAGGACAAAGAAAACTTCTGGAAATAGCTAAGGGACTTATGGCAAAACCAACATTATTTCTCCTGGATGAACCGGCAGCAGGAGTAAATCCGGTCCTGGGCAAGAAAATATTTCAAAAGTTGCAGGAACTGACTCAAGAAGGTATGACTTTTCTTATTATCGAACATAGATTAGACTTATTATTTGAATTCGCTTCCTGGATATATGTTTTAAATAAAGGTATAATTGTTGCTATGGGGCAGCCTCATGAAATAGTTGATAATCCTGATTTTTATCAGGCATATCTTGGAGAAAAGTAGATGGCAGGAATACTTTCTACACAAAATGTTAAAGCAGGATATAATGATGTCATTATCATTCATGATGTATCCCTGGAAGTCGCCTGTGGTGAGATCGTCGCCATTCTAGGACCAAATGGGAGCGGTAAATCTACATTTATTAAATGTATTCTTGGCTTTGCGAAACTATTCGATGGTAATGTTTTATATGATGGTAATATTATTACCGGTATTACTTCCGATAAAGCAGTCAGCATGGGCATTAGCTACGTACCCCAAATAAATAATGTCTTCCCTAATTTGACCATAAGTGAGAATCTGGATATCGGAGCTTACCACAGAAGTAACAAATCGGAAATAAAAAACAGTATCTCAGAAATATTTGATATGTTTCCGGAACTTGCGGTAAAAAAGAAAAATCTGGCAGGAAATTTAAGCGGTGGGGAACGACAAATGCTTGCTATTGCACGAGCAATAATGGCACAGCCCAAAGTACTTCTACTTGATGAGCCGTTCGCCTCTCTGTCTCCCAAACCAATAGCGGTTATCCTGTCCAAACTAACCAGTATTAAGCAAAATGGCATCGCCATAATGATGGTGGAACAAAATGTAAGAGAAGCTCTCAGCATTTCCGACCGGGGTTATGTCCTGGTTAACGGGTCATGCGTAATGTCAGGCAATTCTGATTCCCTCTTTGCCGAAGAATTTTCCCGACAGAAATTTCTCGGCCTGGAAGAGAAAAAATTTGACAGAAATAAATTCCGAGTGCATAATGACAGCTAAATTTTCAGTGGAGGTAAATATATGACAAGGAAAATTCTCTTAGTTCTTTTAATAGCTGTGCTTCTTCTTCCTGCTACTATAGCGTGTAGCGAAACTACACCAACAGAAACAGCCCCTATTAAAATAGGTGTTAACCTTAGCCTTACCGGCGACTTAGGAGCGATGGGCGTAAAAATGCTTGATGCAGCGAGACTGGCCGTTAAAGAAATTAATGCTGCCGGTGGTGTTCTAGGCAGACAACTGGTACTGGTTGAAGAAAGTGATAATACCGACCCGGCAAAAGGCCTGGAAAGAACGAAGAAAATGATTGATGTTGATGGCATCCAGGCTATGGTCGGACCAATGATTACCGGCACCGCCAATTCATCCGGTCCCTATGCGGCAGAGAATAACGTTGTTATGGTAACTCCATCCGCTACAGCAGCCGATTTGTCAAATCAGGATTGGAAACCTTATCTCTATCGTATCTGCCTGCTTGATGACCTTCAGGCAGAAGTACTTGCTAACGTAGTAATGGAAAAAGGCTATCAGAGATTAGCGACTATCGTTCAGGACAACACCTATGGAAAAGGTCTCGAAGCAGCCCTTGTCTCCTCGCTAGAAGTAAAAGGTTGGACCGGAGAACATGTTGTGGCCGTTCATTTCGACTCTGTCAAAAAAGACTACCTCAGTGAGTTACAGCAAATTAAAGACGCTAACCCCGATGTAGTTTTTGCCGTTACTTATGCTGACGATGGTATTATTGTATTCAAACAGGCGCTTGACCTCGGGCTGGATTCAATCGCCTGGTTAGGTTGTGACGGAAACTATGGTTCCGGCCTCTTTGCTGATGCCCAATCTGCTGAGTTCATGGCCAAAGCATTTGTTGCCGGTACCCGAACTGTTGGTGGTATAGGCGATGTTACGGCTAAATTCAATGCTAATTTTGAAAAAGAATACGGTTATGCACCAGAAGTATATTGCGACACTACCTATGACTGTGTCTATGCTATTGCCAAAGCGATTCAAGCGGCTGGTGCTTATGACGGCGCTAAGATTCAAGCGGCTATGGCAGGATTGAAATGGGAAGGTGCCAGTGGTCCAATCAGCTTTAACGCTAAAGGCGACCGTGATTCAGGTAGCTTTGAATTGTGGAAAGTAGAAAAAGACGCAAACGGTAACTATGCTAATGTCCGTGTCAGTGTAGTAAACGTATAATTACATCTTTCAGTAATGATTAAGACAAATCAGGCACTGTTTCTTAATAAAACAGTGCCTGATTTTTATCATAACATTCCAATATTTTGCATAACATAAATTTTCTTGGTAAACTTCTTATGAACTATACTGAAACGTATTTTTGAGAGAGGTCTAATATGGGCAAACGTGATATCGGAAAACGGGAAACAAAAAAACCAAAGAAAGACGCCAAGAAAAAAATGGGCACTATGATTCCCCTGGATCAGCCGGTTACTGTAGAAGTAATCAAAAGGGGAAAGAAAGCCAAAGAAGATTGGGACGAATAACTCGTCCAGAGTAGTATATTTTTTGCAGATTTCAACACACGTAATAAGTAACGGTAATAAAACTGGACCCGGAATAGATAATGACACAATTACTCAGGAGCAAAAAGTCTGCCAGTATCTTTCAAATTCTGGTGGAGATAGCTGCCGGGCAGCCTAATATTCAACAAAAAGATATTGCGAAAAAGATTAATGTTACTCCTCAAGCTGTATCAGAGTACGTGAAAGAATTAATCGACCGGAATATGGTCATCTCCGACCGTCGCTCACGATACCGCATTACAAAAGAGGGAGTAAACTGGATACTGGAATCTTCTCGTGAGTTACAGAACTATACCCACTTTGTCAATAAGACCATTACTAATATCTCTATTACACCTGCTATAGCAGCTACCAGATTAGAAAAAAATCAGTATGCCGGTCTATTTATGAGAGACGGATTGCTGCATGCTTCCGCCAATATCGAAACTCCTGCCCGGGGGAACGTTGTTTTTTCTGCTGATGAAGGAGAGGAAGTCGCTATTTCTGATATCGAGGGTATCATTGAAATGGAAATAGGTACAGTTACCATTTGTAAAATACCTGGTATTCAATATGGTGGCTCCCGGAATGTTGACTTGAATAAATTACAGGTCGCCTTAAATGAAAAAGAACTCATCGGTGCCATAGGCATTGAATCTATGATGGCATTGAAACGCTTGAATGTTCATCCTTCTTTTGCTTACGGAGTAAAGGAAGCTGCTCTGGAAGCAGCGCGATCAGGGCTTTCCTCTCTTATAGTCTGCTCTGAAGAAAGCACCTCATCTCTAATTGATGTATTAGAGAAAGAAAACATTAGCTACGAACTTCTTGACCTGAAAATATCTCCCTGACAGAATCTACAAATAATCTCTTTATTCAAATTTATTACCATTGACATAGCTCTTTTATATGGTATAATCAATTTTACTTGTTATTACTTAAGTTAAGTTGTTTATACTAAGGAGCCAAGATGCGAAATTTCAAACCTGCACCCTCTAGAAAACACGGTATATTATCTATCCTGCTTATTATTTGTCTGATAACAACACCATTAATGGTACCACAGACTGCATTGGCCGCAGACTATCCTCTACCGGCGAGCAATGCTGTAATAACCAACGCTTTAGATTGGATGCACGACCAGCAATCAGCTGATGATGGTAGTATTGGAGGATTTTCTACCTCCGCCTGGGTCGTAATGGCTATCGCAGCCGCCGGGCAGAACCCGCATAACTGGAGAAAAGATGATGACCCGGCTAATCCGTCCATTATTGATTATCTCGAAAATAACGCCGGCACCGCTACTTCGGCAACCGACTATGCCAGGGTGATCCTGGCAATAACCGCCGCTGGCAGAGACCCGACAAATTTTGGCGGCAGGGATTTTGTGACACTTCTCAAGGGATGCTGGGACGGCACAAAGATCGGCAATGGATTCGGGGACGGTTTCTGGGCTATCATGGCCCTCATCTCTGCCGGTGAAAGTCCAAGCTCAACGGAAGTGGTCGGAACCGTGAATTTCATCAAGAATAACCAGAGCAACAATGGGGGATGGGGCTGGGCTGCTGGGCAAAGTGATGTGGATGACACCGCGGCGGCAATAATGGCACTAATATCTGCCGGTGAAAGTGCCAGTTCACCTGAAATTACAAATGGCCTGACTTATATGAAAGAAGTACAAGATATACAAGATACTGGAACTAACGGCGGGTTTGACTCCGGATGGGGAACCAATGCCGATACTGATTCTTGGGCAATATGTGCGATAAAAGCATCCGGACAGAACCCTAACGGCACCAATTGGACTGTAGTCGCCACTCCAATTGATGATTTAACTGGCTTCCAGCAACTATCCCCTGCCGCAGATACAGGTGCCTTTTACTGGCAGTCCGGTGATCCAGGATTCTCGCCCTGCCAGACCACAGCCTGCGCCATAATTGCCCTCCTGGGTAAATATTATCCCGTACGTATCGCTCAAAGCAACTCCTCCACAATCAGTAATGAAGATTTAGTTCGTAGTGCCTCCATAGAAACAGCGGCACAGGCAATAGAATCCTTACCTCCTGATGAAGCTGCACTCCTGTTAGAAAAAATAAGCAAAGAGAGAACCGGCCAAATACTGGATGCAGTCAGCCTTGAACAAAGAACCGGCATTATTTCAGAAATGAGCCAGACAAAGCTTGCAGAAATACTTCCCGAGCTTTCTCCGGAGAAACTGTTCGAAATACCGGCGCAACAGCTTTTCGAACTTCTTCCTGAATCTCCCACTGAGCAATTAAGCGGAGAAGTTGTTCCCGATACTTGCACAAATTCATTACAAGCAGGAATCACAGAAATTAGCAACACTGCTAATAACATTACTCTGCAAACGAATAAGATAGAAGCTAATGAATGGGTAGATTTTCTCAGTTCTGTTTCTCCACTGAGTAATTTTAGTACGAATTCTCCCTTTACCAGTCTGATGTTAAAAACAAAAGAGGAAATAGACAATGCCAAAATTACAATTAATCAATTCCAGACAAAACCCGCGGGAGTAAACTCTCCATCCGGTTATCCTTACCTCGGACTCTATTATAAAATTGACCTGAAAAATATTATTCCGGATAACATTTCTGCTTCCCGTATGGTCTTTCGCCTTAATAAAGATATCTTATCCTTTATGCAGCATAATAAATGGTCAGTATTATTAAACCGCTGGGATGAAACAACTCAAAGCTGGATGACCATCGCAACAAAGAGAATTACGGAGGAAAATGGTTTTGTCTATTATTCTGCCGCTGTCCCGGAATACTCCGTTTTTTGTATTACCGGTGAAGCCGAAATACCCAAATCTGAATGTTCTGTGTCGGCACTATCTATCACGCCACAGGAAGCTGTTTCCGGAGATGTGATAAACATCACTGCCGATGTGTCTAACCAATCAACTGAAATAAAGAATTATACTGCGACACTGTGGATAAATCAGATGATAGAACAAACTCAAAAAATAACCGTGCCTCCGGGGAAATCAACCAGCGTTTCCTTTTCTTTGACAAAAAACAAAACAGGAGAATATCAAGTTAGAATAGACCGTCTTGCCGGTACTTTTATTGTTAGTAAACAGCCAGATACCACATCTCCCGATATTACTGACCTCTCTCCATTAGAATCTATCTCAGATAGAAATCCTCTGGTCAGTGCCAGTTTCAATGATAGTGGTGATGGAATTGATATCAACAGCATGGAACTCATACTGGATAATGAAAATATTACCGCACAATCGGAGATAACAGAAACAAGCATTGTATATCATCCCACACATGATATAGCTCCCGGAGAACACCACGTAAGGCTTACTATCACAGATAGGGCAGGGAATAATAGTATTAAAGAATGGAGCTTTGTCGTAAGTGAGTTACCTTCATTACCAGGTTGCGATACCTCTATCTGTGACCCGGATAAAGATGGACTGTATGAAGACATCAATGGCAATGGCAAATTTGACCTTTATGATATTGCTTTCTTTAATGATAACATCCATAGTGAAAATATACAGAATAATGATAGTCTCTTTGACTTTAACCGGGACGGTATGGTGGACTATAACGATACTCTGGCACTGCTGGCTAAAATGTATAAAGAATTAGCCCTGTCTCATTAATTTATTTAATAGAGAAAAGAGGTTTTTCAACAAAATAAACCAAACAAGATAACAGAAGGCCGCATATGGTTATAAAATACCGGAGCGGCTCTTCCGTTAATAATATTTCTTAGTAAAACAAACAAATGTTAATAAATAAAATGCGGAAATCATTTATCGGGCTGATATTAATTATTATTCTTTTATGTACATCATGTGACTACTCACAAGATAACGCCAGTTTAGATACACCCGTTAATATCCCCTCCCCCACCACTGAGAGCCAGCAGATTGTCCCGGACAATCAACTCAGTAATAATAAAGAAGAAGATAATAAAACACCAGTAATATCCCGGGCTAATTCGTCTGATATACAAGTAATTGTCACACAGGATTTCGGAAATGAGTTAATCATTAATAAAAAGACTGCACTAACAGGTAGTGAAAGTGCCATAGATGTTCTCCGGAGATTAACTGAATTAGAAACAGCCTATGGCGGCGGTTTTGTCGTGGGGATAAATGGAGTAAAATCGGAATATCCCTCTGAAAAAAAAGACTGGTTTTTCTATATCAATGGAATGCTTTCCAATCGCGGGGGTGGCAGCTATACTCTCAATCCCGGAGATGTACAACGCTGGGATTTACGCAGCTGGAGTAGTGTAGGACAGGTATCCGCAACTATCGCAGATTTCCCGGAACCATTCCTCCACGGTTATGCCGGTAATATTAGCCCGACAACGATTATCTATGCCGATAATTTTAAGACAGAAGCCCAAATGCTCCAGACTCAAATGCTGGCGTCAGGGATAAATAATGTATCATTAATAGAATACCAGTACTTATCACAGGAAGATAAAGAGAATAATAATTTAATTATTGTGGGCACTGTCGATTTGCCTCTTATTTCAGAATTACATTCTAATTATAAACGACTTGGGCTAACAGCTTATTTTGAACAAAACATACTAACGGTTCTTGATTCAAGCGGTAATAAAGCCAGGGAATATAAGGAGGACGCAGGAATAATCCAGGCAACACAAAATCCCTGGAACCCGCGCGGAGTCGGAGCTTGCCAGAATGTTGTATGGATAATTTCAGGAATTGATAACGATGATGTTATCTCTGCTATAAATTTACTTAGCGGTGATAATATCGAACTTGATAACGCATTTGGAATGATAATAGTGGATGGTAAACCTATAAAAATACCATGGCAATAAATTACCAATATATTAATAAAGATACGGCAATACATCACTTAAATCCGTTATCCAAGCTGGCATGGACTATTGTAATCATTATTATTACTCTTACCTATAATAATCCTATATATCTCCTGTTATTTTTTTGCAGTTTAATCCCTGTTATTTTCACGGCACAAATAAAAGCAGAGTGGAAAACAACAATGAAATTTTCTCTCCTGCTTGGCTTATTAATAATATTCATAAACATACTCTTCAGTCAGTACGGCACACACATCCTCTATCAATTACCATTCCGCATTCCTTTAATCGGAAGTCCCCGGATAACACTGGAAGCTATCCTTTACGGATTAGGCAATGCTCTCCGTCTGATAACAATAATATCAGCTTTTATTGTTCTCACCCTGACAACCCACCCTGATGATATAATGCTTTTAATGCAAAGTATGAGACTTCCCTATAAAACTGTCCTCTTAACATCTCTGTCCACAAGATTTATCCCTACATTAGCAAAAGACCTCAGGGAAATCAGGGAGGCTCAACAATGCAGAGGTTTAGAATTACATCAAAAAAAATTACTTCCTAGAGTTAAAAGCAGCGGAATGATAATTATACCTCTCCTCTCCAACTCCCTTGACCGGACTGTACAGATAGCAGAAGCAATGGAGGCAAGAGGATTCAATACATTAAAAAGCAGAACTTCTTTCCAGCAAATCAGATATAGTAAAATTGATTTCATTATGTTTATATTAATTATTTCCTGTCTTATTTTTAGTTTATGGGCATATTGGCAGGGATGGGGGAATTATCAATATTATCCTACTTTAGAAAAATTATTTTCCGGCAGGTCAGATTACGTTGTACTTGGTTGTTTATCAATTTTGCTCTTTTCCTACCCGTTATTAGCCAGCCTGAAACGGAGAACAGAATTTGATTAGAATCAAAGATTTCAGTTTTTTTTATGCCGATAGTCCAAAACCGGCACTGGAAAATATAAATTTAACCATCAATGATGGCGAATTTGTTATCATTACCGGGCCATCAGGAGGAGGAAAATCAAGCCTGTGCCGCTGCATCAATGGGTTAATTCCCCATTTCTACGGAGGGAAAATATCAGGAAGAGTAGAGATAAATGGACTGGACACCATTCAGCATAAAACAAGCGAACTGGCCACACACGTTGGAATGGTATTCCAGGATCCGGAAAATCAATTAATAACTACTGATGTTGAACGGGAGATTGCCTTTGGTCTGGAAAATATGTCATTCCCTCACGATTCTATTAACCGAAAAATAGAAGAGTCACTTGATGCTGTTGGTATTCCTCACTTACGACAAAAACAAATATCCGAATTATCCGGCGGGGAAAAACAGAGAGTTGCTATCGCATCTGTTCTGGCTCTTCACCCCCGTATACTAATACTGGATGAGCCCACATCGGAATTGGACCCCAAAGGAGCAGAGGAAGTACTTAATGTAATTAAGCGCCTTAATGAAGAACTGGGCATTACAATAATATTGATTGAACACCGTATGGATAGAGTAATACATCATTCTGATAGAATGATAGTAATTACTAACGGTCACATTATTACTGATGAAAATCCCAGATTGGTTCTTAGCAACGGTCATTGGGAACAGGCAGGCATTGGAATCCCTCCTATTATACAACTCACACATAAACTAAAAGAAAAAGGATTTAACATCAGTAAAATACCACTAACGGTTAAAGAAAGTCGTATTATTCTCGGGAATATTTTCCAGGAAATAATTCCTCGTTTAAAAACAGATAATAACCACCAGACAAATTACCAGAAAGGTAAACCGGTAATAGAAATAACAAAACTTTACTATACCTACCCGGAAGGTATTACTGCTCTGAATAACATAAATCTAACCATCCATTCCGGAGAATTCGTCGCCATCATGGGTAGAAACGCTTCCGGAAAGACCACTTTAGCCCGGCATATCAATGGCCTATTACAACCAACACACGGTGAAGTAATAATAAACGGTGTAAATACTAATAAGAAAACGGTCGCTCAACTTGCACAATCGGTTGGTTTTCTTTTCCAGAACCCCAATCAACACCTCTTTGCCGATACAGTAGAAGATGAACTCCTTTTAACTTTAAACAACACAAACATGGCACAGAACAAAAAAGAATTAAGAATTACAGAAACACTGGGTATGCTGGGAATTCTTCACCTGCGTCACAGTTATCCCCGCTCACTAAGTGGAGGAGAAAAACAAAGGGTAGCTCTAGCGTCAGTAATAGCAGCTCAACCCGATATTCTTGTGCTGGACGAACCCACCAGAGGAATGGAACAAAGACGTAAAGATGAATTAATGACTTTTTTAGAAGAGTACCGTAACAAAGGAAACACAATTATTGTTATCAGCCACGACGTAGAAACTATTGCCAGATACTCCGATAGGGTAATATTAATGAGCAATGGTCATATCGTGGCGGACGGCAACAAACACGATATACTCTCCGGGTCACTATTTTTTTCACCACAGATTAATCGTTTACTGCAAACCTTTCCCCAATACAACAAAATACAAGACATACTAACTGTCGAAGAAATAATGGAATATCTACCATGAAACCAAAGACCTTGATTATCACTGTACTTCTTATTCTTATTTTAATTACCATATCTTTCATTTCTGAATCATGGCAAGACATTAATTTAAACTGGGGAATAATTGCTACAGCTATAGTGCTCCTCTGCATAATTATCTTTTTCTTCAAATTCGAACGTTATGCGCATACTTCAAAGGAAATTGCTTTGATATCAATGCTGGCAACAATATCCGCTGTACTGAGAATACCATTTGCGGCAATACCAGGAGTACAACCCTGTACTTATCTCATAACATGCTCCGGATATGTCTTCGGACCGATAGCAGGATTTATGGTAGGAGCAATGACTCCATTTATCTCGAATTTTTTTCTGGGGCACGGACCATGGACTCCCTATCAAATGCTCGCCTGGGGACTCATCGGCGCTGGTAGCGCTTATATCAGACAATGCAACCCTGGAGTAAAGTTACTGACCGTTATCGGTCTACTATGGGGATTTGCTTATGGTATCATAATGAATATCTGGTTCTGGGCTTCTTTTATTTACCCTCTAACAATAACCACCTTTGCTTTTAGCATGATTGATAGCATTTGGTTTGATGCGCTGCATGCAATTGGCAATGCCTTCTTTCTTAATTTATTCGGCAGGAAAACAATCTCTATCCTGGAGAGATTTAAAAAGAGATTTCATGTTGAATTTATCCGGGTAAAAACACAATAATATAAGGTAAAGTAGAATGGTAATGCTATCACAGGAATTTATTTATGCCAGAGCTGGTTTCTCTATCTATTAAGGTATATGGCCGGGTACAGGGAGTATTTTTCCGCGATTTTATCTTCCGTCATGCAACAAATCTCGGTCTAACAGGATACGTGCAAAATATTAGAGAAGATAGGTCAGTAAAAATTATTGCCGAAGGAACTGAAGAACGGCTGAAACAACTATTGGAATATGCACAAACCGGACCACCAGCATCCATAGTAAATAGAACTGAGGTAAATTGGTCACAAAATACGGGCCATTTTACTGATTTCATAATAAAAGATTAACTATTATCCGAATCAAGTAGAAAATTACTCTTTAGCCTGGATTTCCCATATCAAGCCGGGGGTATAGACAGGTTTCTATGGTAAAATAGCCTCAAAAGCCCCTTGTTTAGCCACATTAGATGGGGCTAATTGGAGGAACCCAATGGGTGAAAAGACCAGGGAGACATTGAAGCTTCAATTCGATAAGCGGCTTAGGCTAGAGTTACATGGGGCCAGGATTACCTCGGATGCAGGGTTGCTGGCCTGCCGAGAACTGGATGGAGCACTGGGATTGACGGAGAGATGGCACCGATCTATCTTCAAGAGACCCGTGGTGGCAGGAATGTGCAGCATAAGCTGGTGCCCCTGATACGGCAGTCAGTGTATAGCCGCTTGGCGGGATATGAAGACACCAATAACGCCGTGAGATTGGCCCGAGATCCTGCTATGCAGGCGGTGATCGGGCGCCGGGCGTTGGAGAAGCAGGCTGCCCGTACCAACACCTTGAGCCGGTTTG
>DDXZ01000010.1 GCA_002347295.1 Dehalococcoidia bacterium UBA2247 | reverse complement strand
GTTAAGAGGAAGGCATACAGAGGGAAACCGCTCACCGAAGAAGATAAAGAATATAATCACCGGTATGGCAAGGTACGGGCTAAAGGAGAGCATGCGTTTCAGGTGATAAAACATCTGTGGAAATATCGAAAGGTACGATACAAAGGCTGATACAAGAATGCGGTACAGGTTTTTAGTCTGTTTATGCTGGCGAACCGGTACATGGTACGTCGGGAAATACCGATGATTAAGGGGTAAGTATGCCTAAATGGGGAAGAAAACCTCAAATAGGACTAAAAGATGGGCAACAAGAGTGTAAAAATGCGATAAAAACCATAAAAACGCCGTTTATAAATTGATTTAAAAGAACATAGTCTTCAAATATCCATTATCAATAGCTTATTCAGAGGTTTCTTAATATAATAAATCTCGAATATGAAAAATAGAAATGCGGTTGAACTCAGTGCAACTTTATTACCGGTTGCGATAGCGAAGATATGTGAAAAAATAACTTTAATCAGGAATTATTTATTTACTTGCTTCTCGGCCCAATCGCCTGCCCAGCGTACTTTATATTTTTCACCTTTGTAGGCTTTATACATCAATACTACCCAGAAAACAAAAGTAATAACGGTAATAATCCAACCAATCACAGGTACTATGCTAAGGACCATACTAAGGATAGTTAATGGTAAAAATACGAATATTGATTGCCAGGCATGAAAACGAACAGTTTTATTTTCCTTTTCTATTAACAGAAAAATAAGTCCTGTTATCCATGCTAGAAGATAACACAACAATCCCGCAATATTCTCTTTAATTCCTGTAGAAGTATTTTCCATTATATCCTCCTGATTAAAATTATGTTTTGCTGTATTATAACATGCCCAAAAATATTTATTACTTGTATTATATACTATCCGTATTACTTCTTATGTCCTGAGGTATTCTTTGGCGGGCACGTTCGCGCGGAATATTAGGCCACAGATTACGGCAACCAGAGAGATTCCGGCTGCAATCATGAAGGCAATAGAATAACTGCCGGTAATATCCAAAGACATACCCGGCCAGCCACGGTCCTAAAAGGCTTCCTACGGCACTACCGAGGTTGATTATTCCTAGTATCTGACCGATGAATTTCACTCCGAAGGCTTCGGCAACAATAGTGTTCATTAGAGCGAAAGAGCCGCCATATGCCAGTCCGTAAATGACTGCGGAAAGTTGTAACGCGTTCGCTCCGCTGGGTGCGGAAAGCCAGAGCATTTCTAATGCCATGAGCGCAGCGCAGAAGATGACAATTCTTTTACTACCGATTTTATCTGCTAGATGACCGGCAATAATTTTACCAGCCACACTGACTGTTCCGACAATAGTCATGAGTAAAGCGGCACTGGTGGCGCTCATTCCTGCATCCTTAGTAAAGTTTACCAGATGCGTATTAACCATATAAATAGCAAGTGATAATGCCATTCTGATACCCAGAGCCATCCAGAGATTTCTTCCCCTTAATGCTTTTTTAAGTGATAGGTCACCACCGAGAATATTTGTTATTGGAATAGTATGAGAGGAATTCTTGTTTATAATATTCGTTTTTATTATTCTGTAGGGCTCCAGACCTTTTTCTGAGGAATATCCCCGGGCGAGAAAGGCGGAAATACTGAATATTATCAACCCGATAATTTCCAGGATATCTAAAGAAGTACGCCAACCATAACTCGTGAGCAGTTTTTGTGAGAGCAGAGAAAAAAATCATCATGCCTACCCCGGCTCCGGCTGCCTGTATACCGAGTACCAGACCTCTCCTGCTGATAAACCATCTTGAAAGGACCGGGATAAAGGGTAAAATAGCCGTACTGGTTCCAGCACCCGCGAGAAAGCCGAGAAATATGTAAAGTTGCCCGACAGCAGTAGCCCGGCTGCTTAATAACATACCGGCAAATATCGCCAGGCCACCGAGCCCCACCAGGATGCGGGGACTATGCTTATCGACAATCCGGCCATAGATGATTCCCATGGTAAAGAAGGTGCCGATGAAAATAGAAGAAACTAAGGAAATATCAGCACGGTTAGTATTGAATGAACTCTGGAGGTCCTTGAAGAAAACAGCAAGAGAATAATAAATACCCCAGCCGGCAGTAGTGGTGAGAAGTGCCATTGCCAGCACTACCCAGCCGTAGAATATTCCTCCTTTTTATCAAGTGATTGATAGGTTGTCTTAATAACCGAAATATTGCTGCCTCCGGTATATTTGCGAATAGTAACACTGGCTGTAGATATTAGTCAAAAACACGAATGTTTTAGTAAGGTCTAACGGGCAGTTTTTTTTCTGCGGCCGTGATAGTGTTCCTGTGATGATTCTTCAACATGGTCTGCCCTATAGTCTGGTGCGGTAATAGCAAGGGCAGTACTTATGCGGGGGTCTGCCATGCGGGAGCTGATTCGTGCATCAATGTTGTCGAGTGTCATTGATGTGGTAACTACTGTAGGAAGTCTATCGTTATACCGGTAGTTTATTATTTGATAGAGTTTTTCCCGTGCCCATGAGGTGGCACTTTCTTCACCGAAATCATCCATAATCAGTAAGGGGGCTTTTTTTACATTATTGAATAATTCTTCATAACTGGACCTGTTATCCGAACTGAATGCTGCGCGGATCTCATCCAAAAAATCCGGAACAAAAATAAAAGTAACCGGTTCCCCTTTTTGACGGCGGTAATTGGCAATTGCTGCAGCGAGATGGGTTTTACCGCAGCCATTAGCACCAAGAAAAACCAGCCATCCCTTGGGCGACCTGGCAAAATTGCAAGCCAAATCGTAGGCTCGTTTCAGGTTAAGTCTTTGTTCCGGAGGAATCTCCAGCCTGTCGCTGTCAAAATTATTAAGAGTCATCTGCTGTAATAGTTGTTGATTTAGTATGTTGTAACCGGTATTTGTAGTAATGGCATTATCTTCCAGTAGATACTGGTGGCTTAATTCAGTTTCGGTAAGACGCGTACGCAGCCGCTCATCTAATTCATCAACAGGAATATTGGTGGTAACTACCATAGGCAACCGGGCATTAAAGCGGTGGTTAATTATCTGATAAAGCTTTTCTTCGGCCCAGGATGTGCTGCTCTGTGAGCCCAGGTCATCCAGAACAAGTAAGGGAGCATTCTTAATCTGCTCAAATAGTAAGTCATAGGTAACGTCACTGGAGGGGCTATATGTTGCCCGTAGATGGTCAAGCAGGTCGGGAACAACGACAAAGAACGCTGGTGACCCTCTCTCAAGACGGCGGTTGACAATAGCTGCTGCCAGACAGGTTTTACCGCTACCACTGGGACCTTCCAGAATAAACCAGCCTTCAGGATTCTGGGCGTAAGCGACGGCGGCTTTATAGGCACGTTCAAATCTCTTTTGATTCAGAGTATCGCTACAGCGTCCTTGTGGCATGATATTTTCAAATTTGACGCGGATTAATGAACCGAGATTGCTGTATTTCTGTAAATGTGCCAGTTTATCTTTCTCTATATCTGTCCGAACGCATTTACACGGTATTATCTGACTATAGTCAGGTTGTCCGTTTAATAGAGGATGAACAAAGCCGATACCATGGCAAAACGGGCACTCATCCGGATTTACAGTATTGTTATTATTGTCTGTGCTAACGCCGGACAATGTGTCCATATTTTCCTTTAAAATATCTGTCGGGATCGTTTTCTTTAATATATCTCCCAGACGATCCATGTTCTCTTCCCTCCTGGCTCCATCGTTCCAGAATTCTCTCAATATATCTCCAGTTACGTTTATTTAAACTTGATGCTTCCTGGAAGGCATCTTTAATCCAGGAGGCAGGATATGTTTGCTGGGCTTCTTTTAATTGCTCCGCAATCATTGGTGTCAGTATGCCGATATTTTCCTCGTAAAGAGTAAAAATATTTATCTCTTCTCTGTTGGTATCCTCTTCGCGATTTTGCAGTAATTCCATCAGATTCAATTTCCCATTCCGGATACCTGCTATTGCTTTCTCGCTTCCGCCGTTATTAAGAAAATAAACATCTTCTTGTTTTCCTGCTATTGTAATCGGCATATGAAGTAAAATACCAGTACTCGCGGCGCTTTCCAGTGCAGCTTGTATAATATCTTCGAATGAACGTGCTTCTGTGCTAAGTATATCTTTAAGATACTTACTATCGGATAACTCCGCGGTAGTGATTCCGGGAAGTACACCACTTTTTTTATTTATCATATAGATGACATAAAGAACCACCTTCAGTTCACTAAGGCTGCTTGCTACAGGCATATAGTCACTGAAAAAAGTGTGCGGTAGACGTATTCCCTCCGACTCTCCTCTCGGATTTTCCGATACATTCACGGTTTGCTTCGCTCCAGTTCTACACTGTTGAATTTTGTCAAGTTATCCCGAAAATACAATTTGACACTACCGGTGGGGCCATTACGATGTTTGGCAATTTCAATATCGGTCATTCCTACAGGAAAACGTTCTCCGGGGTGTGTTGCGTCCCATTCTTCTTCAGAGTAATCCTTATCGGCACGGTACATAAGCATTACAACGTCAGCGTCTTGTTCGATACTACCGCTTTCCCGCAAGTCGGAAAGTTGCGGGATATGGGGTTTGTTACGTTGCATAACTGCCCGGCTGAGCTGAGATACGGCAAGCAGCGGCACATCAAGGTCACGTGCCAGAGCTTTCAATGAGCGGGATACCATGGTCATTTCCTGTACCGGATTTTGTACCCGGTCGCTACCATAAACCATTTGTAAATAGTCCAAGATAATTAAGTCGATACCGGTTTCATTACGTAGACGGCGTGCTTTGCTATGTAACTGGTCGGTGTTCAGGTGAGGTGAATCATCGATATAAATTGCCGTGTCTGATAACGTTCCCAGTGCTTTCATTACTTTTTTCTCATCATTATCATCCCGTTTGTCTGTCCAGATCTTATTTACGGCAACTCCGGACTCGCTGGCAAGCAAGCGCCGTGCGAGCTGGTCGCAGGACATTTCCAGACTGAAAATGGCAACTGATGCTTTTTGTTCTACAGCAGCATTACGGGCGATACTCAATGCCAGACTGCTTTTCCCCAGGCTGGGACGTGCTCCCAGTATAATCATATCCGAACGTTGCAAACTGCCCAGTATCTGGTCTATGGCAGGGAAACCGGTACGAACATAATTGGGGTGATCTTCACTGGTATTTTTAATGACGCTATCATCGAAATATTCTCCGAGAATTTCTCCGATACTGCGGAAATCATGCATATAACGATTGGGGTGAATATCAAATAAAATACCTTCTGCTTTAGCCAGAGCCTTATCTACGTCCGGGTCAGCATCATAGCCGATAGCAGTGATTTTACTGCCGGCGTCAATCAGACGGCGCATCGTTGCCAGCCGGGAAACGATGCGGGCGTAGTGTTCTACATTAACGGAGGTAGGGGTAATGGAGACAAGCCGGCTGAGATAGGAAGGTCCGCCGGCAACTGTCAGCCTACCCTGGTGGCTTAATTCACGGGCAACTGTTACCTGATCCAGTACTTCGCCGCGACTGATGAGGTTGGTACATGCCTCGTAAATCCACCCATTATTTTCCTGATAGAAGTCTTTCGCCCTGAGAAACATATCAATCTTATAAATGGCATCAGGGTCAATTAATAAAGAACCGAGAGTTGCTTCTTCGGCATTAATATCATGAGGTGGTAGCTTCTCCTGGTACATCTTTAGCTTCTTCCCCCTTGACTTCTTCAACTGATGACGATTCAACTGAAGTATCTACTGTGGTTGCTTCTACCTTAGCTTCTGGTTGGGTGGCTTCTGTTGCCCCCTCATCTTCTGAACGGACAATAACTTTGATGCGAGCACTGATAGTAGGGCTGAATTTAATATTGACATCATAGTTACCCAACTGACGGATAGATTTAGGGAGAACAACTTTCTTACGGTCTATTTTCGTATCAATAACTTCGCTGAGTGCACTTGCGATGTCAACGTTGGTTACGGAACCATAAAGTTGATTTTCCAGTCCTGCCTTGGCTTTTATCTCAACTGTAACGTTTTCAATACGTTGAGCCAGTTGTTTCTGGTCTTCTTCTATTCTTTGCCGGCGGATTGCTGCTTCCTGTCGTTTGACCTCTGTCTGTTTAACAATGGTATCTGTTGCCAGTGCAGCAAATTTGTTTGGAAGTAAATAATTTCTGCCATAACCGTTAGCAACATTCTTTATTTCCCCGCTCAATCCCAGTGTGGGAATATCCTGTAGTAATACTACCTTCATTTCCTTTCCACTCTCCTTATCTGGAAAAACACATTTAGAATCAGATTATATACTAAAAGACACCATAAGAGAAAGTCCTCTCTTCCGGTAACATTTTTATTTGAGTTGACACGGTCCTCATCTTGTCTAATACAAGATGAGTCTGAAGGGGTTATTGATTTCTAATACAGAATGATCCTCTGTAGATACGTCTTGTTTATGATTGGAACATGAGACTTAATATGAACGACGAGCAACTACAGACACTTGAACAAGTTAAAAGCTTTATTACAAGGTAGTCAAGAGGTTAAGTTCAGAGGGTTGCATGCCTGTGAAAAATACAATTGGATTGAGGAGGTGTTGAAGCGATTTCGCTACCTGAAACTACAAAAGGAAGGGAAAAGGTTAATCAAAAGCTATCTCCTGAAGGTGACAGGCTATTCTCGCGCCTAGTTCACCAGATTAATCAGGCTATAGCAACAGTCCGGTAAGATACCGCCGGCCAAGTACCGACGACATCGATTCCCGCAGAAGTATTACGCGGAAGATGTGGCACTGCTGGCCAAAACCGATGAAATACAGGGCTGACTCAGCGGTCCGGCTACGAAAAAGATACTGGAGCGTGAGAATGAGGTATACGGCCATTATGAATATGCCGGTATTGCTGCAATATCAGTAGCTCAAATCTACAATCTGCGCCATAGTAAACGGTATGGAGCTAAGCGTTATACTAATACCAAACCAGTGGTATCTAAAATCGGCGAGCGGGTTAAGCCCGAGTCTCAAGGACAACCTGGGCAGATCCGGAGAGATACTGTTCACCAGGGGAATCAGAACGGTCATAAAGGGGTTTACCATATCAACGCTGTAAGAGAAGCAAGAATGGCTCAGTGATTCGCAAGAACCTGGGGCTATACACATATTCCCCGGTCCGGGGCCTGTTTGCTCAATAGATACCATCAATACTATTTGAATCCGTATATCAACTTCCATCGGTCCTGCTTCTTCCCCGTGGAGGAGATTGATTGCAAAGGTAGAGTGACAAAGAGATACTCTTACAATAAGATCAATACGCCATTTGAAAAGCTCAAGTCAATCCCAGTCATTGAGAATTATCTGCGTCAGGATGTAAGCTTAAACAAGATGCAAAACTATGCCGATCAAATGAGTGACAATAATTTTGCAGAAAGGGTGGTGAAAGCGCATTCCAATCTCTGCAAACAAACTTAGAGGCTCGTTTATTCCGAGGCTGACTAGCTTCGTACAGGCTCATTATTCAATTGGAAAAGAGTCACTCGACTTTTTCAGGGGGAACTAATTAAGTGGAAATCTTTTATTGCTATTGAGGTTAAACCGCTGGTAAAATGAAATTTAACTGTTTTGTTTAAAATTAAGATAGCAAAATAGTATCCTGAAAATAATGTACAATCTTTGTCGAGTCTGCCTTCACAGATAATAATGGTATTAAATCAATCGGGAGGTGGTTTCTATCTATTTTTCCGGTATTGATCTTGGCTCTACTATGACCAAAGTGGTTATCATAGACGATAATGATAAAATTTGCGCCAGTATCATCAAGCATACCGACGCCGAGCACCGGCGTCTGGCAAATATTGTAATGATGGAAGCTCTGGAACAGGCCGGCCTTTCTTTTAATGAAATATCATATATCGTTGCCACCGGTTACGGCCGGATGATTGTTCCTTTTGCCGACCGCCAGATTACAGAGCTAAACTGTCACTCCCGAGGTTTATCGCAACTGTTCCCGAATGTCCGCCTGGCTATCGATATCGGGGGACAGGATGCCAAAGGCCTTCAAATTCAGAATGGCAAGCTGGTTGACTTTGTCATGAGCGATAAATGTGCGGCTGGTACAGGAAGATATCTCGAAGTTATTGCTCAAGCACTTGGTATCGCCATAGATGAGCTGGGCACTATATCCTTAAAATCCACCCGCAAAATTCCCATCAGCAGTACCTGTACTGTTTTCGCCCGGCAGGAAGTGGTATCCCATCTATCCCGGGGAGTACCGGCGGAGGACATTATCGCCGGTGTCCATGACGCTATTGCCAGCATGGTAGTAAGAATGATAGGAAGATTAAAAATAGAGCCCGATGTTCTCTTTACCGGAGGAGTGGCTAAAAATAGCGGAATGGTAAAAGCATTAAAAGAAAAACTGGGCGGTGAACTTTTTATTCCAGAACAACCTATGCTCAGTGGCGCTCTGGGAGGAGCACTGTTCGGGAAAGAAATAGTGATGAAAGCCCTCTCTCAGAATAAACCTGTTCCCAGAGGGGAACGTTGTCTGGAAAAAGCTACTTTCTTTCAATAAAGGATTAGCAAACATGGCATATTTTCTGGGAATTGATATTGGTTCCGGCACCAGTAAAGGCGTGCTGACTCAAGGGGATAACATTTTAGCCTGCCATAAATTGGCCTCCGGAATGGACTACAGACTGGCAGCACAGCAGTTAAAAGATGAACTTTTAACAGGAGCAAGTATAGCAAAAAAAAATATAGCTTATACTGCCACCACAGGACATGGTGATGGTGTTATTTCTTTTAGCAATAAGCATATTGCCGATATGCGCTGTTGTGCCCGCGGGATGCACCATATTTTCCCCTCTGTTCACACCATTATCGACGTACAGGGACAATATAGTCAAGTAATCCGCCTGAATGACAACGGCCAGGTTATTAATTTCGCCATCAGTGAAATTTGCGCCAGCGGAGGCGGTATTTTTCTGGAAATTATTGCCAATGTCTTGCAGATAAAATTGGAAGATATGGGCACTCTTTCTTTGCAGTCAAAAAATCCGGTTGTTTTTACTACCGGTTGTGCCGTTTTCGGAGAATCAGAAGCTGTTTCTCGGGTAGCAGAAGGTATTCCCAAAGAAGATATCGTGGCCGGAGTACACCGGGCACTGGCGAGCAAAATATTTTCTCTTATCGATAGAGTCGGGCGGGAAGAGAGTTGCGCCATCAGCGGTGGCGGCGGACTTAATACCGGATTAGTCAGAAATCTGGAAGAACTGGGAATAAAGCTGCTGATACCACCCCAGCCTCAATTTACCAATGCTATCGGAGCCGCCCTTATCGCTGAAGAACTATTTAGCCAAGAAAAATAAATAACCTTGCATCTTACCGCAAAACACTAAAAATATGATGGTAATTTAAATTGGTAAAACATTTAAAGTACTGATAAGGAGAGAAGATATGTCCGGGAAAGATTTATTCGATCTGTCAGGAAAAGCATCCGGTTATATACATCTTCCGTGAGCTTTATTTCATGCGTGATGGCATCACATGTAACAATATCGCTCATGGCAATAACAGGATGTTCCGCAATTTCCACGTGACTTAACAGGGTGTTGAAAAAAGGCAAAATGCGTGAAAATCATCCAAAATTCGTGCCTAGCCAACACCCCTTTTTAGTCCAAAACAAGGTTTTTCAACACCCTGTTAAGGATTCCATCTGAGATGGTGAAATATTTTCTTCCGTAAGATAAATAGCAAATCCTTCCGGCAATGAAGTAGTACAACCGCTAGATACGAACAAAGCACAAACGGCAATTGCCGCTGCTATTACCGAAACAGGATGAAATATTTTTTTCATTTTCTGCCACCCTAATTAATTATCGTACCTTTATCGGTTCTATTAAGAAGACGCAGCAGGACAACAGTTTGCTCAATCTTAGAGGAACTGATTTAGGATATTAGCCCCACCTCACCACCAGATTCTTCATCGCTATACTCCTCCAGAATGATAAGGGGAGGAGACTACCCCACCCTTCCAGATTGCTATCCCGTCGCGGTACGGGACAGGCTGCCTTCGGTGGTCTCGCAATGACGATAGTGTCATCCTCGCCGGGTACCCTCTGGGTGCGAGGATCCAGGGTATTAAG
>DDXZ01000022.1 GCA_002347295.1 Dehalococcoidia bacterium UBA2247 | reverse complement strand
GGGGACCGAGGATGAAGTGCATGCATTCAGGGAGGTGACCGAGGCCCTGGACGTAAGCCGCCTGGACTCGGATTTCAATGGAATTTGACTACGGCTACAACGCTCAGGTCCGCACGGCAGAAAGCCACGGGATAATAATAGTTGCTGATCTGAGCAATGATCCTGCGGATACTGAGCATCTTCCTCAAGTAGTGGAGGAGGTGCGGGAATTACGACAAGAACTTGGTTTCAATGCCGAAGATGAAAAGCAAACGCAGATGAGCGCCGACAGTGGATATTTTAGTGCGGATAACATCAAGGCTGAGGGGGACGGCATTGCACTGCTGATAGCCTCAGGCAGGGAAAAGCAGAAAGAAGAAAAGGAATCCACGGGTAGCAGGGTCTACTCTCTGAAGCGGTTTTGCTATGACAAAGAAGAGGACGGGTGGCGGTGTCCCGAAGGCCGACTGTTGATACGAGATACAATGCAAACAGATGGCAAGTATCGCTATGTATGTCCAGACTGCGCTGGCTGCAAACTGAGGGCGTGTTGCCTGAAGTCCGGTGAAGATAGGCGAATGCTGATAGTAGCAGAAGACCAGCTTCTTATCGGCGAGATGAGAGCCAGGTTGAAAAAGCCTGAGAAACACGCCGTCTATCGTAAGCGCAAGTGGGTAGCGGAGCAGCCGATTGGTCAGATAAAGGAGGGCTTGGGGTTCAGAGGGGTAACCATGCGTGGTGACGATTATGCCCTTGGGCAATGGCGGTTTGTCTGCGCTGTACAGAACGTCATGAAAGCGGTCAGGTTTATAGCCAACTCAAGGAAATCGGGGAAAATGGAGGCGATAATTAGCGTAGCTTAAGGAAATCGGCGCGCCCAATCCGGCTTTCGCAGGGCCAAACCGCCAACCTCAACAAAAGAGGTGACATCGGACCATATAATCAATCGCACCAATTACTCGTGACCCACGCTCCTAGATAATCAAGGCACCGAGACACTGCTTCTTCATCTGCTCCAGTGTCCTGTTTAGCCGGTACTCCCGCATGCGCTCATAATCAATTGATTTAAACCGGCCCGTTGCATATTTGCCTGTATACATCTTCTCTTCCTTATATTATTATAACCTTTATTTTAACTGCAAAAGCAGCCGTCAGCCAGGTGTATGAAAAGAAAAAATTGCGTGGATGGTTTTAGCGGAGACAAAGAAAGAATTAATATAATCTCTATTCTTTACCAACTACGATTTAACAGAAGCTAAATTAGACTTCTTCCGTAATTCCCAGAGCAGGATTATCCAGCATTGCTGCCGCCCGGCGCGCCGTAAGAGCGACTATGTCCTGACAGCGCTTGTTCATTCCCAGTTCCTTAATCCATTCCTCCTGCCAGGGGATACTGCGGTTTAATTCTGCACCCATATACGCCCGGGACAAATCACGGCAGTTAACACTACCAAACTCCCGTTCAAACCACTTTGCCAGTCTGGCAACAGGCTCCGCTGCCTGGCGCGATTTCTCCATTGCCTCTTCATCAGTTCCACTCAAATCACTGACAGCACGTCCATATTTCATACTGAGTGCCAGTGCCGAACCGGTCAATCCGCCGCATACTGAACCTGTCCCCACTCCACCCGCCAATCCCGAGGCAGCTTTCGCCATCTCATCATTTTTCATTTCACAAACTATCTGAATTGCCAGCAGACTACACTGGCTGCAATTATGGTACTTCTCCAGCAGTTCTCGTGCTTTTTGCTCTACTTCGTTCAGTTTTTTCTTACCGGTAGCTCGTTTCGCGCACATATTCCACTCCTTGACTCTTAATATTATTTCTGTTTCCCGACAATATAAATTAACTTCTTCCCTCTCGGATATTTTCTCAGATTTAAATTAAACAATGCAATAACCCGTCCGCAACATGTATTAGCACACCTCACCACAACACATATATCGTGAAAAACCAATCATTCCGAATATATTTCATTTTTACTGCTGCCGGTGATTCTTGAGAAAGAAGCGTAGCCCGATAGGAGTAACTATAGTAGTAACCAGAGCCATAACGATTACGGCAGGGTACAGCATTTTTACAATTATAGGTACAGGTACCGGATGGTCAAATAGACCTGCTCCCAGTGCCACCTCGACCACAACAAGTCCTACCGTTCCCCGTCCATTCATTGCCCATCCTATAGAAAGACTGTCACGCATAGAAAATCCGGTCAGCTTAGCAATAAATCCACATCCGACCAGCTTACCTATAAGAGCCGCCAGTATCACCAGCCCCATAAATAGAGGCATAACACCGATTACCGAGAAATCGGTTGCCAACCCAAACGATACAAAGAAGAATGGCACCAAAAAACCAAGAGTAACAGCAGATAGTCTCGGGCCTATACTGGAGAAACCTTTGCCATTAACGATGCTCTTGGGAATAAACACACCGGTGAGAAAAGCACCCACCGCGAAATGCAGCCCTGCCAGTTGTGCCAAACCTCCATTAGCCAGTGCTAGAGCTAGTACCAGACTGAAATCCAGTTCTACCGACCTCATACGGACAAACTTTGATAATAAACGACGCACCAATAAAGAATTGGCAAAAACAGCAAAAAGAATGAATCCGGCCACTTTACCCAATAAAATAGCCATATCAATTACAGAAGGCATCTTGCCGTATTTCAGTGTAGCGGTTACCACCGCGAGTAATATCAGTCCAATGATATCATCGATAACCGCGGCGCTGACTATAGTATGGCCCAGTTTTGTATTAAGCCGGTTCATACTCATAAGTACCCTGACACTAACAGGGACATCCGTAATTGATAGGGCCGTTCCCAAAAAAATGGATTGGGCAAATTTATATTGCGAATCAGGGAGAAAGTGTTGAGCTAATAAATATCCCAGAGCAAAAGGAGCGACAACGCCACCGATAGCCACAAGAATACCTATTTTTGATGATTGTGCCAGTTCCTTGGGATTTATCTCTGTTCCTGCCATAAGCATAAGAAACAATATACCCATATTACCCAGAGTCAAGAATGCTTCATCACTGGAAATATCTGTCAGGGGAGGTAAAACGCCAGGGAAATAAGTAACGAACAGTCCCAGAATAACGCCTGCCATCAGTTCACCGAGAATACTTGGCTGTCCCAGTCTCTCAGCTAACTCTCCACTCACCCTGGCAAGAACAAGAATTACCAGAAGAATGAAAAGAAGTTCTACCATGCCTGCCATCCTCTCAAAATGCTATCTTCCATCCTGTAGATTAAGTTAATTGTATATGCACTGATTCCTCTACGAATTAAAGGGGGAAGATAACAATAGAACAATCAAAAAATAATATTTTCCTGACTTAACCCATACGAATAATTGTACTACTTCTTAATCAGATGTCAAAAAATTTAGAAAGTGAAACCATCATTCTAGCCACTGTATTTTTCTTCGTCGACAATAAATAATTCTAAGTCAAATATGGGAAGCGATTTTCGCCAGTAGTAGATTATCTATAGATATCGCCTCCTCCGGGCATGTCTCCTGACAGCAGAAACAACGTATGCAGCGGTTATAGCCATATTCCGGCGGTCCGGATTGGTTACCCTTAACCCAATAATCCACAGCCTTCGGGTTAACCGGACACATATTGACGCAAGTACCGCAGAGAGTACATTTATCTTTGTCAATAGCCGGTTTTGGCGTTATCCTGTTCTTAAGAAAAGTTTTAAACCTGCTGCTGGTTTGGGACATAACAGGCGTTCTATTAACGATAAAATTAGTATCGATAAAAGACTCGATATTCTCACTATGGTATGCTCCTGCTCCCGCTTTTTCGCCACGTATAGCAGTAGGTACAATCCTGGGATTCAGAGCAATAACCCGGCAAGCTGTGGCGTCCAGAGCTATCCGGTCAGTGGAGAACAATAAAATATTCATTTTTCAACTGTCCACTTCTTGGTCCATTCTCTTTCATAGCCGTGATACCATCCATAATATAAAGGCGAGGATTAATAAGAGTATTCAAATCAACAAGCATTGCTGCAAAATCAAAAGGATCCGGTAACTTTACATGATATTGACCTTTAAGCAGACGCGGGATGCAACCAAATTGATTTTTAACTGCTCCGGTAAGCGCAAAAAACCATGTGTTTTTAGTCTGGGGAAACTTATCAGACCATCACTATCCAGAACACCATGAGCAATAACAAACTTTTTTACTAACAGAGCGTTTTTATAACTGATTTCCCTCCCTGAATCAAAATTAACCAGAATACACCCTATTTCATCAGCAATCTTCTTAATACCGGAGAGTCTCATACTCATTTCGGACAAGCCGAAGCCTGGCGAGTCTCTGTAATATACCCTGACCCCCGCTTCAAGAAGTAATTCTCCTTCCGACTGGAATACCACCGGATGTGTCGTAACGCCCTTGACAGGATCTGTACCGATAAGAACGTTAGGTTTAATCACTATTTTTTCTCCCGGTTGAACGAAGGTAGAAAGTCTTCCCAGCAAATCCAGCCCTGCTCGAATAGCATTAAACGCTTGACTATGGTCATAGGTGTCACATTTTATTAAAGCAACTCTGCTTTTTATCATAATATGCCTTTACTCTATCAAGAAAGAGAAGCTATAATCACAGATGATTGTGATATTAGCATCCAGATTAATTGCAGCGTACTGCTTATAATTTAACTAATATGGAAAGGTCTATTTATCAATGATGAAAGAACATATACCAACACACGAAGAAGCGCTCGCACTATTAAAGGAATTCAATCAGACAGACAATCTGATAAAACATGCCTATGCTGTGGAAGGTGCCCTGCGCTACATCGCCCGGACGATGGGGGAAGACGAAGAGAAATGGGGTATCATTGGCCTCGTCCATGATTTAGACTATGAACGTTTCCCGGAGCAGCACTGCGTAAAAACGCGGGAGCTATTACAAGAGCGGGGCTGGCCTGAAGAATACATCCGGGCGGTTGTTTCACATGGCTGGGGCATATGCAGTGATGCCGAACCCAAAACAAATCTGGAGAAAGTGTTATTCGCGGTTGATGAGATCACTGGCCTTATTGTTGCCACAGCACTGGTCCGCCCATCAAAAAGCCTGTCCGACCTGGAAACAAAATCGGTTATGAAAAAGTGGAAGGACAAAGCCTTCGCTGCCGGGGTAAACCGCTCCATCATTGAAAAAGGGGCGGGAATGCTTGGTATGGAATTAAGTGATCTGATTACACGCACCATTATCGGTATGCGTGAAGTAGCGGATAAAATAGGATTATAAATTCACCGGAGATAAAATAGCCATAAAGACACATTGCATGAAGAGGGAACTATTCTTCAATATGCGGCGGTATAATATAAAGGTAAAAGATTCTATGCTATCTACCCCGGCTAACTCTGTCGGGAATCCATCCCGGTATCGGGAAAGCTTTCATGACAATCCGTGTCCCCCGCCTTAGTTCAAATCCAAATTTAGACTTAAGAGCAACAGATGCTACGGAAACAAGATAGCACAACACTACTGAAGCATCTCCCAGATAAACGTCCATCACATCGGCCTCCAGAAAAGAGACTCTGTCCTCCAACCCTCTGGTTTTAACGTTCTCCCTGGCTCTCTCCACCAATTCATGATTAAGCTCTACACCTACGGCTCTGCCGGAAACAGGGCCAAAGGCACGGCTACAGAAATAGAAAGGGCAGATTTAAAACCTTCCCCTGCAGTTCCATAAGAAATATCTCTTAGCTTACGCCGGAAACATAAAAAGGGAGGGCTGGTTATATTACCAGCCCTCCCTTTAAGTAGATTCAATCAAGCTTAACTACGTGCTTTCATTTTACGGTAGCAATCACTGCAATACACAGGCTTGCCGCTGCGCGGCTCAAAAGGTACCTCAGTATCTTTACCACACTCAGCACACTTCGCCGGATACATCTGCCTGGGAGCAGAATTGTAACTACTATAACTATTTCGTCCGCGACTATTATAGCTATTACCGGAAGATGATTGCTGCTCTTTTCTTGCCTGACGGCATTCCGGACAGCGCTTCGGCTCGTTAGTGTAGCCTCTTGATTTGAAATGTTCTTGTTCCTCTACGGTAAAAACAAAAGGTTTACCACAATCGGAACATTCGATGGTCTTTTCTTGAAAACTCATGGAATGACCTCCTCTCTCTATATATTTGGTTAGAGTATTGGTCATCCTCCATTGAGGTAACTTAGTTTTAACTCGTTATTGGTAACCAGCGCTAAACCAGTAACTATCATAACATAAACGATTTCAATACACCAGTTAAAAAGGTAGCGTTCCCTTTCGGTTGTTTTCCTTACCATTCCGTTGTAAGTTTGTCCCGTACTTGATACGGGAACGGAATCCAGAGGGGTGGTGTATAGGCTGGATACCGACTTTCGTCGGTATTGATTATAGTGATGATTTTAATATCAACTAAAAGGGAACTTCACCAATACCTACTAACCACCACTGAACAAAAAAGAGAGGAAAATGAGAAGAGGTCACGGCATGCCATGCCCCTACGGGAACAACAAGACAGAGGCAGGGATTTAATACTCTGAATTCTAGCCTGATTTTACCCCGTATTCCAGGCCATACATTTCCATAAGAATGAGAACAGGTGGAATCTATTACTGTTTACCGGCTAAATATGTCCTGGCTTCATTTTCGACAATACGATAGACTCCCTGAAGCGGCATATTCTTCTCCAGGGCGATGCGGCGGCAGTCTTCATATTCCGGAGCAACATCTACCATATCCCCACCAAGACGTTTAATCTTGGCCTTTACCCGTCCCAGGCTGGAATCAAATTCAATCATTTCCCGCCCGGCGATATGACGGGAGACCGGTCGTACCCGGACACCCAGAGTGGAAGTCTCATTCAATATAATCTCTGTCAAACGCGCCTCGGCATACTTCGGCGCAAGAACACTGAGCATTGTGGCAGGACGATTCTTTTTCATTTGTATCGGGGTAAACCAGACATCGGCCGCTTCCTGAGCAAATAGTTTATCCATAAGATAACCGTAAATTTCCGGGTTCATGTTATCAATATTGGTTTCCAGCAGAACCAGCCCTTCTTTCCCGGTATCTTCGGTCTCCTCACCAAGCCAGAGCCGCAGAACATTAGGCCATTTGGCGAATTCCCGGCTGCCGGTACCATAGCCTATCCTGTCCAGGGTCATCTGGGGTCTAACAAAAGTAGCGAGAGAAGTAATGAGTACCGCTCCCGTAGGAGTAACCAGCTCACCGGGCGTCTCCCCGGCTATGGGAGTTTCTACGATGGGAGCTCCTGACTGAGTAAGAAGCTGCATTGTTGCCGGTGCCGGGACAGGCAAGACACCATGCGCCGCATTCACCGTACCGCTACCAACAGTAAGAGGAGAAGAATAGAAACGCTCAATTTTAAGAGTTTCAAATCCCAGTACCGCACCAACAATATCGATTATCGCATCTACCGCACCTATCTTATGAAAATGGACTTTATCCGGGGTGGTGCCATGTACAATAGCCTCTGCTTCCGCCAGACGACGAAAAATAGCACTGCTTTTTTCTTTTACCATGGGAGTAAGCTGGCTTTCTTCAATAATTTTGAGAATATCCGGTAAAGAACGATGATGCTGATGATGATGCTCATCTAACGTCACGATAAACCTGCTTGCCATAATAGAAGAACGTTTTACTTTCTCTACAGAGAGTTTGTATCCCCCCACTGCGAGAGTACTCAGTCCTTTTTCCAGTGTTTCCAGCGGAAGTCCGCAATCAAGCAGTGCACCGATAATCATATCTCCACTGCATCCGGAAAAACAATCAAAATAAGCTGCCTTGGCCATACTATTCTTCTTTCATACCACCTTTATTTATTTTTTCGTTGAGACTACCGCTGCGAAATCCGGCGAGGTCGAGAGTGATATAGGTATAGCCCAGAGATTTGAAATGCTGTACCAATTCATCACGTCTTTTTTTTTCGGAAAGCAAGACGATACCATCGTCGTCCACCTCGATACGTGCGATATCTCCATGATGGCGTAAACGCAGCAGCCGGATACCCAGACCACGCAAATAACGCTCTCCTGCGGCTATTTTAGCCAGGGCATCGGTGGTAACCGGAATACCATAGGGGATACGCGAGGCCAAACAGGGAGAAGTCGGTTTATTCCAGGTGGATAATCCTCTCTCTTGCGAGAGCTGTCGAATCTCTTCCTTGGTTAGCTCCACTTCACAAAGCGGGCTGCGCACACCTGCCTCTACAGAAGCTCTTCTCCCCGGGCGATAATCGCTTAAATCGTCGTAATTCAAACCATCTGCAATACAGGACAGTTTCTCCTGGGCCGCTATCGCCTTCAGTTTTTCAAAGAGTTCCCGCCGGCAATAATAGCAACGATCCGGTGTATTGGCGATAAAAGCGCTATTATTCAGTACGTTGTAATCAATGGTGATACAGCGAATCCCCAGCATCTCTGCCAGTTGCTGCGTTTCGGCAAGTTCTTCCGGAGGACATACCGGAGAATAAGCATAAACTGCTACTGCCCGTGTGCCAAGCACATCATGAGCAATAGAGGCAAGAAGAGTACTGTCTGTTCCTCCGGAATAGGCTACCAGCACCGACCCCATCTCTCCCAGAATACCTTTACAGTGCTGCAGCTTCTCTTTAGTCTTCATTATCCGTCCCGCTGGTTCGATTGATAAGCCCAGCCAGATAGCCAGCACCGAATCCGTTATCAATATTTACTACTGCCATTCCGGGAACACAACTGTTAAGCATGGTCAACAGAGGTGACAGACCGGAAAAACTGGCTCCATACCCCACACTGGTGGGTACCGCTATCACCGGCACCGAAACCAGACCGCCGACGACACTGGGCAGTGCCCCCTCCATTCCGGCCACAGCAACAACTACTCTGGCTTCCCTCAGCTGCGGCAACTGGTCCAGGATACGATGTATGCCGGCAACACCGACATCGTACATCCTCTCTACTTTATTCCCCATTATCTCTGCGGTAACCACCGCTTCATCTGCTACAGGAATATCGGCAGTGCCGCCACAGGCGACAATAATACCTTTTTTCAGCACGCTATCCGTAGCCCGGTTAATCGCTATTGCCCGGCAAGCAGCATGATATATTGCATCGGGAATAACTTTTTTCACTGCTTCGTATGCTTCCGGAACGGCCTGGGTAACCAAAACACGGTCGGAGCGAGCCACCAGACGTTCTGAAATAGCAACAATCTGCTCTACTGTTTTCCCCCGGCCAAAGATAACTTCCGGAAATCCGACGCGGAGATTACGATGGTGGTCCACTTTGGCAAACCCCATCTCTTCATAAGGTAATACACTCAACTCCTTGATGGCCTGCGTGGTGGATATATTTCCTGACTTAAACCTTTCCAGTATCTGCGTCAGCCATTTTTGTGTCGTCGTGCTGCCTGGTAATCTTTCACCTTCTACCGGGATATTATCAGTCATGACACCTTCTCAAGAATATTACGGATTAACTAGCATTATAACAACGTTATAACCAGATATTACTCGCAATTATAACCGTTATTGACAAGTGTAATCTACTTGCATATAATTGCGACTAGTTTCTATTGCAACAACTTGCACTTTGATTAATTAAGAAATAATAGCAAGTAGATCAGTAAAAATCAAATAAGGGAGGTTCCATGCATATTCCGGACGGGTTTCTAAGCACTTCTACTGTTGCCGTTGCATCGGTCATTTCAATAGGCGGCGTTGCCGGTGCTGTAAAAATAGTCGGTAAAGAATTAAAAGAAAAGCAAGTACCATTGATGGGTGTTCTTGCTGCTTTCATTTTTGCGGCGCAAATGTTGAATTTTCCTATTGCCGGCGGTACTTCAGGGCACTTTATGGGAGCAGCTCTGGCAGCAATTATCCTCGGCCCCTGGGCCGGAGTGCTGATTATGACCTGTGTCCTTATTGCACAATGCTTGATATTCCAGGATGGCGGTTTACTCGCTCTGGGAGCAAATATACTTAACATGGGTATCATCGGCAGCTTCAGCAGTTATTACATATACCGTCTTATTATTTCATTCAATAACAGTCGTAATGCCAAACTCGTCGGCAGTTTTGTTGCCAGCTGGGTAGCGATAGTACTGGCATCGATAGCATGCGCTCTGGAACTGGCAATATCCGGCTCTTCACCCACAAGTATAGTCTTACCAGCAATGGCAGGCGTTCATGCTCTTATTGGTATTGTCGAAGGTCTGATTACTACGGTAGTACTGAGAGTAATAATGGCATCCCGGGCTGACCTGTTAGAAAGCCAGCCTGTTACACGGTGAAAGGAACTAAAATGAAATCGAAGTGGTGGCTTATTAGTTTATTAATATGTCTGATAGTAGCTATTTTTTCTCCGCTGGCATCATCTTCTCCTGACGGGCTGGAGCGGGTAGCAGAAGATAAAGGTTTTATCGAATTAGCCAATGATGCACCATTTCAAATTATTGCTGATTACGTCTTTCCGGGCATAGAAAATGAAGCTGTAGCAACAATAACTGCCGGAATCATTGGAACACTTATCCTGTTCGGTCTGGCATATGGGGTAGCCTGGTTACTTACTTCTTCCCGAAGAAAACAAACGTATCAGCCGGCATCAAACAGGAAAGACTGATGTGATGGATATTTCTCTAATAAACAGCTACAATGAGCAGGATAGCTCATGTCACCGGATTGATGCCCGGGCAAAATTTATCTTTACGCTGCTCTTTATTCTCTGTATCATATTAACACCACCGGATAACTGGTCCGCTTATATTGCCTATTTTATTACCATCATTAGTCTGATTTCTCTGGCCAGACTACCTGGCAGATATGTTCTGAAACGATCATTAATAGTAATGCCATTTGTCCTTATGCTGGCTATTTTCATACCATTCTTTAAAGAAGGAGAGATTGCCGGCAGCTATAATATCCGGTCATGGAATCTAACAGTTACCTATGATGGTATTCAGGTAATGACAAACCTCCTCATCAAAGCCTGGCTTTCTATGCTGGGATTAATCTGGTTAACCTCAACAACAAAGACCAACGACCTCTTTCATGCCCTGGGTCGATTACATCTCCCCCAGGTGCTGGTGATGATATTATCGTTCATGTACCGTTATATATTTGTTATCATTGATGAGATGATGCGTATGAAACAGGCTCGTGATAGCCGCAATTTCGGAGGCGGAAAATTATGGCAACTGCGCACCATAGGTAACATGATTGGCACTTTGTTTATTCGCAGTTATGAACGCAGTGAACGTGTTTATGCTGCCATGATTTCTCGTGGTTTTGACGGACAGACACGGACACTGGATAATTTAAATTTCAGAAGAAGCGATATCTTTTTTATCATTACTCTTGTTATAATACTGGCGGCAATTAATATAGTAAACTTGCTGGTATTAAACTAGTTAGAGTATGGCGTGGAAGAGATTATTAGAATCAATAACCTTTCTTTCTCTTATCCTGATGGCAGAAAGGTACTGGAAAATATTTTCCTGTCGGTTCAGCGCAACGAAACGATAGGCCTTATCGGACCTAACGGCGCCGGTAAATCAACTCTGCTCCTGCATCTTAATGGAATATTACGCACCAGTGCAGCGGTACAAGTATTGGGGAAAGAGATTAACAAGAATAATCTCCGCTGGATAAGAGCCAGAGTAGGCCTGGTTTTTCAAAATCCGGATGACCAGCTTTTCTCCCCAACCGTTTTTGATGATGTTGCCTTTGGACCGATTAATATGGGATATTCCAGAACAGAGGTTTTCCAAGCAGTAAAGCATGCTCTTAAAGAAGTTGGTATGGAAGAATTCGAGCAGCGCTCTCCCCACCATCTCAGTCTTGGTGAAAAAAAACGTATCGCAATTGCTACCGTCCTCTCTATGAACCCCGAGATTCTGGTGTTCGATGAACCGACAAGCAACCTTGACCCGAGAGGCAGATGGTCTCTTATCAGACTTTTCCAGAAATTATCGGCAACAAAGGTCATCGCCACTCACGACCTGGAACTGGTACAGGCCTTATGCCAGAGAACAATTATTCTCAATCACGGACAGATAGTTGCTGATGATACCACAACAAAAATTCTCTCCGATATGCAACTCTTAAAAAACAATGGTCTGGCTTTTGAAGAAATCCCGTAGCGGTATTCAGCGGTTTATCATTTTCAATAAATTTTCCCATGGTCATTTCTGCGGAAGCAGGAATCCAGGGTTAATGAAATAACATTACAGGTGAGATTATCTCTCATAATACATATTATCTTTACTAGAGGTGTTCTCTGCATCATTATTCTTATCTCTCTATACTGGATTCTCGCTGCTCAGAGGGCTCCCGCCCGAGAATAACAAAATGATGCACTACCCGGTATCCAATAGCTCAGTAAATATATTCGCAATACTTTATTCTATTTATCCTCAAATTCCTGATGTATCTGCCTCATCCAATCCGGCATTTTTATCTCGCCCAGGCTTTTCTCATCAGGGAGATAGGGCTTGATATCCAGTATGGGACTGCCATCCAGCGCATCAAGTCCCGTTACGATCAATACGTTTCCTTTCCGCTCTATCAACCTTACTGTAGTAATTAAAATAGAGTTCGGACGTGCCGGACTATGCGTAGTAAAAACACCGGTTAGCGGTAAATCAGTCCTTCCCATAGGATATACCCGGGTCAAGGAACGTCTCTCCGCAGGGATAAGATGGGCCCAATAGATAACATTAATGTGAGAGAAACCTTCTATACCATCAAGGGCACCATCGAGGTCAGAATTAATAATCAACTCAGACACTGCTTCCAACTGCTTCTTCATTAGTACTGTCCGGCTATGCCAGCTGGAAGAACCATAATCGCGCCAGTCTATCTCTTGAATCTGATTCCTCACTATGCCTACCGGCTTGAGACAAATGGACTGACCAATATATTCTTCTTCATTCCTGGCAGATTGTTTCATATAATTACACTCCCATTCTGCAAAACATACCCTGGATTAACGCGAGCAACACTGCCCGTAGAGTAATATCCGTTCATATCTCACGATGCCTGCTGATATTTTCCGGCACCGTTTTCTTCATCTATCCTTTGCTGACAGATATCCAGCAACATCAAGGCAAATTCTTTACCGTCTTCTACACTGGGCCAGACAAGAATGGGCTTAAATCCACAGGGTGTATCTTCTGTGGACATCCATAACATAGCCGCACCGGTATCACGTGAAACATCCAGCCTGAAAAGATTCATCGGGGGAAAACCCTCCTCTCCGGAAAACCGTTATCCTGTCTCCTCTATCGGCCAATGACCGATATCCCATCACCGGCGAGTTGATAGTATTCATAGTCTGAGCAAGCAAGACATATGGGTTTACCATCTTTCATTCGGGCGCGCGGCTCCATAATATTTTCACTGCAAACAGAACATTTTACACTGGAGAAAATACGGGCATATGCCGGGACATCAATCTTAACTCCTCTAACATCGAATACTTTTTCATCAGGAATATTCAGTAGATGAAAAGAGAATTCCGTCCATAATTCATTCAGCTTTTTTCTTTCGGCATCAGTACCACTACGACGTGTCACCACCTTTTCAAAAAGTGCTGTGGCTTCCGGAGAACGTTCTTCCATTACTTTATCCGTTTTCACCGCTATCCTTATCCCATCACCTGTTCTGTGAGCAAGAGTAAAGGCTGTTTTACCGTAATCTCGAAAAATAAGGGCATTATTCCCGAAACTGCACCCGGTAGTAATCTGTACCCCATCACTGAAACAATTGTTTGTTTCGATAATAGCGATTACTTCTTCCATACCGGTAGAATTTGCTCGCAAGTCCTTCATGGCACGTACTCCTCCCTTTACCCCAAGCGCAGAGAAAGGACAAAAATGACCGTGCAGCATACCGCTAATCATCAGTAATTCATGTAGATTACCGGCAGCAATGGCATCTTCAATTTTCTTTCTAGGATGTTTTAAATCACTCATAATAGTTAAATATCCCTTTCTTTAATAAACGCACTAATAAGTAATTGCAACTAGTTGCAATTACTCCTGACAAGTATATTAAATTTAAAAACACTATGTCAATTGATGAATTAAATAAGATTCCTTCAATACGTAGCGATATCAAAATACGCCAGAATTCTCTGAGAATAAATCGAGGGCGCAGAATTCTGCGCCCTCTTTATGTCACAAACATTAAATGGTGAAAACAGATTATTCAAAAATAATCACAATAATTATTCTGATATGTCATCTACCCTATCACTCCCATCTTCCCAGAGCTCCAGTTGCTCTTCAGAAAAGGACGGTACTACTTCAGGAGATCCCGGACAAAGAGAACGGAAATCACATCCGCTACACCATTTACCTGCTGAAGGAAGATATCGCTTTTCCTTTCCTACGGCCTGGGCAATCTGAAGCAAGTCCCAGTTAATTTCCTGAATATCTTCCGGTAACATATCACAGGTAGCAAAGGTACAAGAATTAAGATAGAGATAAGAAACTTTACTGACCGGCAAATGCAGATTCTGCACTGCTGCCAGGGCATTGAGACGTACCTGTGTCCATTCCATTTTCTGAGGCATGTTTCCTGTCTTATAATCAATAATATGCAGCGTATCGTCACCCTGACGGTCAATACGGTCAATCCGTCCATTAAGTACCACCCCCGGCGTAACCCGGGTCTCAAAAGACCATTCTGTAGTCAGAGGTTCCACAGTAACATCTGTATTTCGGACAAAATCACTGAGCTGCCGGAGTGCCTTTTCCTGCCACCTCTTTTCATCTTCGGCATTACGGAATCCTACCTGATAACGTCGCCAGTTCTTTTCCAGCAGACAGATAATAGTCTCCGGAGTGCGTAACTCTACCGGAGTAATAGCAAAAAAATCTTTGAGAGTCGCATGGATATGATTCGCCATAGTAAAGAAAGGTTTTGCCTTGCGGTACTGATCGCCCAGTTTATCAACATAGAGAAATTTATATTGCCGGCGGCACTGCTTGAAAACACTGATACTGCTGGGAGAAAGCCGCAGTGGCAGAGTTGCCTTTGCTTTACTACTGTTTATTTTAGTACTTATACCCATTTTTAATTTAATCAATTATAACACGAAACCAGCCAGCAACTGAGATTTTCTTCCGTATCTTCTGAAAAGTAAAAAGGCACGGCAAACCGTGCCTCATAATTGAAACCTAACGTTTCAGGTCTGTTCCGGCACAAATATACCCATGCGTTCACCTTTCCCTCCGGCAAGAATGACTGCCATCGCATTACGCATTATATATAAGCTCCCCTTATCTTAGTTATTTTTCGAGATAGCCATAATCATTAATGAATCATGTATGGGGGTTAAAATATATAGTCGCTACACAACCATTAAGATTAGCTCTCACAGGATAACCGGTCTCGTGATGTAACCCAATAATTGTTTCCGGTGTAAGGTGTAATGGGATCTCCTATATCCAGCACAAACATCCTGCGATCTACCTCATATCTCCTGTATTCAATATTTTGCATTTGAGGTCTTGTTATCTTCATACTATGTTATTATTTTTTATCCCAATCTATTGCTTCGTTTCTAGTTATGGATTGCAACTACATCATCCAGATATTGTATTGCCAGATAATATCTTCTTAGGATACGTTGACTCTGGAAGAGTAACTCAAGTATCGTTTCAGCAGAAAGTATATTGGTTGCTATCGGAACATTATATATATTGTAGACTTGCAACAGATTGTAAATATCAGGATCATAAAATTTTGCCTTTATAGGCTCACGCAGAAATATTACGACATTAATATATCCCTGAGATGCTAAGTTTTGAATTTGCGTGACTCCATCCAATATTTCACTTTTACCAGAGTTACCGGTAAAACCACCTTTAATTTTCCCTTTAATATGGTCTATTCTAAACTCATATCCTCTCTTAGAATAACAGAAACTTAAAGCTGAGTTAGGGGTTTGTTATGGAGTAATTATGTTTTGTTTAGATTTTTATTAATACTGACAGGAGATAAAGTAGTGAAATAGTTTGTTTTATCGGTTACTAGTCTTCAAACTTGTATCCAAAACCATGAATTGTCAACAGGTGCTCCGGTTTTTCCGGTTTGTCTTCAATTTTAAGCCGTAAAGATCTTATATGTACATCGATTGTACGCCCTGTACCGTCATAGTCACAGCCCCATATTTTTTCGATAAGGTACTCACGACCAAATACTTGCCCGTAATGATGTATCAAAAATAATAGCAAATCATATTCTTTGGGACTCAGTTGTAATACTACCCCTTCACGAAATACTCTATGACCAATAGTATCAATTTCAATGTTCCCTGCCTTCACCACAGGAGGAATAACATCATCATTAGATGAACCAGCAAAGACATGTTGTTCAACTTGCGGTAAACGACGCAGCATAGCACGGATACGAGCCAGCAATTCTCTAACACTAAAAGGTTTGGTCATGTAATCATCAGCACCAAGTTCCAGACCAACTACTTTATCTACTTCCTCAACTTTAGCAGTAAGAATCAGTATCAGTATCGACATTTCCTTGCGTAGTATCCGGCATACTTCAAAACCACTAAGCCCGGGCATCATGATATCCAGTATAATGAGGTCTGGTTTTTCGCGCCTGGTTATCTCAAGTGCCTGTACTCCATCCTCTGCCGTTAATACGATATAATCCTCATTTACTAAGTTATATTTCAGAACCTCAAGTATATTCTTATCATCATCAGCAATAAGTATCTTATTCATTATCTTATCTTCATTTATTGGATCTAGTTTTAATATTTTGAAGCGCCGATTTCCTCCATTTTCCCGGTAACCACAAAAACAACCCGTTCACAGATATTGGTTACTCTGTCACCGCTGCGCTCCAGATTATGTACCACCCAGATAAGACGGGTGGCCCGGGTAATAGTACGCGGGTCCTCTGCCATAAAAGAAAGCAGTTCCCGAAATACCTGGTCATAAAGATTATCT
>DDXZ01000016.1 GCA_002347295.1 Dehalococcoidia bacterium UBA2247 | reverse complement strand
TGAGTATCATTTGTCCGCTTCTCCCCGTGAAAATCTACTTCAGGGTTCTTCTCACCACCGGCCAGCGCACTGCCACTTCCATCCTTGGGACGGAAGCTCTTGAGAGACGCCCATGCCTCAAGCAGCGTCCCATCTACAGTGAAGTGGTCTTCTGATAACAGCTCGCGGCCTCTGGCCTCAGCAAGCACCGCCCCAAGAAACTCCCTGGCTATATCGTGCTCCAGCAGTCTCTCTTTGTTCTTGGAGAACACCGAGTTATCAAAGGCCGGGTCGATGATGTTCATGTCCATAAACCACTTGAATAACAGGTCATACTGAAGCCGCTCACAGAACTGACGCTCGCTGCGCACCGAGTAAAGCGCCATCAGCAGACATGCTTTCAAAAGGTGCTCCGGCGGTATCGATGGACGCCCAGTCTCGGCGTACATGCGCGTAAATGTGGGTGAAAGCTCGGCTAGCGCCTTGTCCACCATCGGCTTGATCTTCCGAATCGGGTGGTCCTCAGGAACCAGGTCATTAGCTGTCACCAGACTCAACATCGTTGTTTGACTGTCCGCTTTCCCTCTCATTGTGGCCTCCGATAATTTCGTTGGACTTAATCTACCACAATTACCGCACGAAGTCAGCTATTTTAAGGGACTTTTTCAATACCCTGCTAGAGAACCTTGGGCGCAGTAAACGGAAAGACTGATCAGTTATTAATGCATTACCTCTTCATCTCAGGGAAAAATAGTGCCATTATTTTGTATACATTAGTTGATAGACATTGACCGCATTATATCTAATCTCTGTATCACATCTCTCTTGACCTTCTCCAAATTCGGATTATCATCTCACGTACATCAGGAGAGAATAAGGAAAAGTTCAATGTCTAGCAGGGTGTTGAAAAAAGGCAAAATGCGTGAAAATCATCCAAAATTCGTGCCTAGCCAACACCCCTTTTTAGTCCAAAACAAGGTTTTTCAACACCCTGCTAGATACACAGAAGATAAGAAAGTAACCACAATTAAGCAAGCTATCGATGGTTTCTTGTTGTCCTGCAAGGTAGAATATTATTATCACTGACTTAAATGATATCATGACGCGCCAGAACTAATTCGGCATTGCATATCATTGTATAATTATTTTATGGTTTGGCAAGTTGAATTCTATATGGACGACAAAGGCAATGAGCCCGTAAAAGATTTCATATTGTCTCAACCCAAAGAGGCAATCGCTGAGATAATACATGTTTTTGAGCTTTTATACCGATTTAATATTCGGTTAGGATTGTCTTATGTCAGGAAAATGGGTAAGTCCAATATCAGGGAATTGAGAATAAAGCACAGTAATAGTCTCTATCGTATCTTCTATTTTGCTTACATCGGGAAAAAATTCGTATTATTGCACGCCATGATAAAAAAGACAGAGAAAACTCCGGAACAGGATTTGCAAACGCTATTAACAGGATGAATGATTATACAACCAGGTATGCAAAGAAGTAACCTTTAAAATATTTGACCTATATAACGTACATGTTATATTATTACTGTAAATAGATGGGCAGAGAGAATTTAATGATAAATAAGAAACCGACAAAGTTTGAAGAATTTAAAGAAGAATTACTGAAAGATCCGGCAGTTCGTCAAGAGTACGAAGCTTTACAACCGAAGTATACCATAATAGCCAGCATAATAGAACGCAGAAATACTTTAAAACTCAGTCAGGTGCAACTGGCCAGGATTATCGGGACGCAGCAACCAGCAATATCCCGGTTAGAAAAGGGTAATTGCGATACCAAGCTGGGCACTTTATTCAAAGTGGTAAATGCACTTGGCATGGATGTCTCGGTAACTGTCAGAGAAGATGATAATACCTTCTCTGATAAGATTCATGTGTAAAGTTGGCTTCACCTTTTGAGTCGGTGATCATCAAAAAACTATAATAAGCAACCTTTCAGTTAGTAAATATCATAACTCTTGATCAGTGGTCCAAATCCACTCGTTGCCACTAAATTTCTTTCTGAAATGCACTAAGGAAAATATGGCCAGCACGGTAACACATTACGGATATTTCCGTACCTATTTACGGAATATTCTTTTGGTGCTGTTGAGCATAATTGCAGCATGTAAATGCGTGAACAATCCCCGGGGAACCGAATAATAATTACAGGGAGGCTATCATCATGGGCACAAAAGGCAGAAAAAATGTCAAAAAGCCGAAGAAGCAAGTAGAAAAGAAAGAACAAAAAATAGAGCCAAAAAAGAAAAAATAAAGCGCACACCTGAAAACAACACGGCATGTCAAACGTAATAATACAATAATACTATTGCTGGTGGTTCTTCTGGGAGATGTTACTGTAAGGGGAGCAGCAATGCTCCCCTTTTTTATGAGGTAATAATATTCCGTCTGCATCAATTACAAATACAAGCATGACAAAGTGTTCTGTTAATGGATTTTAGGCACTCAATAATAAGAAGTAAATCCACTCGTTGCCAGTTTTTATTTCACAACAGGTAATCCAGCTGATACCCAGGCAACTATGCCACCTGATAAATTATAGACACACCTGAAATTTAGAGACTCCATTATTTGCATCGCCTGCCCACTACGGTTGCCGGTTCTACAATAAATAAAATAAATACGTCCCTTATCCAACTTATCAAGCTCGTCCTTGAAAGCTGTAGAATAGAAGTCAAGATTAATGGCGCTTTCAATATACCCCTCTTTAAATTCCACAGGTGTTCTCACATCCAATATGACGAAGTTGGGATTATTCTTGTTATTCTTGATTAAATCTGCTGCTTCTTGAATAGAGATATCCTTTAATATCCGAGTATCTGTTAAATTTCTGGTCGGCGTCGCGATAGGCGTGGGCGACGGGCGAACTGTCGCTGTAGGAGTTGGAGTCATTGTCGTAGCTGTGACAGGTATTGAACTGGGGGTGAGAGTTAGTGTCCATGTTTGAGAATAAGCTGTTAGTGTTGGAACTTGTGTTGGCAATGATGTTGACTGCGGAGTACAACTTACTAATATTGAGGAAAGAAAAATGACCACAAATATCATAGAGGCATTCTTCATACAATTATTCCTTCCTATCCATTGTAGCCTAATTACAATTTTATATCACATTTCTCTTGACCTTCAATATCCATATCTAATATTTTCACTCTCGTTCATTAAAAAAATATTTGCAGTACCAGTTGTGCATTGGTAGTATTGGTATGTATTGGTATTATTATTCCGATGCAGTGGAGAGCCATAAGAAGTATAGCCCGGTGGATAGAATGGGATAATCTATAACGGATTATTATTAGAATCAATTGTAGTGTAGATCAGCACGCTATCTAAAGGGATAATCGGAAACAGAATATTGGGTGAGTATAAAATGATGCATGGGGAAAATAAGGTTGAGAAACTGTGGTAGTAATAAGGATAGAATATTAACCATAATAAAACAACGCCTTAATGGAAAAAGACATTACGCTGTGTAATAATAAGGCAGTCACTAGTTTTGAACCGCCCGTAATAACCAGTTTTGCGAGGAAACCTTGACTGATAATGAAAATACACAATCATCTTTAGGATTTCAGGGAGGCCTATTCGGTAGTTCAGCTGCACTGAAATCAAAGGTTATTTTTCGAAGAAGAGATTTTGACGGCCTCTTTGAAGGCTTCAACAAAATGAGAGGTATTTCCTTTGTTGCTTCACCTAATCTGTTATTAAATTTTATGGATAAACAGGGTTATACAAGTATTGAAATTATTGTTGGTGAAGACCTGTCCGCAACTTATAAAAATGAACTTGAACAAGAAGGTATCAGTGTTATTGATCGCCTAATAGAACTTCAAAAAACCGGCAATCTTAGTATTTATATTCCTAAACATACTATTCACACTAAAATGTACATCCTCGAGGGACCTTCTAGTATCAGGATAATTCAAACTAGTGCAAACCTAACAGACACCGCAAGAGAAGCTTCTAGTCAGACCAATTATGCATGGTATTTAGATTTACCATTAGGCAGTCCGGCGATCGAGCAGTATCAAAAGGACTATGAAAGCCATCGCAATATCTGTACTCTATTTCTTGAAGATCTAAATCAACTTATTAATACACACTTCGATATGGATAAAAGACAAGTAATAGAAGCATGGATAAAGGGAATAGGTTCTGAAGAGGAAGATACGAGTGGGAAACAGGCTTTTAATGAAATATCCACCAACTTATTAACTATTACAGACACGAATCAACAACAAGAGTCGGTCGTTGTATTAAACTTACCGGAAGGACCTAGGGTAAGAAAACAGATTGAAAAACTTCTTGCTCCTATTAATCCAGTCGTACACCAAGAAAAAATCCGGATTAATCGAACCGCTTATGTAGATTATGTGTACGGAACATATCATATTCCCTTATTAGTTCCACATATGGACAATAAACAACTTATTCTTGGACTTGATGGCGAAATAGTTAATTTGGTGGAAAAACCTCCATCTCCTGAAAATGTAAATAATGGTTTACAGCATATCGAAGACTATATTAATACTGTGGACTTTGGAAAGTCTGCTGACCCATTTGTTGTTAAAGTTAGCATGTATGAAGCACTACTATTCACGTTTTTCTCACCATTTGCACATGAATATATGAAAATAAAACGTGCCAAAATGGGGCTAATAGATAATCGAGGACCACGCTTTCTATATGTATATGGTCCTTCCCAAAATGGTAAAACGACTTTTTTGCGCTTTGTCTTAAAATTAATTACTGGGAAAAACATAGAAGCTCTATCCAGACAAGATTTTACTAGGTCAAAAATCCATAATATTTCCTCTATTGGAACTGTATTTCCGCTGACTTTTGATGATGTAGACCCTTCCACTAATATTAAGGGGTTAGAAGATGTATTTAAATCATATTGGGAACGGTGGTGGCGTCAACAATACATTACACCTCAAATTATAATTACATCAAATAATTCAAGGTTACCAGAATGGGCAAAATCACGAGTTAAGCGCATTGACTTTGATGTTCACTTCGCATCTGATGACACCGAATCCAAGACTAAGCTTAATAACATATTTTCAGAGGATAACCATATTTTTAGATGGTTTTCTTATTACTATTTTCAACATCCCAGCGTAGATATTACCATTGATAGTGATGAACTCAAATTAACAAGAGATATAATGAAAGATTTATACCATTATGCAAATCGTACTCTACCGGAATACTTTCCAAAAGAAGCAATAGAAAAGATTTATGATCCAGGAAGATATAATTGGCGTGATGCTATTTTTAGTTTAAATAAGGCCAAGTTAGAACATAAGGATAGCCGAGTTGTTGTTACATTTACACCCGATATGCAATATTGGCAGATAAGCAACTATCTTGCAGATTTACCTCAAATAGTAAAACACAAGCGTACCGGTAACACTATAATAATTGAAAACCCACTGGAGTTCGAAAAGTGGCTTGGAAATAAACCTCAAACAGGATTCTCTTTCTCCAGGATTTTCCGAGGACACTAATTTACATCATTCCGCAAGAAATACCCTAAAGATCTTTCTGTTGAAGTTAAACATCCTAACTTATCATTCCAAATGGCTTCCATCACAGAAAGGTTTATTCGAGCTTTTACCGCAGCGGCACAGTGTAACTCGATTACGTACTTCATAAGTTTTGCCTTCAGCAGATTCAATCGGAATACCACCCCGTACCCAGATGGGACCCTTTTCCCCGGCTTGAGTATCTTCCACCAGACCGATTGATGGTTCGAAGTCAGGCTCGATAGCCTTACCCTCCTTATCCCAGGCAACCAGTCGTCCCGACGGACAATCGCAGGCTTCCTCAATCGCTTTTTGTTTAGCCTCCGGGTCATTAGACTGTTGAGTGAGTTTCCATGTTCCTCCAGCGCGATGGCAAAAGCGAGCTGTAGCGCATAAACCCTGGACATCTGAAAGATTAATTCCGGGACCATCTATTATTCCAGCCTGCTCCAGGTATGGTTCATGACTAGCTGTCTCAGTACCTTCAAATTTTACTTGCTGGTGACTGCCATCACAGTAAGGTTTATTCTTTGATTGTCCACAACGACAAAGCGCATAGCTTTCTTGTACTGGATATCTCTTGCCTTCTTTCCATCCATGGCATTGTCCATCAGTATCAACACAGATATTTTGCTCTGATAATGGTACTCCTCCCGATACTAGATAATGGCCATCCTTCATGACCTTTACTTTGTGTTTATTTTCTTTTCGAGCATCTTTTTTTACTTCTGGCATGTCTATCTCCTTCTCGCATCGTGCATCTTTTTAAAGAAAACATACTACTCTAGTTTTCATTATACTCATTAAGTACACCTATAGCTAAATACCAAAATCACAAAGCAAGGGGATTCGACTGCGCGCAAAACTTATATCATATTTCTCTTGACCTTCTCCAAATTAAGACTATCATGTACGCACTTCAGGAGAGAATAAGGAGAGGTTCAATATCCATATTTAATATTTTCACTCTCGTTCATTAAAAAAATATTTGCAGTACTAGTTGTGCATTGGTAGTATTGGTATTATTATTCCGATGCAGTGGAGAGCCGTAAGAAATATAGCCCGGTGGATAGGATGGCTGGATGATAATAAAATACTGGATATCATTCAGAATCAATTGTCGTGTAGATCAGCACGTTATCTAAAGGGGTTATCGGAAACAGAATATTGGGTGAAGGTAAAACCGCTGGTTGAAAAATAATATGAATTTGTTTATGCTCCAGAACATACTAGACTAAATATTATCCCATTTCATTATCATAGCTAGTTCCCCCTGAAAAAGTCGAGTGTAGATGAGTGTAAGCGAAGCTGGTAAAATAGGGGCAAAGGAGGTAGCTCCAATGCTTCGTATAGATAATGGTAGTCGTCAGTACAACCCGTCGTTGTGGGAGACGGTGTTACCCCCCCCTGAGCTTTTTCAGATGAACGAGGAGTTGACCAAGGTGGACAAGCTGCTTGATGATGAACGTTTCTGCGCTCCCTTTCGGGAGAGGTTCAGCACGCACATGGGCCGGCCGAGCACCGCGGTGGCTACCTATCTCCGCCTGATGTATCTCAAGCACCGGTACAAGCTGGGCTACGAGGTATTGGTAAAAGAGGTCAGTGACAGCCTTGCATGGAGGCGGTCCCGGGCAGCGAGAGTTGGTTTGTGAGGCACACGCGGCAGGCGAAGAAAGTCTATCTCGGGCTGATGAAGGTTATGCAGAGAAGAAACGACAGGGATAAGGCCGCATTGAAAGAAGCTCAGGAGAAGTTAGTCCGGATAACCGGGGAAACCATTGCTGGTGGCCGGGAGATACAGGCGGAAATGGATTTGCTCCAGGAGAGGTCGCTACTAGGGACAGGCTGAGGAAGCAGCCCGGGGTGAATATATTGGTCGGTCAGGGAATATTCGCCCATAACCTCTGGCAGTCCTCCCGGATTGGATAAATAGAGAAGCACAAGGGAGGCTATTATTATTCGAGAACATGAACAATACGCCCGCCAGCCAGGTCATCAGGTGTTTTTCAGGAGGAACTAATTAATATTATTTATATCTGCCTTTGATTAATTTTGATTAATAACCAACTATTAATTTTATAAAGGAGTAAAAGAAATGACAGGTAAAACAATGAAGGAAAGCAGCATTATCATGTCACAAATCATGTCACCGCAAGATGTTAATATAGCAGGAAATGTGCACGGTGGTGTCATCATGAGATTGATAGATACCGCGGCTGGTGCAGTTGCCTCACGCCATACACGTGCTAATACTGTAACCGCTTCGATTGACCGTCTGGATTTTCATCATCCTGTTTATGTTGGGGACCTCGTTACTCTAAAAGCCAATTTAAACTTCGTGGGAACAACTTCAATGGAAATAGGTGTCCGTGTAGAAGCAGAAAATATCATTACCGGCAAAGTCCGGCATACAGCCTCTGCCTACCTGACCTTTGTTTCGCTTGACAAGAATAATAGACCCATACCTGTCCCGCCACTTATCCTGAAGTCGGACGAGGAAAGACGACGAAACAGAGAAGCTCAGTCAAGAAGAGAGGTCAGACTTCGAGAAAAGAAGAGTGAAAAGTAAACATTAGTAATATTTTTATCACCAGAACATAATCAGTATAAAGTAGTTCAGTCCATGATCAATGGTACGAATCTTCTCGTTGACAGCTACCTTATTCTTTGTCTTTCTTAAAATATTCTGCTATGTTTTTCCCGAACTCTTCAGCGGCTTTCCCGGCGTCTCTAAATTTATCCCTGACATTCTCATCCTCGAATCTGTTCGCCAGAGCCCTGGCGGAATCAGACGCGCTATCAGCAAAGTCCTTTGCTTTCTCTTTTAATTCAGGGTCATTAAATATTTCACCAATTGCTTGACCGAAAGATCTGAACATCTCAGCAAAGTTGTCAGCCGCCTGTTGTTTATCCGGTTTCTTTTCTTTTGCCATAATTCCTCCCTTTTAATTCGTATCCCGATTATACCATCGCTCTAAGATTCCGCACACTCCCATATCTTATAAGATCTCCAACAACGATGGTAGCCACAATTAGAGAAAATGAATGTATTTAAAAAGCCTCCTGTTACGTATTGCGTCAAATTAAACTGTTACCGTAGCCCTTGATGTTGCATCAAAATTAGTGTTACCGGCATTTACCGGATGACGTGCCAGTTGCCACAATTGTTCCAGGAGGTCATTAATCTGTTTCAGAAGAAGTACCAGATTGAGCCTCTGGTAAATATCCGCCAGCTCTTTTCTTTTTGCTTAAGTAATGGAGGGATCATACCCAGCCCCATATGGAGACGATGGTAATGATAGCGTCTAAGAAATAATTCTACCATATTCCGACACTTTGGTAAATCTTGGATACGATACGTCTGCCAGTCCAGGCATTCTTTTCTCACTGTCCGGTTAAAACTTTCTATATATGATTGTTCATTCTTACGATATGGATGAGCAATACGATGGCGATCACAGAGTGAATAACCTCCAGCTTGCTGGGGGTTATTCACTCCGAAAATGCCTTACCCGCATTTTTCATAAGACCGGAGTATTGGTGCCGAGACAAGTCAATTCAAGGTTTTCCGGATACATATATTTAGCCGTAGCAGCTATCATCTGGGGTTCTAACGGTGTAATCGTAAACCGGATCCCCTACAATGCCTATACTATCACTTTCTTCAGAGTATTGTTCGGGAGCATTACTCTCCTGCCTTTAGTACTTATAAATCGAAAAACTGAATTAACAAGCGCAGCACGGTCATGGAAGACTATGCTCGATTTAGGCTTTTTTACTTACCCTGGGCTGGGTATTGCTAGTTCACTCAATGAAGTTCATTGCAATTGCCAATGCGGTTATGCTCAATACCTTACTCCCCACAATGCCTCATGTGTTATAATTTCAGAAAATACGACATAGCTTCTCATAAGGATTGCCATGGAATTAAAGAATATACTTGTTGTTATGCCCCACAGCGGGATAATTATCCCGCACGAAATTCCATTCGATGCACTATCCGTTGACTTCCCGAGACTGATGCGAAACGTAGACTGGTACACCAACTGGCTCTATGATTTCCGGGATATTCTGGGGAATCAACAATTCTCTTTTCCCTATTGCAGTCTTATTCTGGAAACAAACCGTCACCCGGACCAACTCGAAGAGTCCGTACCATTAAAAGACGCTCTGGGAGAGCAGATTTACCGCCCCGGATATGAGCCTTCTCCGGATTTAAGAAAAACCCTCTCTGAAAAATACTTGAAGTCTTTCCACCGTGATATCGCTAAGAAGATATCCGAAGGCATAATATTTATGCTGGACGCTCATTCTACGGTAAGCGCTCAAGGAGTTACGAGCAATCAAATTGAACTTATGAATTTCCAGACCGTAAAACAAAGTGGTGAAGAGGTCCATTTCTGCCCTAATATATTTATCGAGACTTACGCCAATGAATTAATAAAGGAACTTCCGGGAGTAAAAATTACCGTCAATGAATCAGGATATCATAAAGTGTATGGCCATGTTTGCGGAGAGCATTCCGTTAATGCCATGACCAGAGTAGATAATCAGGCGCCGGCCATTTTACAGGAAACAAACCAGCACCTTTACATGAATGACAACGGTACTTTAAACATCGAGGCCATTGAAGCCCTGCGTCGCGCATTTGCTCAAGCTCTGCTTAATATGCTGGAAAAAGTGTGTCATTACCCTTCCGGCAAATAATATTTTCTTCCTGTCTCGTAATTCATTCACGTTTCATTTCTTAACTGCTTATATTTGCTTGACAGAGATATAAGACTCAATTTATATTGTTACTTTCACCTATTTCTATTATCTACCAGGAGTGAAAAACAATAATGAAAATATCTGTCGGAGGGATTAATATATGCAAAAATTATTGTTAATAATTACTATTATTGTTATGTTAATTATTACCGGTTGTAGCGGGACAACAGTATCTCCAGAAAAAAACGCAACCAGCAGTCCGGCTGCAGAGATAACATCTGCCGCTTCAAGTACTGCTACAGTTATTTCTACTGCTACTCCGGAGAAAACAACGGTAGCAACCACTACACCAACACCGGAAATAACAGAAGAGACGGCAACCCCGGAGGCAACATCTGCCCCTACTGTAATTATTGAAGTTGTAGAAGATGAATTACTGGCGGCATATATGGAAAAAATTATCCCCATCGTAGAGAGCCATCTCACTACCAGGGATAATTTAACAACAGCTAATAACGTATTTACCTATGCCTGGGGTCTGGACGCAGTGGCCAGTTATCGCGATGCTCTAGCTGCAGCTAAAGCAAGTGTGGAAGTTGAATTACGGGATGCCTCTGCAATTACTCCACCGCACCATGATTTTGATATTTTTCACTCAAATCTGGTAACAGCACTGACCCGCGAACAAGAAGGAATTACCAAACATCATGCCTATTATAGTGAAGTTGCAGACGAAGGAACCAGTGAACAGGCGCTCTATGATGATGGCCTTATTTTTTTCCAGGTAGCTGATGACTTATGGTGGAACAATGTGATTCCGGAATTTGATCGGATGCGCGCCTCGCTGAATTCCTGAAAATAGCATATCGAAAGACTAATAGTACCGCGCGTAATACACTGGCAGTGAACTAGACCAGGCCACTCACTGCCAGTTTGATTTTACGATTATTTGCCTGTACCTGGTTTGTCCGGGGAACTATAGTCGTAAAACCCTCTGCCGGTTTTATGACCCAACAGTCCCGCCGCCACCATCCTCTTTAGCAATAAAGGGGGAGCAAACTGGCTGTCTTTCGTCTCTTCATAAATCGATACCGCTTCCATATAGATAACATCAAGACCAGTATAATCAGTTAAAGCGAGGGGGCCGAGAGAATAATTCAATCCCAGCGTAACCGAGGCATCAATATCTTCGGCGCTGGCAATACCTGCCTCAAGCATTCTAATACCATTAAGCTGCCAGGGTATGGTTAAATGATTAAAAATAAAGGCCGGGGTATCTCTGGCAATTATCATTTTTTTATTCAAAGACTCCCCGAATTTTCGGGCAGTAGCCAATGTCTCATCACTAGTTTTCAGAGTACAAACAAGTTCCAGCAATTTATCCGTAGGAGCCGGTGCCATAAAGTGCATTCCGAGCACCTTTTCCGGCCGGCCAGTAACAACCGCCATCTCGATTACCGGCAAACAAGAAGTATTCGAGGCTAATATTGTCTCTTGTGGACATATCTTATCCAGTTCGGCAAAAACTTTCTTCTTAAGTTCCAGAGATTCCGGAACAGCTTTTACAATAAGCTCACAGCCAGCCAGATCGCTGACATTAACAGTAGCCGTAATACGGGATAACAGGATATCCTTTTCCTCTTCACTCATCTTACCCTTCTATACAGACCGGCTTAAAAAATAGTCGATAGAAGCCACCCCTTTTTTCAGTGCGGTTTCACTGGTATCAGTAATAATAACATCATAGCCGGCCTGCGCCGAGACCCGGGCTATGCTCGAGCCCATAAAACCGCAGCCCGCTATTCCGACCTTTTTAATCTCCATGACTATCCTCCTGAAATTTTACTACTGTACCCGATATAAATTCTTCAATGTTAGTATTATGCAAGATGAAAGAGTATTCTATTCCCTTCCTTCTTTTCCTGTACCATTCCCTCTTTTTCCATATATATCAGATGCGCCAGCGTTTCCCCAAAGGCAAACCATTTTTGTGCCGCCGGGAACTGTTCCCAAGAGCTGGCCTTGATATCCCACTTGATATAGGGGGCCACCTGATAGGCTGTTTTCGCTCCACTTTCAAGGGCAAAGAGGACCTCTTTTACCCTGTCCTGATGGTGTGCTTTCAACTCCCCTATTCTCTTCCTATGGTCTTTTATCAAGCTGCGATGTCCCGGTAAAGTCAAGCTGACATCAAGAGGATAGACTTTATCCAGATTAGTGAGGTATTTTTTTAGTGGATTTTCTAATTCCCCCCAATAGGAAATATTAGGAGTGATATCAGCCAGAATATGGTCTCCCGAAAGGAGAAGTTTTTTATCGGGCTCATAGAGACACATGTGACAGGGAGAGTGCCCCGGAGTTTCAATGCATTGGAAGGAATAGTCTCCGACATCAATTTTATCCCCCTCTTTTACGATAGAAAAATCGATATGTTGTCTCAGACCGTAACGTCTCCCGGGGTGGCTCGCTACAGATAGCTTCAGTACATCCTCCGGATAACCATGAGAAATAAAATACCTGGAGGTATCTTCCAGCCTATCTTCTTCACCGGAATTACGATTAATTATCTGAGCTTCCATCCGGCTAAAATAAACCTTAGCATTATTTGTGGCCATCAGCGCCACCAGTCCCAGATGGTCCGCATGAAGATGAGTAATGAAAAAATCAGTCTTCCTCAAGTCAACATTTAATTCTTTCAGTGCAGCAAACATCGCCTCCTGGCATTCCTCACGCTTCATCCCCGTATCAATAATAAGAAACCGCCCCTCTCCTTTAATTAAATAAGAATTAACAGCTTTCAACGGACTTCCGGGAAGAGGAATCTCCATGCGATACAGTTCTGGTAATATTTGTTCAATCATTCTCTCACCTGTAATAACCAGTTTAGCGACATCCAATAAATAGTAAAAATTTAGACCTATTCTATGCTCTTCTGCCAACAATGGTCAATCTGCGAACAGAAGCCTTAAGGCAAAATAAGAAAAAATAATTAGCTTCACTCAAAACAAAATACAGGAATCAGAAAAATATTCTATAATATTTTAATGTTGAAAGATTTCCGATATTTATTTGATTTTAATTTTGAAAGAAGCAGCTTTTCGAAACGTTCCGTAGTGGCTCTGTTATTGGCTAATCTCTACCCCATTATCGGGGTACTATTTCTAAACTAGGACACTTTCTATCTTCTCCTGCTTTTCTGGATAGAGAATGTAGTTATCGGTTTTTATAACATTATAAAAATGCTTCTCGTTCCCCGCCAGAATTCCAGATGGACATTTAAAGTCTTTATCGTGCCATTTTTCTGTCTTCATTACGGGATTTTCACCATAGTCCATGGAATTTTTATACTGGTTCTTTTTGGTGGCGGGCTGACAAATAATATACACCCGGGACAGGAATAATCATGCAGATATGGCGTAATGCTATCGACTCGCAAATAGTACTGGGAGCGGTAATATTATTTTTTCAGCCATGGTATCTCATTATTCCAGAATTACATCAGAAATAAGGAATATGAACAGAGCTCCTTAATCAAACTGATGATGCAGCCTTACAGAAGAGTAGTTATTTTACATCTGACAATATTAATCGGGGGATTTCTCATGATGCTTCTGGGACATTACAATGTTCTTCGGTCCCATAGCTTTGAGCCAATCGGTCGTGACCGTAGGAACAGTAATAGGCCAGATGGCAGAGGCACCCACAAACTGATGTAAAGCGACTTCAATATAAGCTCCCATTTCCACTATCTCTTTCGCTTTCTCTACCGTACCCACAGAACACAAGTCAACTTCAGGCCCCCAGGCAGAACCACCAGAGTGTGTCAGCAAGATATGGCCCCCTATTTCATGTGCATACTTGACCATAGCGTATTGTTCTGCAAAAGTTCTGTGACCGGTAAATACACATATCTTGTATTTTGCCATACGCTCCATGCAGTCCTTTACCTCTGATGTCAACTCTCCTTTATCATCGATAATCTTAAGATCCGGACCACATCCACCGTGTGATGTCATAGTATTAAAAAATATACCCCCCAGATTAGGATAAGCTCTGATTAAATTCGCTTCAACACCTCCTCAATCCAATTGTATTTTTCGCGGGCATTCAACCCTCTGAACTTAACCTCTTGACTACCTTTAATAAAGCTTTTAACTTGTTCCAGTGTCTGTAGTTGCTCGTCGTTCATATTAAGTCTCATGTTCCAATCATAAACGAGACGTATCTACAGAGGCTCATTCTGTATTAGAAATCAATAACCCCTTCGGGCTCATCTTGTATTAGACAACCACAATCCGTGGATAAAAAACCTCTGCAATCTCAATTAGATTGGGGTAAA
>DDXZ01000029.1 GCA_002347295.1 Dehalococcoidia bacterium UBA2247 | reverse complement strand
GGTTTTTTATCCACGGATTGCGGTGTAAAATTGCGCAGTATTATTTCAGGAATGTCCGTTCTGCGGCTATTTCAGGAGGGAAGTTGTCTCTTATGAGATGAATTTAACGGTATTGCCGATGCCGATATCATTTCTGGTAAAGAACCCCTGGTTAACTTCCAGAGCGTAGCGATATGCTTGTGATGGCTCGTAGACTTCCGGATAAAAAGGTTCCATATCCTGTATCTCGAGAATTTCTCCGGAACTGGAAATAAAGGCAATTGATAATGGCAGGGAAGTTTTCCACATTTGAAAAGCAATGGTAACATCTTCCTGCCACTGAAAAAGCATACCCTGATTTTCCGGTAATATAGTGCGGTTTTCCAGACCGTGGACGAAATCTGCTTCCTCCGGGATTTCTATCATAACCGTGATTTTTTCTCCATTGTTATTGGTAATCCATAATCTGGAGAGATTATCCGGAGTGGGAGTAGGAGTTATGATAATAGGTATTGACGTAGTCGGTTGTACTACAGGAGTAGTGGTAGTAGATGTTGCCGTAGGTGTCATAGTAACGGTTGTGGTACATCCGGTGAGGAAAGAAATCGTAATAATACCAAAAACGACCGTGGTTTTTATTTTTGAATTTATCATGCTGGTACCGGTACCCGCTCTGTATTTTCGAATAAAGGCAGGGCGAGTTGTCTTTCTGATGAGAGCATTGATTTGAAGCGGATAAAAGGAACAGCCTGTTTTATAATGACACCCATTTTGCTTAATTGTTTTACGGAAACAATACTGTGGTCCTTGCGTATCCGGATGATTCTTTTTGCGGATACAGGGCCGATACCCGGCACGCGCAGGAGTTCAGTATAGCTTGCCTGGTCGATGTCTACCGGAAAGAGCCAGGGTTGTCTATGGGCGATAATGGTTTTCGGGTCGTACGTCAGGGAGAGATTACCGCTATCGCTCAGGGCGAGTTCCAGTTCCTGTTTATTAAAATCATAGACGCGCAATAGCCAGTCTGTCTGGTAGAGACGGTGTTCGCGGATAGGCGGTGTTGGGCTGATATGTTCCAATCGTGAATTACGGATGGGCTGGAACGCACTGAAATAGACTCTTTTCAAACCGATATCCTGGTAGAGACTGGTTGTGGTGTGTAGTATATCCCGATCGGACTCACCGGCAGCACCCACGACAAATTGTGTTGTTTGCCCGGCAGGAACAGCATCCTTGTTCTTCTCCATGATATTTTTAATTATTTGCATTGGTGTTATGATGCCGTGGGTCAGGTCTTTTTGACTGCTTAATCGTGAAAGATATTCCGGTGTGGGAGCTTCAATATTGATGGAAACGCGGTTTGCCAGCCGGCAAGCGGCATCAATATATTGCGGGGTGGTACCGGGGAGAATTTTGAGATGGATATAACCATGGAATTTATGAGTGTAACGCAAGATTTCCACCGTTTTGAGCATTGCTTCCATGGTCCGGGGCGGATTAATGCCCATGGCCGAGCTAAGAAAGAGTCCCTGCACCATCCGTTTCCGGTATAAACTGAGAAATAGATTTGCCAGTTCGTCTGCCTGAAAAGTGGTGCGTGGAATATCCCGTCCTGTCTGGTTGGCGCAGTAGGCACAGTCATTAGTACAGACATTGGTCATGAGTACTTTGAAAAGAGCAATTAATCCGCCGGAAGGTAACGAAGCATGATAAATGTAGCGCCAGGGATTGTGTACCTGTAACGACGGGTTCGAACAGCAATCATTACAGGTATCGTACTCCGCTGCCGGTCCCAGAATTTCCAGTTTATCCAACGCTCCCATAATATGACTGAATTATACCACTTGGTCGGTTTTGTTTCAGGCACGGATGATGCAATTTTGTCACAAGATATTACTTATAAATACTGATATAAGTAAGTCTGCCAGATTATTTTTTAAGTGTCAGTTACGTATTATTCTTATCTGGAAGGTCTGGTTTGTTAATCCACAGGATATTATACATTATTGATATAGTAGTGTACGTGTAAATTGGAGAAAAGTAAGTACAGTCTTTGTAATTAATCTGGTATTACTATGAAATAATTCGTTGTTATCAGAATTGTAAAAATAAAGTTAGTTATTATCCTTCAGCCTAAAGCGATACCCCACCCCGGGTTCAGTAATAATAAATTGTGGACGCGCAGGGTCGGTTTCGATTTTACGCCGGAGATTACTGATATTTACATGGAGCATATGAATTTCGTCTCCATATTCAAGACCCCATACTGTTCGCAATAAGGAACGATGTGTTAATACTCTTCCTACATTACTAACCAGTACTCGAAGTAATTCATATTCGTTGGGTGTAAGTTGTATCTCGTTATCGGATAACGTTACTATGCGTTGTGCGAGATCGACTTTTAATTTGCCACTGGTAAAAATCGGCTCTTCATTTGTTTGAGTAATACGACGTAAAGCGGCACGAAGTCTGGCTAGTAGTTCTCCTACCCCAAAAGGTTTGGTTAAATAATCATCAGCACCGGCATCAAGTGCTGCTATTTTGTCTTTCTCGGATCCTCGAACCGAGAGTATTATAATGGGTACGTGGGACCACTGTCGGATTAAACGTGTAACCTCGATACCATCTATATCGGGCAAGCCTAAATCCAGTACTATTGTATCAGGCTTGTATGTAGCTGCCGCTGAAAGTGCATCATTTCCTCTTTTTGCTTCGATTACAGTATAAGATTGTGATGTTAATGTAACATACAGGAATTTTCTGATTGCATCCTCGTCATCAACTATTAATATCTTAGGATTGTTCATTTGATTTCTCCACATTGTATGGTTTGGTTTCTACTACAGGAAGAGTTATGCTTATGATAGTACCACCGCCGGGACGATTTTTAGCTTCGATATGGCCGTTATGAGCTTCGATAATACCTTTACTGATAGATAGTCCTAATCCTGTTCCTCCTACGTTATCTGGTCGTTTTATACGATAGAATTTGTCAAAAATATGCTGTAAATCTTGCTCGGGGACACCGATTCCGCGATCAATTATTTCAACTATCACTTCCGGAGCGATATAGTGCACATTAATTTCGATTAATGAGTCGGGTGAGGAATATTTTATCGCGTTATCCATGATGTTAACGAATGTTTGTACGATTAGACCAAAATCTACGGATATAAATGGTATTTCTGCAGGAATGTTTATATTAATGTTACGTGTACGAGAGCGGTTACCCAGTTGTTCTAAAGCAGCGCCAATCAGGTCATGTATTTCAGATGGTTGTCTCGATAATGTTATTGCTCCTGCTTCAATTCTGGACTCATCAAGTAAATTGGTTATGAGATGATTTAAACGGTCTGCTTCATCACAAGCAACCTGTATCAAATTTTCTTTAACAATAGTATTTAAGTTCATTTCTTCTTCTTGCAGGCTACTTAGAGCACCGATGATTGAAACTAACGGAGTACGTAGATCATGCGAGATTGCGTTAAGAAGAGCAGTCTGTAGTTTTTCTGTTGCCTTTAGTACCTGTGTATCATGTAACTCATCAGCTAACCTGATGCCTTCTATAGCTACAGCGGTAAGGTCCGTATAAGCTTCCATAAGGCGTTCTTGTTCCTCAGTTACTTTATCTGTAGAAGCGGTTGACCATAGAGCAATAACACCTATGGAGCCTCTGGCGGTTACCAGTGGCAGATACCATGCTTTAGCATCCGGAAATGTGTCAGTATTAAATCCAGCTGGTTTCTTGTTTTGAAATGTCCATCTTGCGACAGATAATTCATTTTTACCGATGGTGATGCCACTACTGTCAGTATAAGTCTGGAAACTTCCTTTAGTATTATTTTCCGGTAAAAAAATTACAACATCGTGTGACAGAGTTTCTTTTACTCTTTTAATGATCGCATGCACATAAGATTCGAGGTTACTAAGACCAACCAGGTCTCGTCCCAGGGCATATAAGGCAGTTACTTCTCGTTCATGGTGTCTTGCTATCTCAGTTTGTTGGCGGACTCTTGTTGTGAGATAGCTGATTACAATACCAACAAGAAAGAGCACAATGAAAGTAAAGATATACTGGGTATCAGCAACGGTAAATGTAAAATATGGCGGGATAAGGAAAAAATCAAAGGCCAGTACACTTAATAAGGAAACCAGAATAGAGGGAACCAACCCCCAGCTAATAGCAGTAACAGTGACACAAATGAGATAGAACATCACCATATTAGCAGGAGAAAAAAGATTTAGTAATAGTCGTCCCAATATGGTAGCCAGAACTACAAGCAATAAACCCTGTGTGTATCCCCGCCAGTTGCCCCATTCTGGTTGTATTAAGTTTCTTTCTTGTTTTATCCACTCTTTAAGTTCATTAATAGTGTACATGCTAACCCCAACTATATTAATAACGGGTAATTGATGGTATAGGATAGAAGTTTTTCATAATTTGTGAATATATCTAGTTTGTTCGGGTATTTAAAAGAGTGAACAGATGATTAATCATATATTTTTAAATATATTTAATTAAATTTATTTTTATAATACTACCCAAGTCTTATGTATTCCTTGGGATATCGATATAAGGGATTTTTTTTCGGATGTGATAGTACCATAATTATAGAAATTGGTGTTACTCTTCCGATAAACATGAGAACTGTAATAACTATCTGACTGAATGTGGAAAAATTCACTAATGCTCCTGAAGATAAGCCTACGGTTCCGAAGGCTGATATTACTTCAAACAATATCTGTTCGAAAGGGATATCCGGATTCGATGCCATTATAAGCATCATACCACATACTGTAACAGTTAAACTTATGAGAAAGACTGCTAATGCCTGTTTAATTTGAATTGAATCAATTTTTCTTCCGAATATTTCTACGTCGTTTTTGCCTTTCAGGGTAGAATAAAAAGTTATCACCAGTACAGCAAAGGTATTAATTTTAATACCTCCGGCAGTAGAACCGGTAGCGCCACCGATAAACATTATCACAGAAGTAACTATTAGTGTCTGGATTGTGACTTGACTGAAGTCGATAGTGGAGAACCCGGTAGTAGTTGATGCACTTATACCATTATACAAAGAGGTGAAAATTTTATCTCCGATTGACAGGTTAGAAAAAGTTGTTCCTATATATGACTCATTGATAAGGATTGACAGGGTTGCCAGAATATAGACGATCACTGATGTAACAAGAACAAGTTTTGTATTCAGTGATAAATGATTGAAGTGGATTATTTTTGAGGATTCCATGAGAACTGAGAAGCTAATGGCTCCAAGGACTGCTTCTACAGTTAATATAGTTAGTAAGATTATATTGTTATGAAACGGTATTAAACCGGTAGGTCCCACAATGTCAAATCCTGCCGTATTAAATGCAGATACCGAGTGAAATAGTGACTGCCAGAGAGTTATAGTCTGGTCGGCATAATGGCAAAATGGTATTATTAGCAGCAAAGCGCCTGTGATTGTTATAATAATGTCCAATAATACGATATTTCTGAGTAGTCGTGATAAATCTCCCAGTTGCTCTGTGGCTATGGCTGTACGGACTAGGAGCCGGTCTGGCAGTGTGAGATTGTTACCCATGATCCAGAAAGTAAACATTACAGAGACAACCAGTCCTAGTCCACCCAGAAAAATGAGTGCGCATATTATTGCTTGTCCAAAGGGAGTCCAGTACGTCGCTGTGGTAACTAGAGTTAATCCTGTTGTTGAAACAGCAGAAGTTGCGGTGAAAAATGCTATGAGGGGTGGGGTTATGTTGTTTGCAGTATTACTGACAGGTAATGTGAGTAGTATGCCACCAGCTATGCAGAGAAGAGCAATTCCCATGACACTTACTAATAAGGGATTGGAAAGCAGTAATTGTTTAAGAGAACTGCGGCGGGTCTGATTAATGGAGATGCTCACCTTTTTTTCTTGTGGTGAACGAAAATAAATGTTTTTCTAACCTCTCGATTCTTATTCTCGGATTATACTGAGACGCATTTTAGTTGAAAGGATATCAAGGCGGTGTCAAAAAGATATCAAGAAAGTATCAAGAATTTTAAGTATGTTTCTTGACAGAAAGAGACAGGATTGCTAATCTATTTCTAAATTGAATAGTCAAAAGTGATGATGGAGGCGAGTAGCAGGAGGCGGGCACACAGCGAGTCTGGTATGGTGTGAGCAGATGTAAGCCGCTCTGGTGAAAATCACTCCGTAACTCCCGGCTGAACAGGCGAAGAGCAGTAAGTACGGGCGGGTTCATCCTCTGTGAAACAGGATGCGGGATTAGAAAAAGTCCCGAGTGAGTGCTCCGGTGTTAACCGGAGAATAAGGGTGGTACCGCGGGTATGCAATCCCGTCCCTTTTCGGGGACGGGATTTTTGTTTTAGAAAGTTGATTAAAGATAAATTTTAAAGTCATTCTCAAGTGTGGGAATGACAGTGAATCAAGTGAAGAAAGGTAAAAAAGTGTTTAAACCGGTTGATAGTAAAGTTAATTTTCCCGAGATGGAAAATGATATCCTGCGCTTCTGGAAAGAAAAACATGTTTTTGAGAGAAGCATGGAACAGCGGCAGAGCAAGCCGCAGTTTACCATGTACGAAGGGCCGCCAACGTTAAATGGTCTGCCCGGGATTCATCATGTTCTAGCGCGTGTTTTTAAAGATATTTTCGGCCGCTATTACACTATGAAGGGTTATTACGTGCCGCGTAAAGCGGGTTGGGATACGCATGGTCTACCAGTGGAACTGGAAGTGGAAAAAAAACGGGGTATGAGCGGCAAGCAGCAGATTGAAGAGTACGGGATAGAAAAATTCAATGCCGAGTGCCGTGCCAGCGTGGAAGATTATCTGGTGAAGTGGGAAGCTCTGACGGAGCGTATCGGTTACTGGACTGATTTGAAACATCCCTACATTACCTTTGATGCGGGGTATATTGAATCCTGCTGGTGGCTTATCAAACAGCTCTGGGATAAAGGATTGATATATCTCGGTTATAAAGTGACACCGCATTGCCCGCGCTGCGAGACATCCCTCAGTTCTCATGAAATGGCACTGGGATATAAGGATAATACTCCCGACCCATCGGTTTTTATTAAGTTTAAGCTGGATTTGGCACAGGCAAAAATAAAGGGAATATTGGGGGAGGATGTTGTTCAATCAGGTAAAGCAGTTTATCTTCTTGCCTGGACCACCACTCCCTGGACACTTCCCGGGAATACGGCACTGGCAGTAGCGGCAGAGGCGGAATACACTTTACTGGAAGGTGAAAGTGACTATCTTATTTTTGCTATGGAACGTGTTGTTAAGGTTAAGCCGGAAGGATATAGTTCCAGAAAAATTTTACACGGTAGTGAGTTGGTAGGTCTGAAATATTCTCCTCTCTTTAATCCGCATGAATTCGGTATTTCCCGCTATTATTTTCGTTCCAGCATTAAGGGGAATGAAGAAAATGTCTCCGGACAGAGTATGCTTGAAATACGACCGGAAGATAAAGACCTGCGTTATCCGGTAATAGCCACAGATTTTGTTACCATGGAAGAAGGAACCGGAATTGTCCATGTTGCTCCTGCTTTCGGTGAAGTGGACTTTATTGCCGGAATGGATCTTGCTCTGGACTTTGTGCAACCGGTAAGTTCGCAGGGAAAAATGCTGGGGAATTATTCCTTTGCGGGGAAATTTGTTAAAGATGCTGACCCGCTGATTATCAAAGAGCTCACGGAAAGGGGATTGCTTTATCGCAGTGAAAGAATCCGACATACCTATCCTTTCTGCTGGCGCTGTAATTCTCCCCTGCTTTATTATGCCAAGCAGACATGGTATATCCGTACTACGGCGGCCAAGGAAGCACTGATAGCTGCCAATGAAGAGATAAACTGGTATCCGGAGCATATCAAGAACGGGCGCTTTGGCGATTGGCTGGAGCATAATGTAGACTGGGCTTTCTCCCGGGAAAGATACTGGGGTACTCCGTTACCTGTCTGGCGCTGTGACCATGATGCCAGCCATATGGAATGTATCGGGAGCGTGGCGGAACTGAAAACAAAAGCCGGACTGGAAGGCTTACAGGAGCCGCTGGAACCGCACCGTCCTTTTGTGGACTATGTTACTTTTAATTGTGCGCAGTGCGGTGGGAAAATGCATCGTGTTCCGGAAGTAATCGACTGCTGGTTTGATTCCGGTTCCATGCCAATAGCACAGTGGCATTATCCTTTTGAAAATAAGGAAATTTTCCAGAAGAGCTTCCCGGCAGACTATATCTGTGAAGCGGTTGACCAGACGCGCGGCTGGTTCTACAGTCTGCATGTTCTGGCCACCCTTCTTTTTGGGAAGACAAGTTTCAAAAATGTTATTTGTCTGGGACATATCCTTGATGCTCAAGGTGAAAAGATGAGTAAATCACGTGGTAATGTTGTCGAACCGTGGACGATACTGGATAGTCAGGGTGCAGATGCACTGCGCTGGTATCTTTATACCTCCTCTCCCCCGGGTAATGTCCGTCGCTTTTCGGCTGGACTGGTTAGTGAGGTATTGCGTAAAACATTGATTACCCTCTGGAACACCTATTCTTTCTTTGTTACTTATGCCGAGATTGATAAATTTAATCCTCTGAAAGCAGAGCAGGGCCACCGTTCCGAACTGGACCGGTGGATATTATCCGAGTTAAACCAGCTTATTATTGATGTCAGGGATAATCTGGACAATTACGACCCTACCGGTGCCGGACGTAAGATTGAGGAGTTTATTGATGAACTCTCGAACTGGTATGTCCGGCGCAGCCGTCGCCGCTTCTGGAAGAGTGAGAACGATTCCGATAAAATGGCAGCTTATCATACGTTGTACCGCTGTCTGGAAACGCTCTCTCTGCTGATGGCACCCTTTACTCCTTTTATTGCTGAAGAAATGTACCAGAATCTGGCGCGTTCTCCGGATGTGGAAATACCGGAAAGCGTGCATCTCTGCGACTTCCCGGAAGCGAATAATAAAGAAATTGATCGTAAATTATCTGCGGATATTCGTGCGGTAATACGTGTTTGCAGTCTGGGACGGGCGGCACGTAGTAAGGCGAATATCAAGGTACGACAACCGCTGGAAAAGATAATGGTGAAGGTTGGTACGGCAGTAGAGCAGGAAAGTCTGCAGAGGCTCTCTGCCCAGGTAATGGAAGAACTCAATGTTAAGCGTATCGAATTTGTTGCCGATGAAGGGGCACTGGTTGATTTTCAGGTTAAACCGAATCTTGTTCTGCTGGGGCCGAAATACGGTAAGGAATTGGGGAGTATCACCCGTGCTCTTAAAGAAATGGAGCCGGGTCAGGTAGTACGGGAAACGCGTGCCGGAAGGGCGGTTACTCTGGGTGGTCATACTATTGAGGTAGAGGAGATCATGGTGGAAACATCTGACCGTGAGGGGATGGTAGCAGTGGTTGGGGGTGGGTATGTTGTTGCCATAGAGACAAAAATATCACCAGAATTGCAGCGGGAAGGTGTGGCACGGGAAATTGTACACCGCTTGCAGACGATGCGTCGTGATGCTGGTTTTGATATTGCCAACTATATTACGACCTTCTATCAGGCTGATGAATCTATTCAGCAGGTAATGCAGGAGTTCGCTGATTATATCCGGCAGGAAACGCTTTCTCGTCAGCTTATTAACAGTGTTCCTGAAGATGGTGCTTATATCGAAACGCAGGAAATTGAAGGTAAAGAAATTGTGTTTGGCGTAAAGAGAATTAAATAGGTAATAAAGATATTGTAGATATCGCAGCAAAGAGCAATGATGATATATATGTCCCGGATATCATCATTGCTCTTTTATACGAGAAAGATAAACATTTAGTAATTTTTAAGCGGGCACCGCATTTGACAGAACATTATTAATGTGGTTCACTGAAAATTGATCGGTACAAATTGGTGACTATAGCCTGCACTTGTTCCTGTCTTTACGTAAGGCCATTGGTGACCAGACTGGAACCGAAGAGAAAAGGGTCGTAGGAGGTCATCTATGGGTTATGTAGACAAGGTACTCAAGTGTGTGGATTGCGGCGCAGATTTTACCTTCTCTGCCTCCGAGCAGGAGTTCTTCGCCAATAAGGGCTTTACTAACGAACCCAAGCGTTGTTTCAGTTGCCGGCAAGCCAAGAAACAACAGCGTAATACACAGGGGCTGAATATGGGATTCCATCAGAGAAAGATGTATCCTGCCGTTTGTGCTTCTTGTGGTAAGGAGACTGAGGTACCGTTTCAACCCCGGGAAGGCCGCCTTGTTTACTGCAATGAGTGCTATACCAAATTAGGTTTCCATAAGGAAGTCAGGCAATAGTCTCTCTTTAACTCCCTTTAAAGTTGGCTGATGGAATAGTAATACTCTTTTCTCCGTACTAATTTTTTCACGGCGATATCGGGTGTTTTGACAAGATATTTTTTTATTGTTATAGTAGTAGTCAGTCTGGCCGGGCAACTTGCCGGTAAAAATTGAATATTGCTAAAAGCGAAGAACGAGAAGAGTAAATTTCCAGCGAATCTCAGAGAACCGGGTAAGGTGTGAGCCGGTGTTAGCGCAGAAATCGAATGGTCTCGGGAGCTGCAATCCGAAAGGTTTTCCGAGTAGGCGTTGCCGGAGTGGGCACCGTTATCAGAGCCCAGGGTATCGTTCCGATGTTTTCGGAGCCGTACCTGATAAGAGATAGTCGCATTTATGGCGATTAATTAGGGTGGCACCGCGAGGATTAAATCCCTTGCCCCTATTAGGGGCAAGGGATTTTTGTTTTTGAGAATGTTCTTGAGGAGGAAAGAGATGGACAACAGATATTATCCGACGCTGGAAGAAGTAAAAGGTCTGCGCACCGCAGGGAATCTGGTGCCCATCTGGCGTGAGATTGATGCGGATATGGAAACGCCTGTTTCCGCTTATTTGAAAATAAGCCAGGGGCCTTATTCCTTTTTGCTGGAGAGTGTTGAGGGCGGGGAACGAATGGCGCGATATAGCTTTATCGGTGCTGACCCTTATACTGTTATTCGCAGTGATGCCCGGGATGGTTGTGACCCTCTGCTTAAAGTTGCGGAAGTAATGCAGCAGTACCGTGTTGTAAGTCTGCCTGATTTACCCCGTTTCCACGGTGGAGCAGTAGGTTATCTGGCATATGAATCCATTAAATACTATGAAGAATTTGCCGGTTTACCGGCTGACCCGCTGGAATTGCCGGAATCCATTTTTATGTTTGCCAGTACCATCCTGGTTTTTGACCATCTGGTACATAAAATCAAGGTTATCAGCCATATCTCACTTGATGGAGATATTGAGAAGTCGTATCAGGAAGCAGTGGCCAGGATTGACCGATTGATAAATAAACTGGGGATTCCTCTGGATACAGAGGTTGGGGTAGCAGGTGGGATAGAGACAGAGGATGAAGTTAAATCCAATATGAGCGAAGATCAGTTTACTCGGATGGTAGAGCAGGGACAGGAATATATTCGTAGTGGAGAGATTATTCAGGTGGTGCTTTCGCAGCGTCTGACAAGGAAAACTCATGCAGAGCCGTTTACTATTTATCGCGCACTGCGCGGGATTAATCCCTCGCCTTACATGTATTTTCTCAAGCTTGACGATTTTCATATCGTGGGGACTTCTCCGGAGATGCTGGTGCGGGTTGAAGACGGAGTTGTCTCTACTCATCCTATCGCCGGTACCAGACGGAGGGGTAACAATCGTGCCCTGGATTTAGCTCTGGAAGAGGAATTACGTCATGATGAAAAGGAGTGTGCGGAACATCTGATGCTGCTCGACCTGGGTCGTAATGATATCGGGAGAGTGAGTATACCGGGAACAGTGGAGGTGACACAGGTAATGGAAGTAGAACGTTATTCCCATGTCATGCATCTGGTATCACATGTCAACGGCAAGCTCAGAGCCGATATGACATCTTATGATGCTTTACGTGCCTGCTTTCCTGCCGGTACGGTATCCGGAGCGCCTAAAATACGAGCGATGGAAATTATCAGCGAACTGGAACCGCATGGACGGGGCACCTATGCCGGAGCCCTTGGCTATATCAGTTTTTCCGGTAATCTCGATATGGCCATTACTATCAGGACGATGGTAATAAAAGACGGTTTTGCCTATGTTCAGGCAGGAGGCGGCATTGTTGCCGATAGTGTACCGCGGGAAGAATATCAGGAGAGTATGAATAAAGCGAGGGCGATGGTGAAATCAATTGAACAGGCAGAAAAAATGCCTGTAACCAGAGGAGAACGTAATGTTACTGTTAATTGATAACTATGATAGTTTTACTTACAATCTTTATCAATATCTTTCCGAGCTGGGACAGGATGTGCGTGTTTTTCGCAATGATAAAATTACCCTGGAACAGATAGAAGCCCTGAAACCGGAAAGAATAGTAATTTCGCCTGGCCCATCCACTCCTCAGAATGCCGGTATCTCTAATGATGTTATCCGTCATTTCGGTCCCCGCATACCCGTACTGGGTGTTTGTCTCGGGCATCAGTGCATTGGCTATGTTTATGGCGCCCGGGTAGAACGGGCGGGTGAAATAGTACACGGGAAAAGTTCGCTCATCTTTCATGATGGCAAGGGTATTTTTGAGGGGATAGCTAATCCTTTCTCTGCTATCCGTTATCATTCTCTGGCGGTGATGCCGCAGGATTTTCCCGATGTTCTTGAAGTAACGGCACGCACCCGGAATGGTTTGATTATGGGAATTCGACATCGTGAATATCCGGTGACAGGAATACAGTTCCATCCCGAGTCGATTAAAACTGAGGTCGGGAAAGTGCTATTAGCTAATTTTCTTCATGGAGGTAAACCGCCGGGAATAATAAGAGAAGCCATTTCTCTGGTAATCGAAGGAAAGTCGCTCAGTAAAGAACAGGCTTCCGGTGTGATGACGGAAATTATGGAAGGCAGCGCTACTCCGGCGCAAATCGGTTCTTTTATTACTGCTCTGTGTCATAAGGGGGAAACGGTGGAGGAAATAGCCGGTCTGGCGCAGGTGATGCGGGAAAAAGCGACACGTATTTCGGTAAACGGTATGCTGGTAGATACCTGCGGTACCGGGGGGGACACCCTTGCGACTTTTAATATTTCTACAGCGGCGGCGTTTGTTACTGCCGGTGCCGGACTTAAAGTAGCGAAGCATGGTAACCGTGCTATGAGCAGTCGCTGCGGCAGTGCCGATGTGATGGAAGCTCTGGGAGTAAAAATCGATATGCCGCCGGCTGACGTTAAGAGATGTCTTGAGGAAATTGGTATCGGTTTTATGTTTGCGCCTCTCTTTCATCCGGCGATGAAATACGCCGCAGCGCCGCGAAAGGAAATCGGTATCAGAACTGTTTTTAATATTCTGGGGCCATTGACCAATCCTGCCGGGGCCCAGGCACAGGTAATCGGTGTTCCCGACATAGATTTGACGTTAAAAATGGCGCAGGTATTACGGCAATTGGGGGCTCACCATGTTCTGGTAGTACATGGGGAAGACGGACTGGATGAATTCAGTATCAGTGTAAAAACTGATGTTTGCGAATTGAAGGATGGCAATATTAATAGTTATAGCGTGGCTCCGGAAGATTTTGGCTTGGAAAGAGCCAGTCTGGAGAGTATCCGTGGGGGAACGGCGGAGGAAAATGCGGCTCGCTTATGCGCTATTCTCAAGGGAGAAAGAAGTCCCTTGCGGGATGCTGTTTTGATGTATGCTGCTGCCGCTCTGGTGGCAGGGGATAAGGTAGAGAACCTGGCGGAAGGAGTTTTACTGGCCGGTCGTGCTATTGATGATGGTAGTGCTCTGAAAAAACTGGAACAACTGGTGGAATTCAGTAAAAGTATTTCTTGTCTTGTTCAATAATGTCATTCTCGCCCCGCATCAGGTGCGGGGTAAACTTCAGCGAGAATCCAGTGTATAGGGGTAAAGGACTGGTTATAAGAAAATAGATAGGCCGAAAATGAGGGAATATTTAGAAATTAGACGTGTCACTCTGGAGCGCAGCGAAGAGTCTCGGGGAGGGGTATTGGTTATTTATCCCCATTCGGAGATTATTCGTCATCATATTGTGGCTCATCCAGAATGATATTTGATAATACGTAATGATTTGTATGACAAGGAAGTAGCCATGATACTGGATGATATTGTCCGTGATAAAAAAATAGAACTGGAAAAATTAAAGCAAGAAATACCGTTGCCCGAATTACAGAAAAAGGTGGAAAGGCAAATACCGCCCCTCAATATGGTTGCTGCACTGAGCAAGGAAAAGATTGCTCTTATTGCCGAGATAAAAAGAGCATCGCCTTCGCGGGGGATGATACAGGAGGAACTTGACCCGGTACGACAGGCACAAACCTATGTTGATAGTGGTGCCGCTGCCATATCAGTACTTACGGAAAGCCGTTATTTTAAGGGTAGTCTGGAAGATCTGGCGACAGTAAAGAAGACTGTGGGAGAGAAAATCCCGATACTCAGAAAAGATTTTATTTTTGAGGAATACCAGATATACGAATCGCGGGCCTACGGTGCCGATTGCCTGCTTCTGATAGCAGCTGTATTAGAACCGTCTCAATTGGCAGAATTGCTCTTCTTAAGTCATCAGTTGAGGATGACTTGTCTTGTTGAGGTGCATAATGAAGAGGAAATAAAAAAAGCAGTTGATTGTGGTGCGTATATTATCGGGATTAATAATCGTGACCTGCGTACTTTCTATGTCGATTTAAATACTACGCTGCGCCTGAAACCTTTTATTCCGCTGGGGCATATTGTGGTCAGTGAAAGCGGCATTAAAAACAGAGAAGATGTAGTTCGTTTAGCCCGCTGTGGGGTTAATGCTATTCTGGTCGGAGAAACGCTGGTTTCGGCAGGAGACACTGCGGTAAAGATGAAGGAGTTATTGTGGTCAGAGTAAAGGTATGTGGGATTAAGGAAATAGCGGATGCATTGGTTGCTACCCGTGCCGGAGCAGATTTTATCGGGCTGGTTTTTGCCTCCAGCCGGCGGCAGATTACCGTTGAAAAAGCACGGGAGATTGTTACCGCTTTACGTGGGGGAGGTTTTGCCACAGAGGTGGTAGGTGTTTTTGTTAATCGGCCTGCTTCTGAGATAAATAAGATAGCACGGGATGTTCCTCTGGACCGGGTGCAACTGAGCGGAGACGAATCATGGGAATATTGCCGGGATATTGAAAAACCGGTCATTAAAACAGTTCATATCAGTGATGCTATGGCAGGTTCACGTCTGGTTGAGTTAATAGATGAGGGTTTGAAAATTTTATCTCACCGGGAAACGGTTGTTATTCTGGATACTTTACAAAAAGGAGTTTATGGTGGCTCGGGACAGACATTCAACTGGGAATTGGTAAAAGAGGCAGCACAGCATTATTACGTAGTTCTTGCCGGAGGACTTACTCCGGAGAATGTCGTTCAGGCGATAGATACGGTTCATCCCTGGGGAGTAGATGCCTCCAGTGGTCTGGAAACCAACGGAATTAAGGATATTGAGAAAATAGAAAAATTCGTACAGGCGGTACGCGGAATGGAATGCGAAAGGAACCTTCATGTGTCATTTTAATGAGACAAGTTATATTATGAGGTAATCTGATTGAGGAATAGAGGTATGTTTTGTCATTCCTGCCCCCTATCAAGTATGGAGTAAACTCGCGCGGGAATATAGGGTAGAGTAAAAAGGCAAGTATTTTTAATGTGGTGTTGAGATAGATAGTAAATCTGGAGAAATAAGATGAAAAAACGTGGTTATTACGGTGAATATGGCGGGATATTTGTTCCGGAAGTATTGCTCCCGGCCATTAATGAACTGGAAGCAGCTTTTCTGGAAATACAGCAGGATAGGCAGTTTCAGGAGGAATTGCGCCGGCTGGCCGAGGAATGGGTAGGACGTCCCACGGCCCTTCATTTTGCCCGGCAGTTGACAGAACACTGCGGCGGAGCGCGGATATATCTCAAGAGAGAGGATTTAGCGCATACCGGAGCACACAAGATTAACAATGCCCTGGGACAGGGACTGCTGGCAAAAAGAATGGGAAAAAAAAGAATTATCGCCGAGACCGGTGCCGGTCAGCATGGTGTGGCCACCGCTGCTGTCTGTGCCATGCTCGGTATGCCGTGTGTTGTTTATATGGGCGAAGAGGATATCCGCCGTCAGGCAATTAACGTTTTCCGCATGAAATTGATGGGTACGGAAGTGCGGCCGGTATCCAGCGGCAGTAAAACTTTAAAAGATGCCGTGAATGAAGCTATACGGGACTGGGTCACTAATGTACGGGATACTTATTATCTCCTCGGGTCTGTCGTAGGACCGCATCCCTATCCTCTCATGGTGCGTGAATTTCAATCGGTTATCGGACAGGAAGCGCGCGAACAGATATTGTCTGCGGAAGAGAGACTCCCGGATTATATTGTTGCCTGTGTCGGGGGAGGAAGTAACGCTATCGGTATTTTTCATCCCTTTTATGAGGATAAAGAAGTGCAGTTCATCGGGGTGGAAGCGGGAGGAGAGGGGTTGGCCAGTGGCAAACATGCGGCGTCGCTGTTGGGAGGGAGAGTGGGTATTTTGCACGGCTCCCGTTCCTATTTATTACAGGATGATGATGGACAGATAAAGGAAACACATAGTATTTCCGCCGGACTGGATTATCCCGGCGTGGGACCAGAACACAGTTTTTACAAAGATAGCGGTCGTGCCCACTATGTTTCGGTTGATGATCAAGGAGCGTTGGAGGGCTTTCAGCTTCTCAGCAGAGTGGAAGGGATTATTCCCGCGCTGGAATCAGCGCATGCCATAGCATATGCTGCGGAACTGGCGGGGACACTGGAGAAAGATAAAATAATTGTGGTTAATCTCTCCGGAAGAGGCGATAAAGATATCGATACCGTTGCCCGCGTCCTGGGGGTGCAATTATGAACCGCATTGACACACTTTTTCTACGGAAAAACCACAAAACTCTTGTTGCCTATATTACTGTGGGCTATCCCGATATTGCCGCTACGCGGGAAATAGTCCCTCTCCTGGCGGCAAGTGGATGCGATATGGTGGAATTGGGGATACCTTTCTCCGACCCGCTCGCGGATGGGATAACGATTCAGCAAGCCAGCTACCGGGCGTTACAAAATGGAGTGAATGTGCCGCTCTGTCTGGAAACAGCCGCGGAATTACGAGAGAAAGTAACTATACCCCTCGTTTTCATGGGATATTTCAATCCGGTTTATCACTACGGAGTGGCAAATTTTTGCCGGGAATGTCGGCAGATGGGAGTGGATGGACTGATTATTCCCGATTTGCCTCCTGAAGAAGGGGATAATATGGAAATTTCGGCGAAACAAGAAGGTCTCGACCTTGTTTATCTTCTCGCGCCTTCCAGTACCGATGAGAGAATCCGACTGGTAGCGGAACGGTCGCAAGGATTTATTTACCTCGTTTCCGTTACCGGCGTTACCGGAGCACGTGCATCACTCCCGGCGGAACTGGGAACATTTGTTTCCCGTGTTCGCAAAATAACAGACAAGCCGCTTTGCGTCGGTTTTGGTATTTCTACACCGGAGCAGGCACAGAACGTGGCCAGTATTGCCGATGGCGTCATTGTCGGCAGCCAGATTATCCGTCTAATCGAGGAAGGTAAGGGAGATTATGATAATTTGCAGACATTTGTTTGTAATCTACGCACCGCACTTGATTCCTGATAAAGAAACTCTATAGGGGCAGGTTTCGAACCTGCCCGTCGTAGGGGCACGGCATGCCGTGCCCCTCATTGTCATACTGGAGTCTATTGCAAGCGGACGAAGTAATATCTCAGGGTGGAGGGTTACGATAAGAATTCACACTACTTCTCTCGACTCTTGCGGGAAAGATTTAAAGTGAGGGGTATTCTTTCCCCCTGTCATTTATGTTTTTTTGTCATTCCCGCCCCCGAGCGGGAATCCAGTGGGGAGTGGAGAAAGTAAACTTCGCTGTCATTCCCGCCCCCGAGCGGGAATCCAGGGTTAGTATGATAACATTACCCTGCAGATTACGTNNCTGGATCCTCGATCAGGTCGAGGATGACAGGTGTGAAAATGCAGTGCTTGCCTACTAAAACGACATCACCTTTTCCCGTCATGCTGGCTTTCCTTTGTCATTCCCGCCTCCGCGCGGGAATCCAGTGGGGGTGGTGGAGAAAGTAAACTACGCCGTCATTCCCGCCTCCGCGCGGGAA
>DDXZ01000050.1 GCA_002347295.1 Dehalococcoidia bacterium UBA2247 | reverse complement strand
TCTATCTGAAAACAAATATGTCCCCAAATAGGTAGAAACTGCTGTAAAAGTGGCACATCGGTCTTCAGCGCCGTCCGGACAGGATTTTTGAAACTGTATAAGCAATAATTTTAATTTCTCATGTGCCGAACAGCATATTATTTTCATGGTGTAAAAAGAATCCACGGATTGCGGCGCAATGCGAGCTATTGACAAGAAGAGTGCGATGATGTAAAGTATTTTTAAGTTAAATTAGCACTCAAGGCGTCAGAGTGCTAAATGGGGAAAACAGATGTTGACAGAGCGTCAAAGTACAATACTTAATACCATAGTAAAACAATATATTATTAATGCCATTCCTGTTCCATCTGAGGCTATTGCCGGTGATTATCCTGGTAAGATAAGTTCGGCGACAATAAGAAATGAGATGGCATATCTGGAAAATGAACAATATATTGTACGTCCTCACATATCTGCCGGGGGGATACCTTCTAATATCGGATATCGTTATTATGTTGAATCTCTTATGGAGGAGTTCGAGTTACCTCTTAATGAACAGCGTACTATAAGACATCTTTTCTATCAGGTAGAGCGACAGATAGAGGAATGGGCAAGATTGGCTGCTACGATTCTCTCCAGTGAAGTTATGAATATTGCCGTAGTTACTCTTCCCAAATCTACCGAAACTCATCTCAAGCATATAGAACTAGTTGCAGTTAAAGATTTTGTTGCTCTGCTTGTTATTATTTTACAAAATGCCAAGATTAAGCAGCAGTTGATATCTTTTAACCGTTCGATAACGCAGGAAGAGCTGGATATTGTTAGTAAAAAATTGAACGATATATTTGAGGGGCAGACTGGTCTTCAAATTAGTGAAAGCTATAAGAAGAATGATGTGTTATCGCCTCTGGAAAAAGATGTTCTGGGTGCGTTGGTGCAGATAATGGTTAGTGAAGACAGGCAGTTTGGTGAACCCTGTCTTGATGGATTACGCTATTTTTTGAATCAACCTGAATTTGCCCGTACCAGAGAATTATGGAATATCGTGGAGATGCTTGAAGAAAGATATTTGTTTAAATCTGTACTCTCGGCCTTGAGCGGCGCGGAGGGAATCAGAATAATTATTGGTGATGAAAATAGTGATAGTACGTTGAAAAAATGCAGTCTTGTTCTGGGTATGTATGGCATGCAAGATAAAGCGAAGGGTGTTGTCGGTGTTGTTGGGCCGACACGAATGCAGTATCAGCGTGTAGTTGCCGCGGTACAATACTTATGTTCCATAATGGATGAATTGGTAAGTGGAGTATATAACGAAGAATAAATAGTATTCTTCGTTTGAGAGTAGGCTACACCTGAAAATGGAAAAGGAATAGGGCACAATGTCTGATGAAGAAATACATGATGATCCTGAAGAAGCTTTGCTTGCTTCGGATGAAGAGATGGAATCCAGAGGGATGGATATTTTAACTCTTCAGGCAAATTTTGAAGAAGAAAAGGTAAAGGCAGAGCGTTATTTAAGTAATTGGCAGAAATCGGAAGCAGACCTTGCTAATTTTAAGAAACGTAATGAGCAAGAGCGGAGTGAGTTTATAAAATATTCTGCAGGTACAATTATATCTAATTTTTTACCGATACTTGATGATATAGACCTTGCTTTAGCCTCTGCTCCGCCGGAAATTGCAGAATCGCAATGGATAAATGGTATTAAACTTATCCAGCGTAAACTTACTACTATACTGGAGAGCCAGGGGGTATCAGAAATAAAAGCGCTGGGTGAAGTTTTTGATCCCAGGTATCACGAGGCTGTTGCTCAATGTCCTGGTGATGAGGGTAAAGTAATAGAGGTTACCCGTAAAGGGTATCGATTACATGACAGGGTACTTCGACCTGCATCTGTACTGGTCGGTAATGGACAATAATAGCAGGTTTATCTTTGGGGAGGATATAAAAAATAATGGCTAAAGTAGTTGGAATAGATTTAGGAACAACAAAGAGTGCAGTTGCTGTAATGGAGAGTGGAGAACCGGTAGTAATTACACTTTCGGATGGTGGTCGTGTATTACCATCAATAGTAGCTGTCAGTAAGACAGGTGAACGGTTAGTCGGGCAGATAGCAAAACGTCAGGCAATCATTAATCCGGAGAATACTATTTATAGTATTAAACGGTTTATGGGACGTAAGTGGGACGAGCCACCGGGACGAGAGTTGCCGGTAGAAGAGGACGCTCATCGTAAAACATATAAAATAACCAAGGGACCTAATAATGAAGTCCGTGTAGTAATGGGTGGTAAGGAATATAGCCCCCCGGAAATATCGGCGATGATTTTACAGAAGCTTAAGGTTGATGCGGAAGCATATCTGGGTGAGAAAGTAAATGATGTGGTTATCACTGTTCCGGCATATTTTAATGATGCTCAACGGCAAGCGACGAAAGATGCTGGAGCAATTGCCGGATTTAATGTCCTGCGCATAATTAATGAGCCTACCGCGGCGGCACTGGCATATGGAATGGATAAGAAAAAGGAAAAAACTGTTGCTGTTTATGATCTCGGTGGTGGTACGTTTGATATCTCTGTTCTGGAATTGGGTGAGGGTACTTTCCAGGTGAAATCTACCAATGGTGATACTCATCTTGGTGGTGACGATTTCGACCAGAGAATTATGGACTGGTTATGCGATGAATTTAAGCGTGACCAGGGTATAGATTTAAGACAGGACCGAATGGCGTTACAGCGGCTCAAGGAAGCTGCTGAAAAAGCGAAAATCGAGCTGTCTACTGTTCCCCAAACAGATATTAGTCTCCCTTTCATTACGGCTGATGCCAGTGGCCCTAAACATTTAAATATTACGCTGACGCGGTCTAAACTGGAACAGTTACTTATGGACCTGGTAGAAAAGACTCTGGTTCCCTGTAAGCAAGCACTGGCTGATGCTGGTGTCACCGCGGCTCAACTTGATGATGTTATTCTGGTCGGTTCGCAAACAAGGATGCCTTTAGTCCAGGAAAAAGTAAAACAGTTTTTTGGGAAAGAACCGGATAGAAGCATCAATCCGGAGGAAGCAGTTGCGCGCGGCGCGGCGATTCAAGGTGGTGTACTTAAGGGAGAAGTCAAGGATGTGTTGTTGCTTGATGTTACTCCTCTTACGCTCGGTATTGAGACGCTGGGTGGAGTAGCAACACCTCTTATACCACGTAATACGACAATACCTACAGCGAAGAGTCAAGTATTCAGTACTGCGGCAGATAATCAGCCCAGTGTTGAAATCCATGTTCTACAGGGCGAGCGTCAGATGGCTGCGGATAACAGAACTCTGGGTCGGTTTATGCTTGATGGTATTTTGCCTGCTCCCAGAGGACTACCCCAGATTGAGGTAACTTTTGATATTGATGCTAACGGTATTCTTAGCGTTAGAGCTCAGGATAAGGGAACAGGTAAAGAACAGAAAATAACTATTACTTCCTCCAGTGGTCTTTCTAAGAGTGATATTGAAAAGATGCAACGGGAAGCAGAAGCGCATGCTGCTGAAGATGCGAAACATCGGGAAGAAGTAGAAACACGTAATATGGCGGATAACATGGCTTATACCGCGGAGAAGACGTTAAAGGAACAGGGAAGTAAGATTCCGGATAATATCAAGAGCGAAGTAGAAGCTAAAATCGCTACGGTACGGGAAGCACTAAAAGGTACCGATAGTAATCAGATTAAAAGTTCCGCGGAAGAGTTATCACAGGTGATGCAGAAAGTTGGTGCTGCTGTTTATCAGCAGCCATCAGGCACACCGCCAGGGGGAACACCTCCTCCCGGAGATACACCGCCACCCGGCAGCGAGCCTCCTGGTGAAGGTACAGTTGAAGGTGAGTTCCACGAGGTGTAAAATAGCATCTTACTTCGGTGTTGTGAAGAGCCCCGTAGAGGGGCTCTTCAATATAATAATTGATATGATGATAGGGAGTTATTAGAATATAATAATTTGAGCTATGGCGATTAAACGTGACTATTATGATGTACTGGGTATATCCCGGGATGCCGATGAAACCGAGATAAAAGCGGCTTTCCGTAAACTGGCGTTTCAATATCATCCTGACCGTAATTCTGATGGTAACGCTACAGAGAAATTCAAGGAAATAAACGAAGCCTATGAAGTCCTGAGTAATCCGGAAAAGCGGGCAGGCTATGACCATTTTGGCCATGCGGGTGCTCAGGATAACTGGGGGTCCGGTTTTTCGGGTTTTGGTGATTTTGGCAACATCGGTGATATTTTTGAGTCTTTTTTTGGTGGAGCAACCGGTGCTGCCAGACAAACGTCCCGGAAGGGCGCAGACCTGCATTATGAACTGACAATATCATTTGAGGAAGCTGCTTTTGGCGCTGAAAAAGAGTTAGAATTTCAACGTACAGATAAGTGCTCTAAGTGTAATGGTACCGGGAGCGAACCGGGTCATGCTCCGGTCACGTGTAGTGCCTGCGGAGGTAAAGGACAGGTTAAACAAGTTCAGCAAAATCTATTCGGTCGTTTCATCAACGTTGTTCCCTGTAAAAAATGTCATGGTAGAGGTACCGTTATCAGTCATCCCTGCCCGCAATGTCGGGGTTCCGGGAAAGAACGTCAGTTGCATCATATTAAAGTGAATATCCCCGGAGGAGTAGAGAATGGTAGTCGTATTCGTCTTAATGGTAAAGGTGAGATAGGAGAGATGGGGGGTGGATTCGGTGACCTGTATATTACCATATCGGTAAAAGAACACGAATATTTTAGCAGGTCTGGTGAAGATATCATTTATCGTTTACCGATTAATTTTGCTCAGGCTGCTCTGGGTGACGAGATAGAGGTACCTACTCTGGAAGGCAAAACAATGTTAAAGATTCCTGCCGGGACTCAAACAGGTAAAATATTCCGCATGAAGGGTAAAGGTATTACTCATTTAAGAGGTTCGGGCCGGGGCGATGAATTGGTTACTGTAGATGTAGTAACTCCTCATTCTCTCAGTGAGGAACAGCGCAGATTATTCCAGGAACTGGCAAAAAGTTTACCGATGAATGTCTCTGACGAAAAACAGAGCACAAAAAAGATATTTCAACGTATCAAAGATACCCTGGGTAATAAAGAATAATAAATTTACTTGTTGTTTTATTGTCTTTGCTTTAAATATGGTCTCCTATCCCGACTTCATATCTATAGGGATATTCCAGTAGTTCCTTGGAAGCTTCTCTAATACTGAGGTTGTCAAAAAGAACACGATACATCAAGGAAGTAATAGGCATTTCTACCCCGACTTTGCGGGACAGGTTATATGCTGCTTTAGTAGTTGAAATTCCTTCGACAACATAAGGGATAGAAGAAGTTATTTCCTGGAGAGGGCGTCCGTGTCCCAGTTCCACACCAACATAATGGTTGCGGCTGAGCGTGCTGGAACAGGTAACAATAATATCGCCGAGGCCGGATAGTCCAGAAAAGGTTAAAGGATTAGCTCCCAATGCTATACCTAACGAAGTAATTTCAGTAATTCCTCTGGTAATGCAGGCAGCTTTAATATTATCACCATATCCCATACCTTCAATAATCCCGACACCTAAAGCGATGATATTTTTTAAAGCACCGCCCAGTTCCACACCAATAACATCGGAATTAGTAAAGACATAGAAATGAGGTGCTGTAACCATCCTTTGTGCATTTTTCATTATAGAATTGTCTTGAGCGGCAATTACTGTCACCGCATGTAATCCTCGTGCTATTTCTTTTGCGATATTGGGGCCTGAGAGTACGCAGATCCGGTTCGATAATGCAGGAGATATTTCTTCGGCGATTACCTGAGACATACGTTTACCGGTGTTAATTTCTATTCCTTTTGCCGCGCTGATAATAATTAGTGATGATGAGAGATAATCTTTTATCCATTGCACATTCTTACGCATGGTCTGGGCAGGTATGGCTAAAACAGCTACATTTGCTTCTGAAAATGCTTCTTCCCGTGAAGCAGTTGCCTGTATGCGTATGGGTAATTTGATACCGGGAAGAAGGGAGCTATTTTCTCTTTTACTATTAAGCTTATTGGCTTCATCCTCTGTTCTTGCCAGTAAATGTACTTTCATACCCCGGCGTGCCAGTATTAATGCCAGTGTTGTTCCCCAACTAGTGGTTCCTACCACTACTGCTTTTTCTCTTACCATCTTGTATTTACTCCGCTTTTGTTCCTATTTTACGTTCTGTCCCCGAGCGTAGCCTGGTAATATTATCCCTGTGTTGGACTATAATAAATAGAGCGCCTATTATGGTATAGGTCAGACTATCTATGGGTTGATAGCCCGTAATAAATAATACTAACATTGCTATTGCTGCTATCGTTACGGATAAGATAGAGCCTAGTGACATATAACGTGTTAGTGATGCTACTCCGAGCAATATTCCCAGTCCGCATATTATTGATACCAACCAGTTCATCGGTATTAATGCCCCAAAGAAAGCTGCTACTCCCCTTCCGCCATGAAATTTTATGTAAGGTGACCAGTTATGCCCAACAACTGCTGCCATACCCACAACTGACTGAATTCCGTATATAGTCCATCTGAATACACCTGCGGAAACAAGGGTACCGGAATCAATATATCCGCAACCGGGAAGTACTTGCCAGTTTGATGGTATAACCTCCACTCCCATTATCCAGCGTGCCAGGAGGACTGCCGCGGCTCCTTTAGCAATATCCAAGATAAGGACAATGGCGGCAGATTTTTTTCCTGCAGTTCTCAATACATTGGTTGCACCAATCTTGCCACTGCCATATTGCGTAACATCAATACCTCTGTTTAATTTGGTGATTATCATACCGAAAGGAATGGCTCCAATAAGATATCCCAGGATAACAGCAATAAGGAATTTAGCTATCATTATTTACTCCTATCACGGTTACGGAATATCAAACGTAGTGGATTACCATCGTAACCGAATGCCTCACGTATCTGATTTTCGAGGTATCTCTGGTATGAAAAATGCAATAGCTTACTGTCATTAACGAAAAAGATGAATGTCGGTGGGCTGACTGCTGACTGTGTGCCATAGTAAATCTTAAGTTGCTTGCTGCCTTTTAGTGGCGCAGGATGTTTGGCTAAAGTTTCCTCAATTATTTTATTTAGTTCCGTAGTGGGGATACGTCTGTTTCCATCCTCGAATACTTTTATTGCTGCAGGTAGAATCAGGTTGGTATTATCACCTGTTTTAGCGGAGACAAACAGAACCGGAACACGCGGAAGAAATTTGATTCTTTGCCTGATAGCTTTCATCCATTGTGCTGTATCATGCTGTTCTATCAGATCCCATTTATTCACCAGTACTATCATGCCGCAATATGCTTCCTGAATATAACCGGCGACATGTAGGTCCTGAGCGGTAAAAGGCTCGGTAGCATCAATTACCAGAAGCGCTACATTGGATTGTTTAATCGCATCCATTGTACGCATTACGCTATATGTTTCAATACCACGGGACAGGTGACCGCGGCGGCGTACTCCCGCGGTATCAACAAGCAATACATCCTGATTGCCTACTTTTATCGTTGTGTTAATGATATCTCTGGTGGTGCCGGGAGTCTCCCCGACAATGGAACGGGATTCACCCAGAAAAGTGTTTAGCATTAGTGACTTACCTACCCCGGGACGTCCCACAAGCGTAATTCGGGGAATTCCGGATGTTGATTGTGTACTGATGGTAGTGGTTCCTGATTCAGGTAATTTCGTGACAATTCTATCCAGCAATTCATTAATACCGATATTATGATAAGCACTAATCATGATGCTATCAGAGATACCCAGCTGATAGAATTGAGCTGAGGCTATTTCCATCTCGCGGTTTTCTACTTTATTTATGACCAGTAATACCATTTTACCGGAGCGTCGCAGGATGTCAGCAATATCTTGATCTACGCTGGTTATCCCGTCACGAGCATCTACTAAAAATAATATAAGGTCAGCTTCGCTAATTGCTGTTTCTACCTGCTCATGTATTTTATTACTGATAGTGGTAGCAACACCGGTTTCCAGTCCTCCGGTGTCAATCAAAATAAATCTATTCCCCTGCCAGGATATATTGGTGTAAATACGGTCGCGTGTTGTTCCTGGAGTTTCATCTACAATCGCAATACGTTTGCCTGAGATACGATTAAACAATGTAGACTTACCTGTGTTAGGCTTGCCGACAATGGCAACAATTGGTTTATCCATTTTGTCTGTTTACGCCGCTAATAGAGCAAGTACTGCTTTTTGAATATGCAATCTATTTTCTGCTTCGTCAAAAACTACGGAGTTGGGATGATAAAGGATGCCTTCTGCAACTTCCTCGCCATAATGTGCCGGAAGCGGATGCATGATAATAGCATCCGGCTTGGACTGAGAAAGCAACTCATTATTTATCTGGTAACCGGCAAAATCCTTGCGGCGCTGCTCTCTTTCTGCTTCTTGTCCCATACTCGTCCAGACGTCAGTATAGATGACATCAGCATCTATTATTGCCGAATGAGGGTCGGTAAAAAGTCTGATATTGGCATTATTACAGGTAATTTTTTGGGCTTGTTCTACTATTTTGGGGTCGATTGTATAATTATCAGGAGATGCAATATTGAAATTCATCCCTGATAGAGTGGCTGCCAGCAGCAGACTGTTGGCAACGTTATTTCCATCACCGATATAGGTGACTGTTAATCCTGATAAATCATGTTTTTTTTCGTAAATAGTCATAATATCTGCCAGTGCCTGACAGGGATGTTCAAAATCAGAGAGGGCATTTATTACGGGAATAGAAGCGTGGTGTGCGAGTTCTACTAATGTTTGATGGGAAAACGTACGTGCGGTGATAATATCAACATAGCGTTCCAGGACATGTGCTACGTCAGCAACAGATTCTCTTTTCCCCAGGCCTACCTCATCAGGAGAGAGATAAATAGCATGTCCTCCCATCTGAAACATAGCCATATCAAAACTTACGCGGGTGCGCAGAGAAGGCTTTTCAAAAAGCAAAGCCAGTGTCTTACCTTGAAGTAAAAGACTCTTTTTTGTCTTTTTTAATTCTATGGCATGAGTAATAAGTTGTTTGATATCTTCAGTTGTAAGATCAGATACTGAAAGAAGATCTTTACTTTGCATTACCAAATTCTCCCGGTACGCTGGACTGTAAATGGAAGTATATAAAAAAGTTTATCGTCGGCTCTTATCTGCTTTGTGACATCTGCCAGAATTTACCCTCAGTTTTGATTGCAGGAGCAATAACAACTTCCACTTTATGCATTTCTTTGATATTAGAAGCGCTACAGACACCCATAGAGGTACGCAAAGCACCGACCAGATTCTGTGTTCCGTCAGTTACTGATGTTGGGCCAAAAAGAATCTGTTGTAAAGAACCTGTAGTCCCTACTTTGATTCTGGTGCCACGTGGTAAGGCCGGGTGCGGATTTGCCATGCCCCAATGGTATCCCTTACCGGGTGCTTCTTCCGATTTGGCAAATATGGAACCGAGCATAACAGCATCTGCACCGGAAGCGAATGCTTTAGCTACATCTCCACCGGTACGGAATCCACCGTCAGTAATAATAGAAACGTATCTTCCTGTTTCACGCAGATATGTATCGCGGGCGGCAGCACAATCCATTGTTGCTGTTACCTGAGGTACACCTACTCCTAATACTTCACGACTGGTACATGCTGCACCTGGTCCTATGCCGACAAGGATAGCGCTAACTCCGGTATTCATTAGTTCCAGAGCTACATTATAGCTGACACAGTTGCCCACAATGAGCGGACGGGCTATTTCTTTAATTAATTTGGCGAAATTAAGCCCTTCGTAGCTATTGGATTTATGTCTTGCGGAGGTGACTGTAGCCTGCACACAAACGATATCGGTGCCGGCTTCAACAGCAAAATGGGAGAAGCGTTTGGCATTGGCTGGCGTTGTTGAAACAGCACATATTGCGCCGCCTTTTTTTATCTTTGTTACTATTTCTCCAATCAAATTTTCCTTAATGGGCTCAGAATATATTTTCTGAAGGAGGGGAGTTACTTTATCTGCCGGAGTCTGTACAATTTCCTGGAGCATTGCTCCGGCATCAGGATAACGGGTATGTACTCCATCCAGATTTAATATTGCCAGTCCACCTATTTTATTGAATAAAATACAGAATCCCGGATCGACAACACTATCCATAGCAGAAGCCATAATAGGAAGAGGAAATTTAATGTTGTCCAGTTCAAAGCTAACGTCCGTAAGTTCAGGATTTACGGTGACATCTCCGGGTACCAGAGCGACATCATCAAAACCATAAGCAAATCTCATTTTTTTATATTCCGGCACGATTGTTCACCTCAAAAAGATAAATAGTTAATTTGAAAAGACTATAGCAGAATTAAAAGTTTACCGTCAAGAAAAACGGGATATCAGGCGCATATTTTTCAAGACATGACGGATTTTATTGATATAACATCAGTTGACAATCAGATTATTTGAAACCATACTAAACATAAGAAACAGCCGGATATACTTTCGGGAGTGAAATATATATGAAGCCGTTAGAGTGGATAGACAGTAATACATTGAGAATACTTGACCAGACAGCCCTTCCGCACCGGGAGGTTTATCTTGATATTCATGACTATAAAGAAGTGGTGGACGCAATTAAAGTGCTTAGAGTTCGTGGCGCCCCGGCCATTGGTGTGGCGGCGGCCTACGGGATAGCCCTGGGGGCACAGGACAGCGCTGTTGTCACTGTAGAGGAGTTCCGTGGTAGATTAGCCATGATATGCCAGGAATTCTCTGGGACTCGTCCTACAGCCGTAAATCTCTTTCATGCAGTAGAAAGAATGTCTCAGGTCGCTCAATCAGGAGAGAATATTGCGCAAATTAAAGCAGCATTAATCGCAGAGGCCAAGAATATTCATGAAGAGGAAATAAATGGTACTACCCGGCTGAGCAGGCTTGGGGCAGAGTTGATTGGTAATGAATTTACCATACTCACCCATTGTAATGCCGGCCCTCTAGCAACTGCCGGTTATGGTACTGCTCTGGGTGTTATTTTTGCTGCTCATGCTGCTGGTAAAAATGTAAGAGTATTTGCTGATGAAACTCGCCCTCTTCTCCAGGGAGCACGTCTTACGGCATGGGAATTAATGCAGGAGAAAATTCCCGTAACTCTTATTACGGATTCTATGGCCGGTTATTTCCTCCAGCGCGGTGATATTGATTGTGTTATTGTCGGTGCGGATAGAATTGCCCGTAACGGTGATACTGCCAATAAAATCGGTACTTATTCTGTTGCTGTTCTGGCTAAAGAAAACAAAGTACCTTTTTATGTTGCTGCTCCTACCAGTACTATTGACATTTCTTTAAAATCAGGAGCAGAAATACCTATTGAGGAACGTTCTTCCAGAGAGATTACGCACCTTGCCGGTGTCCATATTGCCCCTAACGGTGTCAAGGTCGCCAATCCTGCTTTTGATGTTACTCCTCATCGTTATGTCACCTCGATTATTACAGAGAGGGGTATTATCAGCGAACCATATCACTCAAAATTAACAGAACTAATGAGGTGATAATTTTATGTCAATAGCACAGGAAGAAGCCGGTAAAAAAATATCCGGGTTGGTCGCTAAATATCAGAACCTGAGCGACAAAGAAAGAAAAGACTATACCGAAGCGGACACCCGCCGCAACTTTGTCGAACCGTTATTCGGCGCTCTGGGATGGGATATTTATAATAAGGCTGAGGTGTCCGAGGAAGAGAAGGCGTCTCGCGGCAGAGTTGATTACGTTTTCAAGCTGCAAGGAGTCTCCCGATTCTATCTTGAAGCAAAAGCACTGCGTATTGACTTGAACAAACAGGAATTCACCAAGCAGGTAACTACCTATGCCTACAATAAAGGAACAACGTGGGCAATACTGAGTAATTTTGAAGATTTGCGGGTATTCAATGCCCAAACGGGTCAGGGATGTTTAAGTCTTGCTTACAGTGATTATTTATCCAAACTGGACGATTTGTGGCTGCTCTCCCGTGAATCATTTGAGAAAAATGCTCTGGACGCATGGGCGGAAACACATGGGGTACTCCCGCCCCGGCTGGGTATCGAGCAGCGCCTTTATGAGCAATTACGTCTCTGGCGGGAAGAGCTTTTTACTCAGCTTCATCATTATAATGAAAAATTGACCTTCATCCAGATAGATGAAGTTATTCAGCGATTTTTCAACCGTCTAATCTTCATCCGTACCAGCGAAGACCGTCAGATTGAGAACAGAGTTCTCCTCGGCGCGGTACATGAATGGCGTAGTAGCGGACGCAAAGGCGAGTTAATTCAAGTTCTTCAGCGTATCTTCCATGAATTCGATGGCTACTACGATAGCGACCTTTTCGCACTGCACCTTGTTGACCAGGTCTATATTGAAAGCACTACCGTAGAAAATATTATCACCGGTTTGTATGATATTCCCCGCACCGTTGCCAGCTATGACTTTTCTGTCATTGATGCCGATGTCCTCGGCGCGGTCTATGAACAGTACCTGGGGCATGTCGCCACTATCGCCAAACAGAGGGTGCAAGAAGCACAGGCGCGCATGAACCTGGGTATCGCAACAGAACCGGTTTTCGAACTCACGGCCAAGAAGCAGCACCGCAAGGAACAGGGCATCTATTACACCCCGAAATTTGTCACTGATTATATTGTCAAAGAGACTGTCGGGCGTTTTATTCAGGAGCATAACCATCACGATATTATGAGCATGAAAATTCTTGACCCCGCCTGCGGCTCCGGTTCTTTTCTCATTCGTGCCTATGATGAACTGTTAAGATATCATGCGGACCAGCGGGGAAAGTCCGTCCTTGAGCTTGACCAGTTTGAGCGGCTGCCTGTTCTTACCGGTAATATCTTTGGCGTTGATTTGGACATGCAGGCGGTGGAGATTGCCCGTCTCAATCTCCTTCTGCGCAGTCTGGCACGCCGGGAGATGCTCCCCACTCTTGCCGATAATATTCGCTGCGGCAACTCACTCATTTCCGGCACAGAAAAGGAACTTGAGTCTTATTTCGGTGATGGCTGGAAAAAGGTAAAACCATTTAACTGGAATGAGGAACTGCCTGATATTATGAAAAATGGAGGATTCGATGTGGTGATTGGCAATCCTCCGTATGTACGCTTCAGCTCGTTGCAGGAACAAGAAAAGAATTATTATAAAAATTTTAATAAATCTGCTTTTAAACAATATGATTTATACGTGTTGTTTATTGAAAAGGCTATCAGTTTGCTAAAAACAGGTGGTAGGTTAGGCTTTATTACATCCAGTAAATTTTTCGCTTCGGACTATGGCGAGCAGATACGTAAATATATACTGGATAATTGCTGCATAGAAAAAGTAATTGATGTCTCCAATCTTTCAGTATTTAAAGATGCCGCTATTTATCCTTTTATATTTATTTTCCTCAAAGAAGATTCCAGCGAAAAGAGAAATATAAACACGGTAGATGTTGTTACGGACATTGTTACTGGAGAGAAATTTAAAGAACTAAATCAAGTAACCAGACCAGTAAAACAAACACACTTTTTATCCTTAAGTAAAAATATATTTGATATATCGTATATGCCAACAAATATATTGGATAAAATAGAATCCCAAAGTATTTCTTTAGGAAGTATCTTTGGAATTACCAGAGGGTTTCGGCCTCCCCCAGAAGAGCTTCTTATTTCACGGGCTAAATATGTATTACTGGATAAGAGTGAACGAACAGTATATAAAAAATTTATTAAGGCCAAAGACATAATTGCTCCTTATGCTTTAAATTGGACTGGTTCGTTTATAAAGTATGAACAGGAAAAAATACTTGAGTCTAAACCAACAACGGTATTTGAAAACCCGAAAATTATGGTTCCCGATATCAGTTATCATCCTAAAGCTTATTATGACAGAGAGGGGATATATTGTCTTAAAACAATTTATTTAATCTTAAAAGATAAACCCACGAGTTATGAATTGGCTTATTTAACCTGTATTCTAAACTCGAAGCTAATAGATTTTTTCTTTCGCAAGCGCTTTTCATCAATGCATATGGGCGGTGGATATTTAAGGTTTAGAAAACAATATATTGAACAAATACCAGTTCATAAAATTGATTTTAATAATGACAAGCAGAAAAATAGGCACGATAATCTTGTATATATTTGCGGGAAAATTCTTGACTTGAACAATGAACTTGCGCCCATTCGTAATGTTGATTCTAATGAACGCGATGAACTGCAAAGACAAATAGAGCATACCGATAGAGAGATTGATAATTTGGTCTATGATCTTTACGGTCTCACCGATACGGAGAGAAAAATAATTGAAGAAAGCGGTTCTCAGGCATCCGATAACCGGGGTACGTAATATTGGTTAAGATTGTTACTGATAACAGCGCTGATATCCCGACTGAATTGGCATGGGAGCTGGGTATATCTATTATTCCCCTTTATGTTCGCTTTGGTGATAAGGTATATCGTGAAGGTGTGAACATTAATATCGATGGATTTTACTGTGAGTTGGCGCAAAGTAAACAGAGGCCACAGACATCAACACCCTCCCCGGGAGATTTTATCCAGCTTTACGAGCATCTGGCAGAAGAGACGGATGAGATTATCTCCCTTCATCTTTCTTTAAGATATAGCAGTACTTGTAATGTAGCGAGTCTGGCTGCCGGTTATGTCAAGGAAAAGTGCAAGGTAGAGGTTATAGATTCCGGAACAGCATCTATGGGACTGGGGTTAATTGTAATTGCGGCAGCTCGTGCCGCACAGCGTGGGGCGAGTATGAAAGAGATTAGAGAAATTATCAGCAACGCTATTCCACATACCCATCTCTTTGCTATAATAACTAATCTGGACTATGTTATGAAAGGAAGTCGTTTATTTGTTCCCGGTCCATGGGTTGTGCTGGCGAAGATTGGTATGAAGTTTCACGCCAGAATTTTCGGGGAAATAACTGAAGGCAGGACACGTCCGATAGGAGTGTATTTGCGCGAAGGGGACCTCTTTAATAGTTTAGAGCGCAGGATCGCAGCCTATAATATAAGAGATATCGCACTATTGCGGAGTACATCGCCAGTATGGGAGCAGGAATTTGTCCGGCGTGCAGGGATGCTTTCTCATAATGGTCAAATATATATGGCAAGGTATGGTTGCCTGACTGGTATTCAGGCCGGCCCCTGTGCGATGGGGATAGCCTTTAATGAGGGAGATTAATAATGGATAAGGTTAAAATCGGGGTTATCGGTGGTACCGGTCTTTATCAAATAGAAGGAATGACCGATTCAACCGGAATTAATCTGAGTACGCCGTTCGGTAATCCCAGTGATACGATTATGGTGGGTACGGTGGCGGGGCAACGTATTGCTTTCCTCCCGCGTCATGGTACCGGTCATTATATCAGTCCGACTGAGTTGCCTTCGAGGGCAAATATTTATGCGCTTAAGATGTTGGGTGTAGAATGGATAATTGCCATTAATTCCGCCGGCAGTTATAAGAAAGAACTTGCTCCCGGGCATTTATTGATCCCTGACCAGGTTATTGACCGTACTGCCAAACGGGCAAATACTTTTTTTGAAGAGGGTATTGTTGCCCATATTTCTTTTGCTAATCCCTTCTGCCCTGTTTTAAGTGACATACTCTACCGGTCAGCGTGTGATGCCGGTGCTACAGTGCATAAAGGGGGAGTTTTTGTTGTGATGGAGGGGCCTGCCTTTTCTACCCGGGCAGAATCTCTATTGTACCGTTCGTGGGGAGCGGATATTATCGGTATGACCGTATTACCAGAAGCAAAACTGGCACGGGAGGCGGAGATTTGTTATGCCTCGGTAGCGTGTGTTACCGATTATGACTGCTGGCGGGATAATGAAGAACAGGTAACGGTAGAAATGATTACGGAAGTGCTGCGGCGTAATGTGGACATGGCAAAGAAGATTATCCGTACTGCTGCCGGACGTATCCCGGAGGAGCGTCATTGTGAGTGTGCTACGGCTCTGAAAAATGCGATTGTTACTGCACCGGAACGTATTTCACAGCAAAGAAAAGAAGATTTAAAGCTTATTATCGGGAAATATATTAATTAGGGGAGTTGATATGGCTGATGTCACTGGAATTTAAACCAGGGTGTTTACCCACGGGAATAGGTACCATGCCTCATACCAATACGGAGGAGGCATGTTCTCTGATATTGAAATATATCACTGGCATTCCTTTCTGGCCGCAGTTGAGCCGGCGTGCTTATATGGAAAATATGTACGTGCAGGATAGCGAAGGATTTCCCGGATTGGTTATCGATGAGAAAGATGAGCGTGTCTGGATAGATAAATCCGTGCCATTAGATAAGCCATTGGAGCAGCTTTATACCCGTTACCTGGACAATAGATTTGAGGATTATGCTATTAGTACCGGAGCGGCGACCGGATTATACGAATTATTATCACGAAAAATTAATCCTGTAGCAGTTAAAGGACAGATAACCGGACCTATAACTCTGGGATTAGGATTACAGGATAAGGACAAACGTGCCATTCTTTACGATGATGTTTTATCTGATGCCTTAGCCCGGCATTTACGCTTGAAAGCTGCCTGGCAGGAAATGAAACTGCGTGCAGTCTCTCCGCATACGATTATTTTTATCGATGAACCTTACATGGTTTCCTTTGGTTCGGCTTTCTTTGCTGCCTCACAGGAAAAAATAATTAGTCTGATAAATGAAGTGTTTGATGGTATAACCGGGCTGAAAGGAATTCATTGTTGTGGTAATACTGACTGGTCGGTTATTCTGGCGACGAAACTGGATATTCTAAACTTTGATACTTATAATTATGCACAATCGCTGACTCTTTATCCTGCGGAGGTGGAATCTTTTCTCTCCCGGGGGGGAATAATTGCCTGGGGCATTGTCCCTAATACGGAGAAAGAAATTCTCCACGAATCGGCATCTTCTTTGCAAGATAGATTAGGAGAGGCAGTGGCTCCTTTTACCAGAAACGGCATACCATTCCGAAAAATACTGGAGCAGAGTATCTTAACACCATCGTGCGGACTGGACGGTCTTTCTCCGGAGGCTGCGGAACAGGTACTGGAACTTCTGGCAAAACTTTCACAGCAAGTAAGGGAAAAATATATTACCTGATTTATTCAGGGAGCAAGTAGAAATATTGAAAGAGTAATTTGGAGAGATGGATATAACAGGTTTGTCCCCGGTAGTACAGGCATTTTTTAACCCCGGATTTTACCCTCATAAATGTTCAGCAATAGATTTGTTGCAGACACAGATGTCCTATGTTTTTCTTACCGGAGATTATGCTTATAAAATAAAAATGCCGGTAAATCTGGGATATCTGGACTATACCACTCTGGAGAAGAGGGAGTATTTCTGTAATAAAGAGTTACTTTTAAACAGGCGTCTTGCTCCTGATGTTTATCTGGAAGTGATACCTGTTGTAGAAAGAGAAGGGGTATATGCTCTCGGTGGTGCAGGGAAAATCGTAGAATATGTTTTGAAGATGAAGCAATTACCCGGAGAGCGCATGATGAATGTGCTGCTGGAAGACAATAAAGTTTCACCGGATATGGTTGTTAAAGTAGCCCGGAAACTGGCAAATTTTCATGCTTCTGCAGAGACAGGTAGAGAGATAAGTAAGTATGGAAATATCGATAGTATTAGAATAAATACCGAAGAGAATTTTTCTCAGACAAAAAAATACATTGGTATTTCTATTACCCCGGAACAATATAAGAGTATTGAAAAATACACCAATGATTTTCTGGAAAGAAACGAAGTGCTCTTCGGACGGCGGGTAGATAATGGCCATATCAGGGATTGTCATGGTGATGTTCATTCGGCACATATTTGTTTTACTGACGACATCGCTATTTATGACTGTATTGAATTTAATGACCGGTTTCGCTACTGTGATGTTGCCTCGGAAATAGCATTTCTGGCGATGGATATGGAGTATAGCGGTCATTATGATTTATCTGCAGTGTTAATGCGTGGTTATATGGAAGCTTCACAGGACAATGAAATTAATGATTTACTTAATTTTTATAAATGTTATCGTGCTTATGTCAGAGGTAAGGTCTGGAGTTTTAAAATGGATGTTCCCCATCTTTCCCCGGTAGAAAGAGAGGAAGCACGTATAACTGCCGGTAAATATTTTACCCTTGCCGGTTCTTATATTGACAAGGGGCCTGTTCTTGTCATTACAGCCGGACTTATGGGTACAGGAAAGAGTACCCTGGTGAACTATATTGCTTCGTTGATGGGGATAAGAGTAATATCATCCGATGTTACTCGAAAAGAACTGGCGGGAATATTGCTGACCCGGCATGAATTTGCTGAATTTGATCAGGGTATTTACACGCCTGAATTCACCCGTCGGACATATCAACAGATGATTGATTGGGCTCGAGAGTTATTATTGCAAGGGCAATCGGTAATACTGGATGCATCTTTTAAGGAAAAAGAAGAACGTGCCAGAGCGATAGACCTGGCAAGAGAAACCGGGGCGCGATTTTTGCTTGTTGAATGTGTTCTTGATGAGGAACTGGTAAAACAACGCCTGGAACAGAGAATCAGAGAAGGTTCTGTATCCGATGGTCGTTGGGAACTGCTGGCGGAACAAAAGAAAAAATTTGATAAAATTACTGAAATTCCCGGGGCAAGTCATCTTATTGTGGATACGGCAATACCGGTAGAGCAATTAGCAAAGAAAGTTATTACTGCTATAAAAAAGGCTGATATCTATGCTCCTTAACCGGAGATATGTTAAAGGATAAGACAAATAAGTTAAGAAGGGGAAGATAGTATGAAATACGGGAAGATAGATTGTGATGTAAAGGACATGGCATTAGCGGATGAGGGCCAATTACGTATTGATTGGGCATTACGTGAAATGCCAGTGTTGCGCCTTATCGGTAAAAGATTTGCTCAGGAGAAACCTCTTAAAGGCGTACGTATATCTGCTTGTTTGCATGTTACGACGGAGACAGCTAATCTGGTTTCTGTTCTTAAAGATGGTGGTGCAGACCTGGTGGTTTGTGCTTCTAACCCTCTCAGCACGCAGGATGATGTTGCGGCGGCAGTAGTGAAAAACTATGGTATTCCGGTTTATGCAATCAAAGGAGAAGATCAGGCGACATATTATAAGCATATTAAAGCTGCTCTGGAACATCACCCTCAAATTACGCTTGATGATGGTGCAGATCTGGTAAGTACCATGCATAAAAATTACACTGAACTCCTGAAAAATATGATTGGTGGGATGGAAGAAACGACAACAGGAGTGATTCGTTTACGTAGTATGGCGAAAGATAAGCAGTTAAAATATCCCATTATTGCGGTAAATGATGCTCAAACAAAACACTTTTTTGACAACCGTTATGGTACGGGACAGAGTACGCTGGATGGTATAATACGGGCGACCAATATTCTACTGGCAAGTAAAAAGGTAGTTATCTTTGGCTATGGATGGTGCGGTCGTGGTGTTGCTATGCGTGCCAGTGGTATGGGAGCACAGGTCATAGTAGTTGAAGTTGATCCGATTAAAGCACTGGAAGCCGTAATGGATGGCTTTCAAGTGATGACCTCACGGGAAGCAGCCCGGATAGGTGATATCTTCATTACTCTTACCGGTGATATTAATGTTCTGGACAGGCAACATTTTGAGTTAATGAAAGAAGGGGCGATGTTTGCCAATAGCGGTCATTTTGATGTTGAGATAAATATCAAAGCATTAAAACAAATGGCGCAGAAGCAACGTCGCGTACGGCAATTCGTTGATGAATATACTCTATCTGACGGGAAGCATATTTATCTTCTGGGAGAAGGTAGATTAATTAATCTTGCTGCAGCGGAAGGGCACCCCGCCAGTGTCATGGATATGAGTTTTGCCAATCAAGCCTTATGTGCCGAATATATGGTTAAAGAAGGCGCGCGGCTTAAGCCCGGTGTTTTATCCGTCCCGTTAAAAATAGATGAGCATGTTGGTAAGCTTAAACTTGCTGCGATGGGTATCAAAATTGATAGATTAACGGCAGAACAGAAGAAATATCTTGCAAGTTGGGAAATCGGGACATAGTAGACTTTTTTCTATTCTATAAACAGGGTAAAAAATAAATGCTGCCAAAAAAATTTATTTTTGGCAGCATTTACTGTGAAAGTAGTGGAAATATTACACCGGTTATTTGATTTCGATGGTAGCCCCGGCTTCTTCCAATTTTTTCTTAATAGCTTCCGCTTCTTCTTTACGTACGTTTTCCTTAATTGGTTTTGGGGCAGCCTCGACCAGTTCTTTGGCTTCTTTTAATCCCAGAGTGGTAACTTCACGTACTGCTTTAATAACCTGTATTTTATTAGCGCCAAATTGGGTGAGAATAACACTGAAGCTGGTGGGTTCTTCAGCAGCCGCTTCGGCAGCAGGTGCCGCCGCGGCAGCAGGCGCAGCGACTGCTGCCACAGCAGCACTGACACCGAACTCTTCTTCGAGAGCTTTAACTAATTGTGATAGCTCGAGAACTGACATCTCTTTAATTGCGGCAATTAATTCATCTTTTGTCATTGTTTTATTTTTCATCTCCGTTTTAGTGGCCTTTGTTTTGGCCGTATTTTTTTCTTCTTTTACTTGTTCAACTGTTGCTGCGGGAGTTAACTCTTCTTTCTCTGATATATGTAATTTATCTTCCTTGTACTTCAAGTTGTTTTAGTCTTCCCTGTAATACTGTAGCTAAACCACTGAGGTTAGCATTAAGAACATTTACCAGTGATTGTATCGGGGACTTCATTCCTCCCATTACCATAGCCAGAAGGACTTCTCGTGAAGGTAATGTGGCGACAGTGGAAATATCTTCAGCACGAAGTACTTTGCCGTCTGCTATTCCCCCTTTGATTTTCAAAACTCCGCGTGAACTTTTAACGAAATCAAGTAGTACCTTAGCTCCTTCACTAATATCACCGCTAGATATAACAACACCGGTAGGACCTTTCAAAAATTGCGATAACTCGGCATTGCTACTCTCTTTTAGAGCGAGATGTGTCAGAGTATTTTTTACTACATGGTAGGATATGTTCTTTTCGGCTAACTTTCTGCGCAGAGTCACCATTTCGCTCGCTGTCATTCCACGGTAATCAGTAGCAATATTAACCGTACTATTAGAGAATAATTTCTGTAATTCACTAACGGCTTCAATATTTTTCTTTGATGGCATCTATATTTCTCTCCTCCTTTCTCCTCCAGTATTATCTAAAATAAAAAACCCTCATGTCACGCATGAGGGTTTTTCGTCTTTCATCAATAGTTCACTAAATACTATGATAGTGACTTAAATTCACCTCAGCGGGCAAGCTAATTAAGTTCTTTCGGAGAACACCCACGTCTCAGGTAATACTGAATATTAAATTATAAAAGTACTAATATTATTCAGGAAGCCAGGGAAACCGCTTCATTCAAATCTAATTTGATACCTGGTCCCATAGTTGTTGATAAGGTAGCGCTTTTAATATATTGTCCCTTGGCTCCGCTGGGTCGGGATTTCACAATAGCATCCATAATTGCTGTCAGATTATCAAGTAACTTGTCTTCTTCAAAACTGACTTTACCCACTACAACGTGAATAACTGCAGTACGGTCCAGTCGATATTCCACTCTTCCCTTATGGGCATCTGATATTACGCGTGGTAAATCATCGGGAGTGGTTATTGTTCCTGATTTTGGATTGGGCATAAGTCCTTTCCGCCCAAGAATACGACCTAATTTACTTACTTTTCCCATCATATCCTGAGTAGCAATGACAACATCAAAATCTAACCAACCATCCTCAATTTTTTTAATCAGATCGTCACCGCCGGAATAGTCTGCGCCCGCTTTTTCTGCCGTTTTAATTGCTTCTCCCTGAGTTAAGACAAGTATTCTTACTTTTTTCCCTTGACCATGGGGAAGTATGACAACCCCACGGATTTGCTGATCGGCACGTTTAGGGTCGAGATTGGTATTCAGATGTAACTCTACCGTCTCATCAAATTTGGTATGAGACAGCTTTTTGGCCAGCTCAATAGCACTACGGCTGGAATATATTTTTTGAGGTTCTATTGCTTTTAATGCTTCTTCGTGTTTCTTACCATGATTAACCATTTATTTTATAACACTCACTCTTTAATTGTTATGCCCATGCTTCTTGCTGAGCCTTCAATAATACGCATTGCTGATTCAACATTATTACTATTTAGATCTTTTATTTTAACCTGAGCGATTTCACGGAGTTGTTCCCGGGTAATTTGACTGGCAATCTCGTTACCGGGGAGATGACTTCCCTTTTCAATACCCAGGGCCTTTTTTATCAAATCTGATGTGGGAGGAGTCTTGGTAATAAAAGTAAAACTATTATCATCATAAATAGTGACGACAGCAGGAACTATTGTTCCTGTTTGTGGTGCCGTTTGTGCGTTATAGTCTTTACAGAAAGCGCCAATATTGATACCATGAGGCCCCAGTGCCGTACCCACAGGCGGAGCCGGAGTAGCCTGTCCTGCTTTAATGTTTAACTTAACTATGCTTTTTATTTTTTTTGCCATTTTTTTAAATACCTATATATCGAAGTTTTATTTAATTACTATAACCTTGCTACCTGTAGAAAATCAAGTTCAAGAGGTGTTTCTCTCCCAAAGAAAGAGACTAAAATTTTTACTTTTCCTCTTTCGGCATTAATTTCATCAACAACACCGGTAAAGTCAGTAAACGGCCCGTCCGTGACGCGGACACTATCCCCCCGGTTAAAACCGACTTTTACTATCGGAACGCCTGATTCCATACGGGCAAGGATTGCCTTAGCTTCACTTTCTTCTAATGGGACTGCCTTATTTCTGGTTCCGACAAATCCTGTAACACCGGTAGTATCACGTACTACTTTACGGCAATGATCGGTCATTTTCATCTGTACCAGTACGTAACCCGGGAAAGTTTTTCTGGTAACGGTCCTTCTTTGACCACTTCTAACCTCGACCTCTTCCTCCGTAGGAACTACTACCTGGAAGATTTCGTTTTCCGCATTCATGGATTTGATGCGTTGTTCCAGATTTTCTTTGACACGATTTTCATAACCGGAACGCGTATGTACCACATACCAGTGTTTCTCATCCTGTGATTTTTCTCTCACAGAAGGACTTTTATTTGTCTTCTCGTTTTTTACCAAGTGTATCCTGCTCCTCTACCCTCTAATAAAAACTTTACTTACTAACTGGGCAAAACCATAGTCGAAAAGGCCAATAATTGTACCGGTTATGATACAAATAACAAGTACGACACCGGTCAGACGAATAACTTCACGTCTTGTCGGCCAGGTAACCTTTTTTAATTCGCCAACTATCTCACCGAGAGCTTTAACAGGAGTCTTACGATTTGAACCAGCAGTAGATTTCATATTATCACGTGCCCTCATAACCTATGGCAACAGGGCTACTTTCCTTCCTTATGTAAAGTATGAGATTGGCAGCGCGGACAATATTTACGAATCTCCAACTTCTGGGGATCATTTCTATTATTTTTTGTTGTGGTATAATTTCTCTCCTTACACTGACTGCAAGCGAGATTAATTATTATTCTATTTTCACCTTTACGTGCCATAATTATTTAATAATGCGGTTGATCACTCCGGCACCAACCGTTCTTCCTCCTTCTCGAATAGCAAACCGTGAACCTTCTTCGAGAGCTACCGGGTAAATCAACTTTATGTTCATGTTAACGTTATCACCGGGCATTACCATTTCCACACCTTTACCTAATTCAATTTCACCGGTGATATCCATTGTTCTAATAAAGAACTGAGGTTTATATCCATTGAAGAACGGCGTATGTCTGCCACCCTCTTCTTTTGTCAAAATGTACACACGTGCTTCTGCTTCGGTATGAGGAGTAATGGATCCTGGTTTAGCCATCACCATGCCTCTTTCAACATCTTCTCGTTCGATACCGCGCACCAGACAACCAACGGCGTCTCCCGGTTCACCTTCGTCAAGTAATTTGTGGAACATTTCCACACCGGTGATTACTGTTTTCCGTGTTTCTTTTATGCCGACAATCTCTACTTCGTCACCGACTTTTACAGTACCACGCTCAATTCTTCCGGTAACTACAGTACCACGTCCTTTGATGCTAAATACATCTTCAATAGGCATCAGGAAGGGCTTGTCTTTAGGCCTTTCCGGTGTAGGAATATAATCGTCAACAACATCCATTAATTTTAAAATGGGTCCGCACCACTGACAATCCGCTTTACCACAACCGCACTCGAGAGCTTTTAGAGCACTCACACGAACGATAGGAGTTTTGTCGCCTGGGAAGCCATATTTGGTTAAGAGGTCACGTACTTCTATTTCTACCAACTCCAGTAATTCAGGATCTTCCATCGCATCTACTTTGTTTAAGGCAACAACCATGCTGGGAACTTCTACCTGATGAGCCAGCAGGATATGCTCTCTTGTCTGGGGCATAGGACCATCAGGAGCACTAACAACCAGTATTGCACCATCAATTTGAGCGGCGCCGGTGATCATGTTCTTGATATAGTCAGCATGGCCTGGACAGTCAACATGAGCATAGTGGCGTTTTGCTGTTTCATATTCCACATGGGTAATAGAAATAGTCAAGCCTCTTGCTTTCTCTTCGGGAGCATTATCAATCTGGTCATAAGCAAGAAAGTTCGCCCCGCCCGCTTTAGACAAACACAAAGTAATTGCCGATGTTAAGGTAGTCTTGCCATGGTCGACATGTCCAATTGTTCCCACGTTTACATGGGGTTTTGACCTTACAAATTTTGCTTTAGCCATTTATCCGTTACCTCCTAAGGTAAGCCCACAACCAGATTCGAACTGGTGACCTCATTCTTACCAAGAATGTGCTCTACCTACTGAGCTATGTGGGCCCAATAATAATTTTCCTATTATATTAGATTTTATACTAGATTACTATATTATTCTTAAAATTGAAAATGACATTATGGTGGAGGGGGCAGGATTTGAACCTGCGAAGCCGAAAGGCGACAGATTTACAGTCTGTTGGTATTGGCCGCTCACCCACCCCTCCTTAACCTCCCAAGAGGGCAGCTCTGCTCTTGCCAAACTTATAATTGGCTGCACTATATCAAGGCAAGACACCTCTAGAACAATGCAACCAATCATCTCCACAAGGCTGTTTAAGTATAGACAGAGACAAGTTAAAAGTCAAGCTAAATGAAGCTGTATCCTTTTACCTTTTACTTGAGAGAAAGGATTGGCTCTATCACATCAACTATTTTTCTCACAGAGGGGACTTCCCAGGATATTGATTAAATAGCGTCCTGTAACTGATGCCTCTGTTTCTGCAATCTGTTCCGGTGTACCACTGGCGACGATGTATCCTCCTTTTTCTCCTGCCCCGGGACCTAAATCAATAATATAGTCGGCATTTTTTATTACATCGGGATGGTGTTCTACAATAATAACGGAATTTCCTGCATCTACCAGTCGTTGTAATACTTTAAGCAGAGCCTCAATATCGGGGAAGGAAAGACCTGTAGTAGGTTCATCAAGAATATATAGTGTATTACCGGTAGCACGGCGGGATAATTCCGTAGCCAGTTTTATCCTTTGTGCTTCGCCTCCACTTAATGTTGTTGCAGCCTGTCCCAGTTGAATATAACCGAGACCAACATCACGTAATGATTCCAGTTTAGTTTTTATTCGGGGGATATTCTCAAAAAAGAGCAATGCTTCTTCAACGCTCATTTCTAAAACGTCAGCAATATTTTTCCCCTTAAAATAGATTTCCAGAGCTTCCCGGTTATATCTCTTCCCCCGGCAGACATCACATGGTACGGTAACATCCGGTAAAAATTGCATTTCAATTTGCACAAAACCCGCCCCCTGACAGGTTTCACAACGCCCGCCTTTTACATTGAAGGAGAAACGTCCCGGTGTATAGCCGCGTATTTGTGCTTCGGGAACACGGGAAAATATTTCACGGATTGGTGTAAATGCGCCGGTATAGGTTGCCGGATTCGAACGTGGCGTACGGCCGATAGGTGACTGGTCGATATTAATTACTTTATCAATATTTTCCAGTCCCATAATACCATCACAATCGCCTGGTTTGTCTTTTGTTCTATAAAAGACATGGGATATTTTTCGGTAGAGAACATCATTAATAAGTGAGCTCTTGCCGCTTCCGGAAACCCCGGTAAAACAAACAAGCATTCCCAGAGGGATATGCACATCGATATTTTTAAGATTATTCTGGCGGGCACCTTTAATTACCAGTTCTTTTCCTGAGCCGCGGCGACGCTCTGACGGGACAGGAATTTTTTTTGCTCCGCTAAGATATTGACCGGTGATAGATTGATGGCAATTCATGATATCTTGTAGAGTACCGTATGCTACCACCTCTCCGCCGTGTTTTCCCGGTCCCGGGCCGATGTCTATAATATAGTCGGCTACTCGCATTATAGATTCGTCATGCTCCACGACAAGTACCGTGTTCCCGATGTCTCGTAACCTGGTTAATGTTTCAATAAGACGGGCATTATCCGCAAAATGCAGGCCGACTGTAGGTTCATCACAAATATAAAGGACTCCCATTAATCCACTGCCAATTTGTGTTGCCAGATGAATTCGTTGCGCTTCACCGCCACTCAGTGTTTTTGCCGAACGGTCGAGTGTAAGATAATCTAATCCGACATCAACGAGAAAACCGATACGTGCCTTTAATTCCTTCAATATTTGTGCTGCGATTTTCATCTCACGTTGTGTCAATACGGGATTTGGGGTTTTATCATCACTGATATGTTCTATCCAATCTCTCGTCTCACTGATTATCATCAAACTGACATCCATGATATTCTTATTATCAATTGTTACGGATAAAGGCTCTGGCTTCAGGCGTTTACCCTGACATATCGAACAGGGATTGGAAGACATATACCGTTCAATATCATTACGACGATAATCGGATTCGGTTTCTTTATAGATACGCTCCAGATAAGGAACCACTCCTTCGTAACCGGTGAAATATTCACGAATACGGCCAAAACGATTACGGTATTTTTTCAATTCTCCTGCTTCTCCATAGAGTATCCGGTTAGTTTGTTCCTGTGATAATTCCCTGACAGGAATATTCATCGAGAAGTTATACTGGCGGGCCAATCGTTCCAGAGATTCCATATGCCATGGCTGCAATCCCCAGGGATGTATTGCTCCTTCAGACAGGGATAAGTTTTTGTCAGGGATAGCCAGTTCCGGGTCTATTTCCAGTTTAATACCCAGTCCGCCACAAGCGGGGCAGGCACCATGCGGGTTGTTGAAACTGAATGTTCTCGGTTCGATTTCTCCCAGATTGATCCCACAATGGACGCAGGCAAAATGCTCGGAAAATAAAAGTTCATTATTATCACCGGTGATAACGAGCATTACACCATTCCCCAGTTTTAAGGCAGTCTCTACGGAATCTGTTATCCGTCCCTGCTCTTCTTCTCCGTTCACAATAATGCGGTCTATAACAGCGTCAATGGTATGTTTTTTATTTTTATCAAGTTCGATGTCGTCGGTCAGGTCATGTATTTTATTATCTACTCTTACTCTTACATAGCCTTCCCGGCGTAAATTATCAAAAACGGAATGATGTTCTCCTTTACGGTCTTTTATCAGAGGTGCCATTATGGAAAGGCGTGTTCCCGGAGTAAGTTTGAGTATGGCGTCGGTAATTTGTTGTACTGTCTGGCGGGCAATCTCACGCCCGCATTCCGGGCAGTGAGGATGTCCGACACGGGCAAATAAAAGACGCAAATAATCATATATTTCTGTCACTGTACCTACAGTAGAGCGCGGATTGCGGGTACTACCATTCTGGTCGATTGATATTGCCGGGCTGAGCCCTTCGATATAGTCCACATCGGGTTTTTCCATTTGCCCGAGGAACTGTCTGGCATAGGCTGATAGTGATTCAACATAGCGACGCTGACCTTCCGCAAAAATAGTGTCAAAGGCCAGGGTACTCTTCCCCGAACCGGATACCCCGGTAATAACCACAAGACGGTCACGAGGAATAGTAACATCAATGTTTTTGAGGTTGTGTTCTCGTGCTCCTTTAATAATTATTGCGTTATGAGCCATATTTTTTAGCAGAAATACTTCTTGAATAAGTAAGATTACTTTCTGTCAAACCAGAAAGGGGAGGACTTTACAGATTTGAATTACAGTGATATATGGGGTAATACGATAGCAAGAATAATGATTATCAGTATTATTACTCCGGATAATATACCAATTTTTTTTAATTCATAGGTGATTAATTCCTGATTAATAGAGCCTGTAGTAACGTCTTGCCTGCGTGCTTTTAATATATTAGCAGTAACATTACCGGTATTAGCATCAGATACAGGAGTAGTCTTTTCTTGAGGTGATACTTTAGACCTATCATTATATTTCTTGCGTTTCTTATTTTGATATTTAGCCATTCATCCTCCAATTACTCTCATCAGGTGTATGATTATACCTCGATAAATCGGACGACACAATATTAAATTTGACCTCCGGGATTACCCCCGTTATAATCCATTTTATAAGCGTGAAAAACGTAGACAGGTGTCTTTTGTTTTTTTTGAAGGATATCTTCTAAAGGGAAGGAACCCGGGAAAATGCCTCTAGAAATTGTGGAATTACCGATAACAGGGAAAATAATTGCTGTAGAAGTAAATGAAGGTGATAATGTTAAGCAGGGAGATACCATTTGTGTTGTGGAATCAATGAAAATGGAAAACCCGATATCTTCACCGGTAGATGGAATAGTTAAGGAATTGTTTGTTAAATCCGGGAACTTTATAAATGCCGGAGAAAAATTAGCAGTTATTGAGTATTAGATTACAGTAATTTAATCGGATTACTTGGTCTGTCCTAAAGATTTTGCTTTCTCTAATGTGGCGATGGTCGCATTACTGATGATGGCTCTTATGCCGCCTTCTTCTAGTTTAAAAAGCCCTTCTGCCGTTGTTCCGCCGGGCGATGTTACCATATTGCGTAGTTCTGCAATGTGGATGTCGGATTCACAAGCTAACTTTACTGTTCCCAACATTGTCTGTAACACCAGTGTTTTTGCGATATCACGGGAAAACCCGATATGTACTGCAGCATCAATGAACGATTCTATAATTAGTAAAATATATGCCGGTCCGCTTCCGCTTACTGCCGTTGCCATATCAAGAAATTTCTCATCCTTAACATAAATTTCTTTCCCCAGCGTATTTAATATATTGCGTGTAGTTGCCATCTGTTCTTGACTTACCTTTTTACTGGTAGTCCAGACACTCATGCCTTCTCCAATTTGAGCCGGAGTATTAGGCATAATACGGACAATAAGGTCATGGTTCAATTCCTCAGCCAATGACTTGATAGTGACACCGGCAATAATGGAGAGTACCAGTTGTCGGGAGGAGAGACGTCCTTTTAGTGGTGATACTGCTTCAGTTAGTGTTTGCGGTTTTATTGCCAGAATAATAGTATCGGAATTATTCAGTAATTCCTGGTTATTCTGAGCTATAGAAATATCGTATTTCTTTTTTAGAGAATCACATTTCTGTGTATTAATATCACTGACAAATATGTCCCGTGAGGGAGTAATTCCTTTGCTTAAAATTCCGCGGATTATTGCTTCTCCCATCACACCGCCGCCAATAAATCCGATACGCATTTCCCCCTCCTGCTATTTTTTAAAGATTAATAATCAGATTGGATTATGTCAGATGGAGAAGTATGTGTCAACGAAATAAATAAATTTATTAGGGAGAGCGTGTCAAATCATTTAAGTAGGT
>DDXZ01000003.1 GCA_002347295.1 Dehalococcoidia bacterium UBA2247 | reverse complement strand
AGATAATCTTTATGACCAGGTATTCCGGGAACTGCTTTCTTTTATGGCAGAGGACCCGCGTATTATTACCCGGGCCACCCGTCTTATCTGGGTGGTACATAATCTGGAGCGCAGCGGTGACAGAGTAACCAATATCTGTGAACGGGTTGTTTTTGTGGTTACCGGGAAAATGGAGGAAATCGGCGCTTCGAAATATTAAAACTAGATTACTTTTTCTTCTTTTAGTTTACCAAGTTCTTCTGGTTTTAATCCCAGCCATTCCCTGTAAATCTCCTCATTATGTTGCCCCACCATTGGTGCAGGTATTACTTCTACCGGTGATTTAGAAAGCTGTACAGGACAACCAATCATCTTATGTTTCCCCCGTTGCGGGTGGATGCTCTCGAGAACAATACCTTTCTGGATAAAATGAGGGTTATTGAGCACCTCAACGGAATTAAGTACGGGAGCAACCGGAACTCCCTCCTCCGCCAGAATACGAAAAGCCTCCATTTTGTCGAGTGTGCTTGTCCAGGCTTCGATAGCAGGTTTTAATAATGCCCGTTTCGTGTTACGCGTATCTGCATCAAGTTTACCCAGGTCTTCACGGCCAACGATTTTCATCAGAGCCGCATATTGATGGTCACGGATCGCGCCAATAAAAATATAGGCATCGGGGTCATCACCTTTACAACGAAAGATATCCCAGGGATAACCACCTAATCCACTACCTCCCATACGAGGAACAGGTTTACCCGTTACGATGGTATACCGCAATGGTGAACGATTAAGATTAATAATATTATCCGTCATAGATACATCGATAGCCTGTCCTTGACCGGTAATATCCCGGAACCGCAAAGCGGCAAGAATGGCAACTGCTGTATGGACTCCTGCCCCGGTATCGCCAATAATTGGTCCAGGGTTTATCGGCGGTCCTTCCGGCGCACCGGTGTTACTGAACGCCCCACCGGCCGCTTTGGCTATTGCGTCGAAAGCGGTAAATTGACTGTAAGGACCTCCCGTACCAAATCCGCTTATCTCCGCATAAACCAATCCGGGATTTATTCTACTCAACACAGAATAGTCAATCCCCATACGTTTTGTGGTACCGGGAGAATAGTTACTGATGACAACGTCTGCTTTTTTCACCATCTCCTTAAGAATAGCCCGCCCTTTTTCTGACTTCAGATTCAGTGTGATACTGCGCTTATTAGCATTAAGCAGGATAAAAAGCCAGCTGTCATAGTCATGGGCATACTCCTCCGGGTCCATACTGGGTATTACCCCCGATTTCCTTCCCGGTTCACCACCGGGTGGTTCTATTTTAATAACATCTGCGCCAAGGAAGGCTAATAATTCCGTGCAGGAAGGCCCGGCTTCATACATGGTAAGGTCTAATATATGAATTCCCTCCAGGGCTTTCTTAATCTGTGCCATACTTTTACCTTTCTGCCTTATAAATGAAGAAGAATAACAGGACAAGGCGGGGACGAAATATATTCAATTTTTAGTAATATTTCCGGTGAGAAATTATTTTTCAGTACTTCATATAGACGAGCAACATTCATACGGGGCAATTCTTTCTTCAGAAATTCAACTCCGTGCTCGAGTTTGTAAGGATCTTTATAAGGAGGATTATTCTGCATCTGTTCCATTGTCAATCTACTGGTAATTCCTTTTTTAACAGCATCAACCCAACCCCGGACAATCTCTGCCTGCTGCGAAATATAACTTTTATCGCAGACTGTACCATGCCCGGGCACAATTACATCAACATCCATTTCACTCAGTTTCTGCAGTGACTGCAGAAACTGTTCCGGTAAAGCAGCCTGAAGAAAGGTCATTACTTTATGAAAGATATTATCCGAAGCAAAAAACCAACTTTTTCTTCCGAGATTTACACTGCCACCTGACCGGCAGTATGACCGGGATAATTAATCAGTTGAAAAATATGGTCACCAAGACATATTGTCATCCGCTCCGACATTGTAATATCGGGAACCCAGTAATGAAAATCTGCCGGCATAAAAGAAATGCTACCCTGCCCCTGAGTTTTGATGCCTTTCTTCAGAAAATCACTGGAACCCGGCTTTAATATTTCCTCTCTGGTTATTTCATGAGCAACAATCGTTGCTTCTTTCCAATAATAATCTCCTCCCCAGTGGTCGCCATGCGGTTCGGTATGAATAATATATTTTACCGGACCATATTGAGCAATAACATCCCAAATTACTCCTTCCCAAAATACAATAACCGACTTTGAAGAGTTGGTTATTGAGAATTAAATACCAGCAGAAGCTATATTACATCCTGCCGCTAATATATGGTTTATCCCTGAATCGCAGTGCCCTGATTCTACGGCCATCTTCCCACCTTGATAATAGATTATGGACATGGCAAAAACATATGCTGTCTAAAAATATAGTTTTTGTTTTCCGCTTTGTCAAGATTCCGAATTAAATCATCTAAAATGTAACCGAAGTGGGTATCGTTAAATCACATAAATTGTAACCGTAGGTGGTGAATGCGGTCAAGGGGTTTTGGGTCAATTTTAGAATATGCGGTAAAATTTTCTGGAAAATTATGGCGCTAAGAACCCAGGAACAGAAAATTGAAGGGGGGTGGTCTGAAGAATGTGGAT
>DDXZ01000062.1 GCA_002347295.1 Dehalococcoidia bacterium UBA2247 | reverse complement strand
CCGAGTCGTGACCCACGCTCCTAGTCCATATAACTGTTAGAGAAGCAAAAACGCTGTTAGCAAATGGTCATTTTGGTAAAAGTAGTATGGAACCCAAGATAGGAGCAGCAATTATGTTTCTGGAAGAATCACAAAAACGTACTCCAGGTGTATCACATGAAGTAATCATCACACTTCCAGAGACGGCAGTAAATGCCTTGAATGGTGAAACGGGGACAAAGAATAACATTGTAATTCAACCGGAGCATACTATTCTTATTATAAAGATGAGGCTCTCAGTGTTATCCCTACAGGACAGTGGTCAGAACCCATAACAGAAGGCATGATAAAGGCACTGGTAACAGCATCCCGCAAATTTTCCGTAACAAAGAAATAATCAATCCTCCAGCCGATGTTACGCGCCCGGGCACCGGTGCGCAAGTCCCACCAGGTATATTGCTGCGGTTCCTGATGAAAATGACGGAATGTATCCATAAAACCATGCGCCACCAGTTCATCCAACCAGGCACGCTCCTCCGGGAGAAATCCAGATATCTTAGAATTCTCTCTGGGTCGGGCCAAGTCAATTTCTTTATGCGCTGTATTAAAGTCGCCACAGATAATTATTTTCTGGTCTTTTTCTTTTAATGAGTTAACCAGAGCGAGAAATTTATCATAGAAATCCATTTTATAATTTAACCGTTCCTTACCCATTTTACCATTGGGAAAATATACGTTAAAAAGAGTAAATCCCTGATGCTCGCTAATAATAGTACGGCCTTCGTCTGCCAGTCCCTCTAATCCCAGCCCTTCTTGTACGCGAAGGGGAATACTTTTACTGAAAGTCGCCACACCGCTGTAACCTTTGCGTTCCGAATTACTCCAGTCAGTATGATACCCCGGCAGATTACGTAAATCTGCATCAAGTTGTTCTGGCTGTACTCTGGTTTCTTGCAGACAGAGAATGTCCGGCGATTCTTTGTTGAGCCATTCTCCAAAACCGTTCTTGCGTATCGCCCGGATGCCATTAACATTCCAACTGAGCAATTTTAACTCTGCCATTAAAGTATTCTCCCTCAGATATCGTTATTGGAGAAATTATAACCCTTGTGACCCATAATAAACAAAAAAGTAAGGAGAAATACAAAAGACACGGCATGCCGTACCCCTGAATCATATTTTTTATAATCTCACCCCGACATACCGGAAAATATTAAAGGCGTTTGGTGAAAATAACCAGGTTATCTCCCACATCATAAAAGTCGGGAATCTGTGCCGCCTGCTCATAATTCTGTTTCTGATAAAAACGCCGTGTTAATTCATAATTAGGCTTGGAGGAAGTCTCTATTACTATCAGCCGACCTCTATTACGTCGAATTTCCTCTTCCATCAGGCGGAGCAATGCCCCCCCTATCCCCTTTCCTTTTTTCTGCGGCGTTACCGCCATCCAGTAAACATCCCATGTACCTTCCGTAAGGGGGGTTAAACCATAACAGACATAACCCACGATAGATTTCTCTTCTTCCGCAACCAGAACAAAATAGCCTGAATCAGGACATTCCAGATAAGAATCCAGCACTTCTTCCGCAACCAGAACAAAATAGCCTGAATCAGGACATTCCAGATAAGAATCCAGCACTTCTTCCGCAACAACCACCTCGGCAGGCAGAAATTCGGTAGTGTCCCGCAATATTTGCATAATGGCAGTCTTATCCTGCGCCTTCATGGGACGGATATAATATGCCATATCTATGTTTTCTCCAGAGCCATCATAATGATTCTCTCCACAAATAGCTCATAGGTCATACCTGCAGCCATTGCCTGTCTTGCGGCACCATAGCCCGGCGAGATATCCGGATTAGGATTAACTTCCATAACACGGGGTTGTCCCTGCCGATCCAGACGAATATCAACGCGGGCATACCCGCTGCAACCCAGTGCTTTAAAAGAAGAGAGCGCTACATTTATTATAGCATTGTGCAACTCTGATGTGATATTCTCAGCAGGACACGTTACCTGAGTATGCTGAAAATATATACTCTCTGCATCCCACTTTGACGCAAACGTCAGAATACGCGGTAATTCCGGGGGAAGAGTATAAATGGCTTCCGCCAGAGGTAAAGCCACTAACTCTTTATTACCCATTACCGTCACATTAAACTCGCGACCATCAAGAAATTCCTGCACCATGGCCTTGCCGCCATAGGAAGCACTCACCTTATTTACTTGCTGCAACAGTAATGCCAGGTTATTTACCACACTGTCGGGAGACATGCCGTGACTGGCATGTTCCGTAGCCGGTTTAACGATACAGGGAAAATCCAGACGGAACCGGGATAATGTATCGGGATAAAGCAATTGATAAGCCGGCACAGGAACACCGGCTTCCCGTAATATTTGCATGCTTCTAGCCTTATCCTGTGCCAATTGTAAAGCAGAAGCGGGGTTCCCGGTAAAAATCTTCTTCTTATCTGCCAGCAGAGCAGCTAGTTCGGCTTCCGTTTCCGGACGTCCGTCAAAACCTTCAAATAGATTAAAGATAACATCGGCATCCAGGTCATCCAGCCGTTGGCCGGCTTTCTCCAGAGGTGGTAACAGGGATGTTTTTGTCACGGGGTATCTCAGCTTGTTTAGCGCTTGTTCTACGGCTGCTACTTCATCGAGAACACCCACTATGGCTTTGGTTTCCCCCATCGCAACATAACGGTCGGGTACCGGGTCATTATAAATGATGGCTATGCGTGGGTACACAGGGAATACCTCTCCAGAGCAGCATTAAGTACTGCAACAACCAGCGATTGGTAATTCCAACCCATTTTACGAGTCATGATACCCAGGTCGCTTGTCCTGGGATTAAGACCGGGTAAAGGATTAATTTCCAGAAAATATGGTGTCCCTTTATTATCAATACGAAAATCTAATCGTGAGAAATCACGGCAACCCAGTACATGATATATTTTTTGTGCTGCATCCTCAATAAGCTGCAGAGTATTACCGCTTAACTGTGCCGGGCATTCGTAGTCCACCAGTTGTTCATAATTTCTTTTTACTTCCAGAGAATAGACAAAGTTCGCCTCTTTTTTCTTCGGCATGATACGCATAATACCCACCATGCGAGGGGGGGAATTCCCCACCATACCCACGGTAACTTCATCTCCGGCAATAAATTCCTCTACCATTACCGGCTGCTGATATAAATCCAGAAGTTTCCGTACCACCTCATTTATTCGGGAGCTTTTTTCTACGAGCGAATTAAGACGGATACCTTTACTGGAACCCTCATGAACCGGTTTAACAAAAACAGGAAAGGGGAATTCTGCCCAATCTATTTCCGGCAATCGTTTATTGTTTTCAATTACCCGGCACTGCGGAACAGACACACCCCCCAAGGCAATAATTTTATTAGTCAGTGGTTTATCCAGACTGAGGGCAAGAGTAGCCGGATCAGAACCGGAATAAGGGATATCCAGCATTTCCAGAACAGAGGGAATTTGAGCTTCCCTGCTTCTATAATTACCCAATCCCTCGGCAATATTAAAGACAAGGTCAACCTTTTCCTGCAATACTATGGTAAGAAATCCACGGCCGCCACCCAGTCTGACTGTAGTATGTCCCTGAGACTGGATGGCAGCTTCCAATGCCTCTACTGTTTCCAGTGAGTCATATTCTTCCAGAGCGTCCTCGGTTTGATGTGTGCTGCTGACTGCAGCTGCCTCTTTAAGATCGTACGACAGCCCGATTTTCATCAACCACGCCCACCGGAAGTATTAGTTGTCCATCCCGGTTAATAGACCGCGGACGACGGGCTTTTACCTTCTTACCATTATTATTGCTATTACTACCATCAGGATTATGGTAGTGAAAAACATGCCCCTGACAGTTCCGCAGTACTATTTCATCTTTGGTTCTCGCCATAATATACTGTGGCAGTAGTGGAACTTTACCACCACCTTGAGGCAGGTCGATAATATATGTCGGGATAGCCAGGCCGGATGTACGTCCACGCATACCTTCCATAATTTTAATACCTGTTTCCACTGGAGTATGCAGATATTCCGTACCACGTACGGAATCACACTGGAAGAGATAATAAGGACGTACTCTAATTTTGAGAAGTCTCTGACACAGTTCCGTCTGTATCGCTACAGAGTCATTTACTCCGCGCAATAATACAGACTGATTGTTCACAGGCACTCCTGCACGAACCAGTCGTTCACAAGCCCGGGCTGATTCCGGCGTAACTTCATGAGGATGATTAAAATGCGTATTCAGCCAGATCGGTCCATACTGAGATAACATATCGCATAATTCACTATCAATACGCTGTGGTAATACCACCGGGAAGCGGGAACCGATACGGATAATATCCACATGTTCAATCTGTCTTAATTGAGCGATAATCTCTTCCAGACGGCTGGTGGGAAGTGTTAACGGATCACCACCGGAAAGAATCACATCTCTCACTTCATCATGCAGGCGGATGTATTCCAGCATCTTCTTGACTTCTTCCGTTGTACGTACCCAGGTACCCTTATGCCATTCTCTCTTGCGGGTACAATGACGGCATAACATAGGACAAATATCCGTTAGTACCATAAGCACCCGGTCCTGATAACGATGCACCAGGCCGGGAACAACAGAGTGTCTCTTTTCTTCAAGAGGATCCTCATATCCCGCACCGGAGCAAGCTATTTCCCGAAACGAAGGTATAGCCTGTGTCCTTACCGGATCATCAGGATCATTAAAATTGATCAGAGAGAGATAATAAGGGGTAATGGCAAGAGGATATTTCTTTGTTACCAGCTCAACATTTCTTTGTTCTTGGGCTGATAGGGGAACAAGTTTTGCCAGTTCTTCTACTTTGGTTATTCTATTCCGGAAATGCCACCGCCAGTCATTCCAGCTTTCCTCCGGAACAGACGCGAAGATCCGGTTTCTACCTGTTTTAATGATAGGTAAGCTTGGGGGTTCTTCGTCTTCTACAGAGTGCCTTACGGCATTCGTACCTGGAGGCTCGTCGGCAACCTGGGCCGCTTTTTCACTTTCAATATTTTTTTCAGTCATTTATGACTCCTTTTCTTTATATCCTCCTTCGATATAATTCCGATATATTTATTAACTTGGTGCATCTTTTATCACTAATTACACCCAATGTCAAGTCCAAATGTTATGTCGGTAATATTTTTGTTTCGGAATAATTATAGCTTTGTGCTACAATAATGAAATTATTATTTTATTATTGTAGGATTAGTGTGTTATGGCTAAAGCTAACTACTGGCATTTTTCATCTGATTATTACTGTCGTTCGCTTAATACTCTGGAGATAGGATTGAACCAGATTACGGCATATAAGTCCTGGAGAAATCATGATCCGGGGAGAGGCAACCCGATCGATATGCGTTATAAGGCGATGCCGATACTTACCAAAGAGGATATGAGAAAATTCGGTCCTGATAAATTTTCTCCTGCTGATTTAAATATTAATGATGCCATAGAGCGGGGAGAAATATCTTTTGTTGAAACCAGCGGTACAACAGGTGACCAGGTAATTAATATATGGAATCAGTCATGGTGGGATGCATCAGAGAAATCATCCTGGAAACTTAATTCTGATGCAATTCGGTTAGCTACGGGAAACCATCGTGAAGCAATATTGGTTAATCCTCTAAATGTTGGTATTGTCTCAGATAAAGTCGATTTATCTCTGGAACAGAGGCATCTGGCACGTTTTCTTTACCTTAACGAAAAAACTGATCCTTTATCCTGGAATAATGCTCACATGGATCGGATGATTGAGGAACTGGAAATATTTCAGCCGGTTATATTAGAGGCAAACCCTTCTTTATTAGCACGATTATGCCGCTATATTACCGTAAATCGTAAGCAGGTGTTTCAACCGGGAATGATAGTGTTGACATATGAATGTCCCACAATAATTCACTACAGGCAGATAAAGGATGTTTTTCATGTTCCTGTTGTCAGTTCTTATGGAACGACTGAAACAGGATACGTTTTTATGCAATGTGAGGAGGGTAATTATCATCAGAACGTGGATTTCTGTCGGGTGGATTTTCAACCTTTCCAAGAAGAACATGGGGGGCCTGATTTAGGGCGTATCCTTGTTACTACATTCAATAATCCCTGGTACTATATGATTCGTTTTTATGTTGGTGATATTGTGCGTTTGCAAGAGAGTAATAGTTGTCCCTGCGGTCGAAATTCAGGTATGATTTTATCTTCTCTTGAAGGGAGATGGGATAATGTTACGCTAACCATATCAGGACGTCTGGTGTCATTAGGTGAACTGGATCGTAATTTATCAGTGATAAAAGATATCGAAGAATACCAATTAATTCAATTGGCGCAAGGTGTTTATGAGATACATCTGGTCAGTCAGCAAGAAAACAAGAAAGATTTGAATTCGGAGGTATATACGGTATTACAGAATCTCTATGGGCAAGAATCTCAAACAACAATTTATTATGAGAAGGATATAGCTCCCGGACCGTCCGGAAAATACGTATTAGCAAGAGCACTATTTCCCATTGATATCAATGACTTTCTGGAATAATATTTTGTGAAAAATATGCAGGATAGGAATATGGTAGATTATAGAAAGCCCGTCTATTTACTTGCCGGTGGAAGAGCAAGTAGCCGTGAATTGCAGAGAATTTTGTTGCAAGTAGTATTTCAAGCCAGTGGTGTTACTTCTCCGAAGATAGGATATATCGGGGTAGCGAATGATGATGACCGTGAATTTTTTCAGCGTACGTTAGCTATATTTAAGGATGCAGGCGCTGGTAATATCAGACATGTTATTGTTACACCGAAAAAATCTAATTTGCAGGAAGCACAGGATACGTTAATTTCTTCGGATATTATCTATATTGCCGGTGGGGATGTGGAAAGAGGGATGCAATTGTTGCGGGACAGAAATCTGGCACTTTTTCTGAGTAATCTACATGATGGCGGCAAGTTATTTTTCGGTATGTCTGCCGGAAGTATTATGCTAGCAAAAGAGTGGGTACGCTGGAGAAATCCTGACGATGATTCTACGGTGGAGTTGTTCTCCTGCCTGGGATTTGCTCCTGTTATTTGTGATGCCCATGATGAACTGGATGGATGGCAGGAGCTACAGACGGCTCTTAAGTTAGAAACAGAAGGTAGTAAGGGTTATGGTATTGTTTCCGGAGCTGGTATCAGAGTTTCTCCTCAAGGTGAAGTAATCGCTCTGGGTAGCGCCATTCATCAATTCGTAAGGAAGGGTAAGAAAATAGAAAGATTAAATGATATTCTACCGTAAGCAGTCTTACTTTGAATGTTAATGAGAGAGTAAATTAGATAAATATATCGGGGGCTCTCGTACCTCTGTTCTAAGAGTAATGAAAGCCCCCATATTATATACTCTCTGGTAATAAATTTATTTTAAAGGTGACGGAATACTCGCCAGACTTTTTCTTGTCCCTCGGCTCCAATAAGATGTGGTCTAATTAACACCATGTTATAATCATCCATAACCTGGAGTATTTCTTCGTCTGCTTTGAGACTGCCGGTGGTTAGAAGTTTACGTGTCGGGTGAACAACAACCGTAACTCCCATAGTATGCAATAAGTCTATAGCAGTACGATCAAAAATAAATGAGTCAGTAGCTCCTGTAGAACCTTTAAATGAGACATTGAACTCGGTACCACGTTCGTAGGAAAACTTTGCAGAGTCTTCACGGTTAGTTTGTCCACCACATTCTGCTAACTGAACAGCATCTTTAACGAAAGCAAAGGAGTTTGATTGAACCGCCTTAGCAATAATCCAGGAAATATGAGCGTCTATCATCTCGGAAGCAGTTGGTTTACGTTTGGAAAGTACTTCCATACCATATTTCGCATTAAAGAATGATGTACTATCAACATCAGTTACTACCGGCTTCCCGCCGATAGTCCATTTCATATTTAATCCCAATATACCGGAGTTGATTTTTTCCCATGTGTTAATGGAAGAAACATCAATAATACGTAGATTTTTCATAGTCTGAGATAATAATTCCACACAACCATCTTCAAAGTCGGGAGCAGCAAGAACATCAAGTACCCATTTTTCTGCTTTATTTTTGGCTACTAGGAAATTAGCAGTGTCACGGTTAAGTTTTGACGATGTACCCATAACGCCGCCAAAAGGAGATTTCTTATCTGTAGTTAAAGCGATTTCTAGGGCATCGACCTGTGTTACACGCGTAGCGCAAACTGCGGGATTAGTATGTTTGTTAATAACAACAGCTTCAGTACGCGGATCTTTAAGAAATGCCATTGTTTTACTAATTTCGACTGCAACAGCATAGCTGCTCAAATCCAGATGATTGGTGAAACCCATACCTCGACCTTCAATAAGTTCAGTATAGGAATTACCCGGCTCTCCAATAAAGCCTGCCTGATGAGGATTATCACCACTTCTTAGTGGTGTAAGAGCATATTTTACCTCTTTTGAAGTACCATCATCGAATGTAATTGATACTTTCATTTCTTTTGGTGTGGACATTGTTCAGGTGTACCTCCTTGTTATTTTTAGAAATGAGAAAACAGCAATAACGTTTTCCTGCTTCTAATACTTTATTGAATATTTGGTGGAGCTGGGGGGGTTCGAACCCCCTACCTATTGACTGCCAGTCAATCGCTCTCCCAACTGAGCTACAGCCCCACAGATGTTTTAGTCTATCAGATGGACTTTTAATTTACAAGCATTTGTACTCGTTCAGTACATTAGTGACACACATTACCTCCTCGTATAATTATTTTGTTTATTAAAAGTTATTCAATTAGCTTGTATTATCAACAAGCGGTATATTAGGTAGTGTAACATTTTTTGTGT
>DDXZ01000009.1 GCA_002347295.1 Dehalococcoidia bacterium UBA2247 | reverse complement strand
TCCTCGATCGAGTCGAGGATGACAGACGTGGTGGTAGTGTAATTATTCCTCTTCCTATGGTCATTGCGAGGAAGCCGCCAGGCATGGCCGAAGCAATCCAGTGGTGGGGATAATTTATTTTTTATCTACTGCTCCTCCTTCTTTCCCGCATTTGCGATTTGATCATTTATCTGCTCTATCTTCAGACGAATATCTGATGCGCTGACAATATCACTGATAATCGCAACGCAATCAGCTCCGTGGTTTAAAACATCTCTAATATTACTCTGATTAATCCCTCCGATAGCCACGATGGGAATCTGGCAACATCTCTTTATCTCGCAGAGAGACTCCAATCCCATCGCTGCGCCGGCATCTTTTTTGGTAGTCGTGGGGTAAATGGGACCCACACCAAGATAATCAGCAATGCCTGCCTTTAGCGCAGTTTTCGCCTCTTCTATTGATGAGACTGAGAGCCCGATAAGTACATCGTTTCCCACTCTGCCACGCACGTGCTCCACAGCAATATCCTCTTGACCGACATGCACGCCGTCAGCATCAACCGCCACTGCCAGCTCAACGTCATCATTAACGATAAAACAGGCACTATACCGGGCGCAAAGCTCCCGGATAGTGCGGCATTCCTGCAATTTGATTTGTGCCGGGAAGTTTTTTTCCCGGTACTGTATCAGTTTTATGCCCGCTTCCAGCATCTGGTGCACCACTTCTTCGTTCGAACGCCCCAGGGAAAGCTCGCTGGCGGTGATGCAATACAAGCGGGTTTTCGGAAAACTTCGTTGTGTGTTCATGTTAAATTATTACTCTTTATATTTCTCCGCTGCATCATAGAAAGCACGCCAGAAGGGGTCCACGAGAGGATGTTTCAGTTCCTTCTCCCGGCCATTCTCAATAAGAACCATTCCCTCCGTCGCTTTTGTGAGTTCACCCACGATGGAGCAACGAATTCCTTTTTGTCTCAGTATATTTACCACCATGTCGGCCTTATGGGGACGGCAGGACAAAAGCAGCGTACCTTCGCTGATAGAAGTAAACGGATCAATGCCAAATAACCGGCATATTTCCGGCACACAATCTTCAACAGGTATCTTCTCTTTCTCTACCCTCACTCCGAGTCTTGCTGCCTGAGCCACTTCATACAATGCACCCCAGATACCACATTCAGTAGCATCGTGCATAGAAGTTACTCCATTATCCCTTACCCCGACTGTAACCGCAGTCATACCATCTTCCACTACGGACATTTTATAGAAAATCTCCTGCGCCTTTTTAGCAAACGATGTCCCCAATTTTTTTTCGATAAGTCCCGGGAACATGGTAGCAAAAATACCACTGGCCTCAATCGCCGGCCCCTTGGTAAGGATAATTTTGTCTCCCTCTTGAGCAAAGCCGGGATTAACATATTCATTCAAATCGCCCACACCGATAACAGTCGCCCCACCGACCATAGGATATTCACAGTTTTCATAACGGCCAGTATGACCGGTGATAATATTTACTCCTATTCTGGCACATTCCCGGTCAATAACCATCCATATTATCTCGAGTTGCTCTCTGGTCATGCGCATGGGAAGATTTAAATCTATAGAAAGAAACCGGGGTCTGAGTCCGCTCGTTACAGAATCTGATAAAAGTATGTGGATAGCAAACCATGCCGCTCTCTCCCAGCCATATTGCGGCACGATAAATACCGGGTCGGTGGTAAAAGACATCGCCTTACCTCCGATTTCAGCAATTCCGACATCTACGCCATGCTGCGGACCGACCAGAACACTATCACTGTGGGCTCCCAATCGGGGGAATATCAGTTCCTGGAAGATTTGGGGGGATATTTTCCCGATTTCAGGCATTTCTGTGTCCATTGTCAGTTTTACTCCTTTTCATACTATAAGGGTAGTATGAAAAGCTGAGGAAATGGAACATCAGAATCGAATTACGTTCCAGAAGCAGGCACATTTGGTTTTTATTTTACTTCCCTGCGCTCGCATTATCGAGATCAGGTTCCAAGGGTTGTCCTGCCATAAGCAGAACTCTCAGCTTTTCCGCTCCCCTAGTAGATACTCACTGTCGCCATTCTAACAGGAGTCACCATAGTAATTCAAGATTTTTATCCTCCGGCAATCTTCTCGTCATCTTCTACTATCAGCAATTTCATTTGCCCGTTCCTCAAATGGCATCACCTTTTGCTTCTGCAGAAGCCTTATACGGTATAACAAAAGTAAATGTAGTTCCTTCACCTACCTTGCTTTTCACACATATCTTACCATGATGCAATTCCACTAGATTCTTGCAGAGAGATAAACCCAATCCCAGACCACTAAGACGTTCTCTATCCGACCGGAGTCTTTGATAAGGCTCAAAAAGTTTTTTTTGGTCCTCCCTGGAAATACCCATGCCAGTATCTTTTACCTTAACGATAAAAGAACCATCTTTTACCCGGGCAATAAGAGTAATCGTACCCCCCTCCGGAGTAAACTTCATCGCATTAATCAAAAGATTTAATACTATTTGATGTAATCGTTCTTCATCGGCCCATATTTCCGGTAGATTTGCCGATATATCACGCACTAAAATTTGTTTATTCTTTTTTATCACCGGTTCAATATAATCGGCAATATTATTCATAAACTGAAAAGCATCGAACCACTTGGAAACTATCTGTAAACTACCTATCTCCACCTTGGCCAAATCCAATAACTCGTCAATTCTATTATTAAGATTGTTCGCCCCGTGGTATATATTACGAGCAACACTGGACAAAGGCTCTTCATGAAGCTCATTCACTAACAGCTCCCCTGAAAGAAGCAACGACGTAAGCGGTGTTTTTAATTCATGAACTAATGCCCGCGTATATTCAATCCGCTTGTTTACTTCCTCTTCCAGCTCTTGTCGCAGTTTTTTCTCTTTTACTAAAAGTTTCCGTAACTTTGCTTCTGATGTAATACGCTCAGTTATATCAAGGGAATGACCCAGTACCGCTCGCTGCCCCTGGTATTGAACAGAAACAACTCCTTCTAATATCCAGCGCGGTTTACCTCGTTTACTTATTACCCGGTATTTATAGGGAGAAATAAGTTCGCCACAGAGCATTTTTTTAGCTTTTTCCCTGACCATCTCCCTGTCTTCGATACAAACCCGTTCCAGAGAATTAGTACCCACAAGCTCTTCACCTTTAATACCGAGGATTCTTTGAAATTCCTTGTTAACAAAAACAAATTTCCCGTCCTGTATCACAAAAAGCCCGATTGGTGAATTGATGCGGAATATATGCAGCAACTCATCCGCTCTTTGACATCTCTCACTCTCAGCCTCCAGAGTAATCACACGTCCGCGAAGTCTATTTATCTCTTCAATTAATTGTTTTTTGGTAAAATTATTTACTTCCACTACATCCATAAATAGTATGGTACTGCAAATATTATCTTGACGTCTAATAATTTGTTATTAATCCCTGCCCGTATACCAGGGATTAATGGTTCGGATTATTCCTCTTATAGCATGGTTTTTAAACATCTGCCAGATAGGTCCGGCATGCCAGTCAAAAGAAAGACTATCATCCCGGGCAAAGCCTTCCGCGATTTTTCGAGTATTCACTATATCCAGCACATGTTCAAGCTGATTATCCGTAAAACCCGTATACAAACGATGTGCCCAATAATCAATACTCAATTCTCGGGAGAGTTTCTTATGCCACATCTTTTCGTATTCCGCCATCTTAACAGAGGTGAAATCATTTTTATTAAAGGCATACTGCAATGTCTCTGCCGCCATCTCAGCACAGAGCAAACTAAAATAGATACCCCCACCCGTCGTTGGCTTTACCTGTCCCGCCGCATCACCGACAACCAGTATTCTATCAGTAAATGTCCGCGGTAAAGGCTTCAGAGGAATCCCGGCATATTTAATTTCATAGTCACCGGAGATTATTTTTCCGCTTTTTATCAGACAGGAAATAAACTCCTTTAAGCGCATCCCGGTATTATTCATCCCCATCAACCCGGCCAGCGCTTTATTGTCTGAAGTAGGAACAAGCCAGGCAAAAAAACCGGGAGCAATATTCCTTCCGGTATAAATCTCAATCTCTTCCATACCATTAACTGCAACCTCCGCCTGGGCCCCCATAACAAATTCAGTAACACGTCCCAGGCCAAGATCAAGCGATATTCTGGAAGTAAATCCATTAGCCACCAGCACGGTTTTCGCGTGATAACAGGTGGTAGTATCGCCAGACGTATAAACAGTAACGCCATCTCTCTCCAGAGATACCCGTATTACCGGATGCTGAAATAAATATGTTGCCCCGGCAGCACGGGCACTTCGTGCCAGTCTGTCGTCGTAAGCAGACCGGTTCACAATATAAGCCTGAGTCTTTTCCCTGGCTACCCTTATTTGCTTGCCTGAAGGTGAATAAAGACTGGCAGCTCTGGCTTCTCTTAAGATAACATCCGTATCCACTGGAAATTGCTCATAACATTCCCGGCTAATAATTCCCGTGCAACATGTTTCCTTCCCCGCCCTCTCTTTCTTCTCTAAAACAAGAACACTATGACCGGAAGAAGCCAATCTTTGTGCAGCAAGACTGCCCGCCGGACCACTACCAATAACTATTACATCATATATCGTCATAATAAATTCTAATCCGGATTTATTAACTGGATTTTTAGACTTTAGTCTCTAACACGCTCTCTATATCATATCACGGGGACGGTATTGCAATGCTTCGGCAACGTGACTACTGGCAATAGTAGAAATACCCTCAATATCAGCAATAGTACGCGCTAATTTCAGAATACGATGAAAGGCACGGGCAGAAAGGTGTAATTGTTTCATTGCCATACGGAGTAAATCCTGGGCTGGAGAATCAACCTGACAATATTCACGTATTTCCAGAGGAGTCATTTCGGCATTACAAACAATTCCCACTTCTTTAAAACGCTCATTTTGTATTTCGCGCGCAGACTCCACTCTCTTTCTGACTTTATCAGATGTTTCTCCTTGATGACGATCCGTTAATTTTTCATAATCCACACGGGGCACCTGAATATAAATATCAATCCGGTCCATTAATGGACCACTGATACGCTTCTGGTAACGGCTAATCGCTCCTGCGGAGCAGGTACACTCCTTAAACTGGTCTCCAAAATAACCACAGGGACAGGGATTCATGGCTCCTACCAGCATAAAATTTGCCGGAAAGGTAATACTCCCTTTAGCACGGCTGATAGTCACTATTCTATCTTCAAGAGGCTGCCGTAAAACTTCCAGGGTAGCATGACCAAATTCCGCGAATTCATCAAGGAATAATACCCCCCGATGACTGAGACTTATCTCACCGGGATGGGGCCAGTGCCCTCCCCCTACTAATCCGGCGTGCGATATAGTGTAGTGAGGCGAACGAAAAGGTCTCTGCCGTATAAGAGGTATATCTGAAGGCAGCAATCCGGCAATACTATATATCTTCGTTACTTCTAGTGACTCACCCAGAGTCATGCGTGGTAAAATAGAAAGTAAAGAACGTGACAACATAGTTTTACCACTACCCGGTGGTCCTACCATCAACATATTATGCCCACCGGCGGCAGCTACTTCCAGTGCTCTTTTAACATGCTCTTGACCTTTAACCTCAGCTAAATCAACATAAGAACAGTTATCCTGTATCTCATCATAAGTATTTTCATCGGAGATAAATTCCTTTAGCGAAATATCCCCGCGTAAATGACCGATCAATTCGGAAAGAGTATTCACCGGGAAAATGCGGATTCCTTTAATAATAGATGCTTCTTTAGCATCTACAGCAGGAACAAAAATAGTGGAATAACCTTTCTGATGTGCCAGAGCCACCATAGGTAATATGCCGTTGGTATGACGCAACCCGCCATCAAGTGAGAGTTCTCCGAGAAAAACCATCCCGGCAATATTTGCAGCAACCTGCTCCGAGCTAAAAATAATACCCACAGCAATGGGTAAATCATATGCCGGCCCTTCCTTTTGCAAATCGGCAGGAGCAAGGTTAACTGTTATACGCCGATTAGGAAAGACACAACCGGAATTCCTTACTGCCGAACGTACCCTCTCACGTGCTTCCTGTACCGCTTTATCGGGTAAACCAACAACAGTAAAAACAGGGAGACCGGGGGAAATATCTACCTCAACCTCAACTATCGCTCCTTCCATCCCCACAACAGCGCAGCTTGTAACTTTCGCCAGCACCAATAAGCACTCCCTGAATCTTGATAAACTATTTACACATTATAGTAAAGGTATGAACTTCCGGTCAATGCGTGATTGATACCTGCTTGTCACTATCACATTATTAGATAATAGTACCATCTATTTTAATGGTAATATCTCTTAGTGGTATATCTTTATTATTTGATGCTATTGCCTGCTTAGCCAGTTGAGTCAATCCGGAACAGCATGGTACTTCCATATGCAGCACAGTAATGCTCTTTATTTTAGATTGACGTATTATTGCTGTTAGCCTTTCCCTGTGCTCTTGAAAATTGTCCAGTTTCGGACAGGCCACCAGTACAATATACTTTCGCATAAATTTAGCATGAAAATCAGCTACTACAAAAGGAACACAATCTGCTACCAGGAGAATATCGGCATTTTCCAGAAAAGAAGCTCCGGGAGAAACAAGAGCAAGTTGTACCGGCCATTGCTGTGAAACAGGTTGTGGCGATTTAATTTGAACCGGGGTCGGGAAAAGAGAACTACTGTCTTCCCGCCGGACTTCGTAGGGTGACTCATTATTTATACTGGATGTTTCGGCATTAAATTCCTGCGCCTCCCGCTCCTCAATAGTAATGGCATCTTGAGGACACTTCCCCAGACAAGCACCCAGACCGTCACAATATGTTTCACTAACCAGCTTTGCCTTTCCGTTAATGATACGTAGTGCCCCTTCGGCACAGCGCGGAATACAGAGTCCACAACCATTACATTTTTCTTCATCTATTTTTACTATTTTTCGCTTGACCAATTTTAAATAACCTCTTTTCTCTTACATTCATCATATCATTTATTATTCCCACAGTAATTTTATACTACCGGGCTTTTATTCAATTGACGGCATATTCTCTCTGGTTATACAATCATCCTCATGTGTCATTCCACTACTATAAAATAAAACCACCATGACAGATATAACATTTTACCCTCTAATAGAAGAAATCCAGACAAATTTATCACCTTTAGCCGCGTATGAACTGATAAATACCACTCTTCCCCGTAGTAAAAATGACAGTACAGTAAATTTTTTTCTTGATAGCGGTATGGACCCGAAAAAATCAGGCCGTTTCTCGTTTCTCGGATTCGACCCTTTTTTAGTAATAAAAACTGAAGGGAATAAAGCTGTCATATACCCTGATAATTTTAACATTCCCGTCTCCCATAATCCCTTTTCATTACTACAGCACTTTTTAGAAATTTATCATCTCGATTCCGGACAAAGTTCTGTACCCTTCACAGGCGGTGCCGTTGGCTACTTAAGTTATGATCTCTGTCATTTTCTGGAAAAACTACCTGATATCGCTCTTAATGACCTCAATCTACCGGATTGTTACTTTAGCTTCTATGACCTCATTCTGGCCTTCGATAATCTCGAAAATAAAACTTATGCCTTTTCCTCCGGATTTCCGGAATTAACAGAACCGTCAAGAACAATCCGAGCAACAGAACGTCTTCGTAAAATAAAAGATTTACTATTACGGAACAGCTTCATAAATAACAAGGATACATCCTTCTCACCTGCCATAATAAAAAAGCCTATTCTCAAAGGAAACTTCACCCATAAAAAATATATTAAAGCTATCGAAAAAGCACGACAATATATCATCGCCGGGGATATTTTTGAAGTTAACCTCTCGCAACGTTTCGAAACTAATATCTCCGTGCCACCTTATGATTTGTACCTTCGGTTACGTCAGATAAATCCGGCGCCGTTTGCCTGTTATCTCGAATTTCCCGAGTTAACTATCGTCAGTGCATCACCAGAACGGTTTCTCCGTCTTCAAGGAGGCTTTGTTGAAACACGCCCTATAAAAGGCACCCGTCCCCGTGGTAAAACAGAAGAAGAAGATAAAGCTTTATCACAGGAATTAATAACAAGTACAAAAGACAGGGCGGAGAATATCATGATTGTCGACCTGGAGAGAAATGACCTTGGCCGTGTCTGCCGCTTTGGTTCAGTTAAAGTCAGTGAAATGGCTATTATGGAACGATTCCCCAGTGTTTTCCATCTTACGTCCACCGTTACAGGTAGATTACGCCAGGATAAAAACAGTATTGACCTGCTCAGAGCAACCTTCCCCGGAGGCTCAATCACCGGAGCTCCTAAAATACGCGCCATGGAAATAATAGAAGAATTGGAACCCACAAAAAGAAGTATCTACACCGGAAGTATCGGTTACATCGGATTTAATGGCAATATTGACCTCAATATTGCCATACGCACCTTCATTGTAAAAAAAGAAAAGGTATATTTCCAGGTTGGTGGTGCTATCGTATATGATTCAGACCCTGAAAAAGAGTACCAGGAAACCCTCGATAAAGGCCGTGCTCTAATAAATGCCCTTGGTATAACCAATATTAAATGAATGATGGATAAGACATGGTTTTAGTTATTGATAATTTTGACTCGTTTGTCTATAACCTCGCTCAGTACATCGGCGAACTGGGCTGGGAACCGGTTGTACATCGTAACAATCAAATAACTCTGGCTGAAATAGAAAACATGCAGCCATCGCATATTATTATCTCACCGGGACCATGTACCCCAATGGAAGCAGGTATTTCCAATAATATCATTCGTCATTTTGCCGGGAAGATACCCGTCCTCGGTGTCTGCTTAGGACAACAGTGCATCGGTTATGTTTACCATGGCAAGATAATTCGTGCCGCTGTACCGATGCACGGAAAAAGTTCATTTATTATCCACGATGGTAAAACAATATATCAAGGGATCCCTAATCCTTTTGTTGCCGGTCGCTATCATTCTCTGGTTATCGAACGGGAAACGCTTCCGTCAGTATTGGAGTTGACTTCTTACACGGAAGACGGTGTAATAATGGGAGTGCGCCACAAAATATTTGTTGTTGAGGGGGTGCAATTTCACCCTGAATCAATAATGACTGATTACGGTCATAAAATTCTCGAAAATTTTCTGAGCTATTCAAAAGCGAGTTGGATTTAAATTGATATGAATGAAATTATATACCTTAACGGTTTTCTGATGCCCATTGAGCAGGCAAACATATCCGTCCTGGATTATGGTTTCTTATATGGATATGGACTCTTTGAGACAATGCGTGCTTATTCCGGTCACATCTTTCTCCTGGACCGGCATCTGGAACGATTAAACAATGCTGTTAAAATATTAGGGATATCAATTGAGGAACAGGACATTAAAACCGCAATAAGAGATACACTCAAAGCAAATAACCTTGATAATTCCCGTATCCGCCTTACTGTTACCCCGGGAAAAGGTACTATGGTTCCCAACCCGGACACTTGCAGCGAGCCTACAATATTAATATTAGCCACACATTTCCAGCCATACTCAGAACAAATATATAATCGTGGCTACACCGCTATCATTTCAAATATCCGGCGGAACAGTCAATCCTTTCTGTGCAATATCAAATCCGTCAGTTATCTGGAAAGTATCATGGCAAAACAAGAAGCTAAAAAAGCAGGAGCAGATGAAGCTATTTTCCTCAATGACCACGGATTGCTGGCTGAAGCAAGTATGAGCAATATATTTCTGGTCACCAATAATGCACTACGGACACCGGCAATTAATAGCGGCATCCTCCCCGGTATAACAAGAAAATTTATTCTGGAACTGGCGGGGCAGTCAGGAGTAACCGTTATTGAAGAAGATATCGAACTGAAAGACCTTTTTGCAGCACAAGAGGCATTCCTGGCTAACTCATTAATAGAAATTATGCCTCTCGTTTCTTTGGAACATACAACGATTGGTACCGGTACACCGGGGCATATTACCCGAAAATTAATGCAGTCTTATAGAGAAAAGACTCGACAGAGCCAGTGGTTTTAATTAATAATATCTGGCAACATTAACAAAATATACTCTGTTGGGTGACAAAATTTATCCCGTACTTGATAAGGGAACATAAAAGACCCGCGCTAATCCATAGCAGGGCTACACTTGTTAATAATCATGAATGACAAGAAACTCATTTTCATTTGCTGTCTCATATCACTATGTTGTAGAATTAACTAATATGTCGTTTTTAAATTGTCTGGTCAGGACGTCTGTCTGCGTGAATTTAGTTCTACAGATATTTTGTTATTCTCCATTTATATTAAGTATGAATTAATTCGTTAAGTTATAAATTAAAATTACTCGAATACATTGCAATATTAAATATATATTAATAACATCCTGATTTCCCATGAAACAAACTTTACCGGAACGCATTAATAGACTTGATGAGCTGGCAGGAAACCTCTGGTGGAGCTGGCATCATGATGCTCGACGCTTATTTCGCTCTCTGGATTATCCAACGTGGGTGACAAGTAGCCACAACCCGGTGAAACAGCTCCATGATATGACTGCGGATAAATTTATCAAAGCTGCCAGTGATCCTGCTTTTATTCAACTGTATGACTCCGTAGTATCTGCTTTTGATGCCGATATATCAATACAAAACAGCTGGTTTACCCGTAAATATCACGGCCTGATATCCGGCCCAATTGCCTATTTTTCGGCTGAGTTTGCCTTACATCGTTCACTTCCTATTTACGCCGGGGGGCTCGGTGTCCTCGCCGGAGATATATGCAAAGAATCATGCGATTTAGGCATACCTCTGGTAGGAATTGGTTTTATGTATCCTCAGGGATATTTTCATCAACATATCTCTGCCGATGGCTGGCAGGAAGAGATTTACGAACAACTTAATTTTAACGAGGCTCCTGTCTATCCCTTACCATGGCCAGCAGAAAAAGACCCTTTAGTACTAATTCAGTTAGCTGACAGACCCTTGCACCTTCGTGCCAGACAGGTACGACTGGGAAGAGCCCGCCTATATCTCCTGGACACTAATGTCGAGCAAAATGACCCTGTTGACCGCTTACTCTCGGCACGTCTATATACAGCCGACCGGGAACAGCGTTTGCAGCAGGAAATCGCTTTAGGCATCGGTGGAGTACGAGCATTACGCGCTCTGGGTATTGACCCTTCTATCTGGCACGCTAACGAAGGACATACTGCTTTTATGACACTGGAACGTATTCGTGAATATGTTGAAACAGGTATTTCTTTTAATGAAGCTGTCTCTAAAGTAAGAGCAAATACTGTCTTTACGACCCATACACCCATACCAGCCGGTCATGATACTTTCCCCGACGGATTAATGGATACTTATTTCCATAATTATTGGGGGCTCCTGGGAATTGACCGTAACACTTTCTTACAGATGGGACAAGCAAATGGATCCGACCACTTTAATATGACCGCTCTTATTCTAAGAATGGCCGGACAATCATGCGGGGTAAGTGCAATACACGAAAAAGTGTCAAAAAAAATGTGGCATATTCTCTGGCCGAATATTAATGAAGATAAAGTACCGATCACCCATATTACCAATGGTGTCCATATTCCAACATGGATTGCTCCTGAGCTATATCAACTTTACGAAAAATATCTTGGCGCAGGATTATTGGAAAAACAGGATGACTCCGCCTACTGGGAAAAGATTAACGATATCCCCGATAGCGAGTTGTGGTCTGTTCACCAACTATTAAAACGCCGTTTGATGCGCATGATTCGGGAACGCACTTCACAACGCTGGATGGAAGGCGGAGTTAGCGGTGAGCAAATCGTGGCCATGGGTACATTACTCAATTCCGAGAGGCTCACTATCGGATTTTGCCGCAGATTTGCGGAATACAAGCGACCATACATTCTCTTTCAGGATATGGAACGACTCAAACGAATAATAAATCATCCGTCCCGGCCTGTTCAGATAATATTTGCCGGCAAATCACACCCCGCTGATTTCGCATCGAAATGTCTTTTACAGCAAGTCTACAATTCGGCAAAAAGTCATGATTTTCAGGGGCGCATTGCCTTCGTAGAAGATTATGACCTGAACCTCGCCAGATATCTGGTACACGGAGTTGATATCTGGTTGAACGCACCCCGCCGCTTACAGGAAGCATGCGGAACAAGCGGGATGAAAGCGTCTTTAAACGGAGTTCCCCATTTCTCAGTACGAGATGGCTGGTGGGATGAAGCATATAACGGTAAAAATGGCTGGGCTATAGGACCGGAAAGCGCGAAAACAGAAGAGGAAGATAATCTGGATTCTCTTTCCTTCTATCAATTTATGGAGGAAAAAATAGTACCACTCTATTATGAAAGAGACCGGGAAGGTATTCCCCACGAGTGGATTAATATTATGAAAGAATCTATCCGCACCATCGCCCCTGCTTTTTCAGCAAGACGGATGGTTAAGAATTATGTTGAAAAAATGTATGTCAACTGTACCAATCATTCCATACATTTCCCCTACACAAAATAAATTCGGAGTGGCTTCACAAAGAAATAATATTTGTGGCGAACCATGTAACAGTAACACATCCACATTAAATCACCAGTCAGTCTAATCTATGTTTTTCCCTTCTTGTTCCGAGATATTCCATATGATTTCGTACCTGCAGGAAAATATACCGACATATCCTTATATTCTTTCAAAATATTCATCATAAATCCCGGCAAGTGATTCCGGATCATTTTTTGCCCCTTTGTGTAAAGAATATTATAATAAGTTAATTACTTGAGGAGGAGCTCGCCTTATGGAACGGATTTATATTATTGATGTCACCAACAGAGACGGTGTTCAGACCGCTAAGCTCGGTTTATCCAAACTGGAAAAAACCATGATAAACATATACCTGAATGAACTTGGTGTCTATCAATCGGAATTTGGCTTCCCCACCACAAAACATGAATCACGTTATCTTCAGGCAAATCTCGAATTACACTCCAGAGGAGTGCTGAAACCGATACATCTCGCCGGATGGATTCGAGCTACTACTGAAGATGTGCAAACCGCTTTGAAATTAGTCCCTAAATTAAATAATCTCAATCTCTCCATATCAACATCGGAGCAAATGACCAATGGTAAATTCCAGGGTAAAAAAACCAGAAAAGACGTCATGAAAATAATGACAGAGGCTGTTGATGCCGCAGTCGCCTTAGGTATAGAAAATATTGGCGTTAATGCCGAAGATGCTTCGCGTACAGATATAAGCTATCTCGTTTCTTTTGCTACAGCAGCCAAAGAACATGGTGCTAAACGTATCAGATACTGCGATACCCTGGGATATGATACTCCCTTCAGTATTTATCAGACCGTGAAGACTCTGGCAAAAGAATCTGAAATGCCTGTTGAAATTCACTGTCACAACGACCTGGGAATGGCTGTGGCTAATTCTATTGCCGGTGCCCGAGGAGCAATCGATAGCGGCCAGGATGCCTATATCAATACAACTATCAATGGCATGGGAGAAAGAGCAGGCAACGCTGACCTTACCGCGGTTATCCTGGCAATTTCTAAATCTAAAGATTTCTCATATGAAAATCGCCTTAATGGTATCAATCTATCTAAGGCATGGAAAATTGCACGATTCGCCAGTTATGCCTTTAAAGTTCCCATACCCATTAACCAACCTGGTGTAGGAGCTAATGCATTCGCACATGCCTCCGGTATTCATGCTGATGGAGTATTAAAAGACCCGCAGAATTATGAATTGTATGATTTTGAAGAACTGGGCCGAGGAGAACCTGAATCTGTTGAGACCGGACGTGAAATATGCTCCGGGGAATATAGTGGTGTTTCCGGATTTACACATATCATGGGCAAAATGGCTATATCTTTTAAAGATAAAAAAGAGGCCGAGGACATTCTGGAACTGGTAAGATATGCTAATGTTGAAGCACAAAAGCCATTGGTGGAAGACGAACTGCTTTTCATTACCAGATATCCTGAAATTACTAAAAAATTACTGACTTTAACGCCATTGGAATAGTATTTATATACCAATACACGTTCTCAACCTGAAATAAATCTCCCCCATATATGGGGGAGATTTATTTCAGGAAAAACATGCTTGACAGAAACAGCATAACTAAAAATAATCGAACAAATATTATCCTATAATATTCCCCGCCTTATTCTACTGGAGAGAATAATACTCAAAATAGTAATAGATAATGTATCTAACCACATTAACCATAACTGCCAATTCTGTTCGGAGCGATATATCAGACCTGTAATAACAAGAATAAAAAGCGATGCAGTTATAATAGCAATATTATAAGGACGGTTATGCTCTATCTCCACAGCCATCCTGCGGCGAGCTATTCTCTTTGGCCTATAAACTGCTCTTCCGGTTAAACCTCCACTTACTAACGACTGCATAATTCACCTCCCGGTGCATCAGTAAAAAATACATCGTCACATATTAAACGATATATCAAAGCCGTAAAAATATGAATAACAAGCGTCGTAGTTACAGTAGCAATATGAAAAATACGATTAGGATTCTTCTCTATTGCCATCCTGCGGTGAACAGTTTTAGAAGATCTATATGCTATTTCCCCACCTGATTTCCCACTTACTAACGACTGCATAATTCACCTCCCGATACATCACCAAAAAGTCCTACCTATTAGTATTCTTACATGGCCATGCGCCGATAATGGGCTTTCTTTACTTTATGCTCTGCTCTTTCTGCTACTTTTTTCTTCATACTCACATAAATAATACGAGCAATACCATATGCCATAAAACCGGCACAGAAAACATCCACTGCAAACAGAGCGTACCACCAGCGTGATGTCATCTCTATCCTGAACCAGACCATGATCGCATTAAGCGTAAGAATCAAAAAAATAAGCAAAGTCTTCTTCACCGTACCTGTTTCACCCATTTCTCCAATTCCTCCTCAAAATTACTTACAATCCTTTTATGCTACTAGAGTAGCATTATTTTTATTCTATGTCAATAACCGGGTAATTCGTGTTCTCTGTAATATTACGCATAATTCAGGCATATTTTAAGGTGCATATAGATTCAGTATCCTTTTACAACATTGAATATTAATAGATATTTTGCTACTAAAGTAACATGAAATAATATCTTTTATATAAATCATATAATATAATTCCGATTCATATCCGGTAGAGGATAAATTTCAATCAAAATCAAGCCCGGTTAGAATGATGAGAATATGTATTGGACGCTTACATGACCTTGCGGATATCCGACCTGAACTCTTATAATGGGAACAAGTAAGTAATACCATCCGTCCCAACCAGGCCTTGCGTTACCTCACCCCGCAACAGAATCTGGAGAAATATTATAAGAAGGTAATGTGTTACTAATGTACTGAACGAGTACAAGAACTTGTTGAGGAGCAGGTTACAGTGTAGAATCAGGATGGGAAGTGTTTATGATTCGTAAAACAAAAATCATCTGTACCATTGGTCCCGGCAGTTCATCAGCCAAGACGATAGAACGCATGATACTGCAAGGTATGAATGTCGCCCGGTTTAATTTCTCGCATGGCACATGGGAAGAGCACGCCACAAATATCAGGACTGTTCGCGAAGTATCTGCCCGGTTGAATATCCCTGTGGCCATATTACAGGATTTGCCGGGACCAAAAATAAGGGTAGGAGCACTACGAGAAGACGAGATAACACTGCAGGAAGGTGATGAATTTACCCTGACAAGTGAAGATATTATCGGTGATAGTCATCATATCTCCATAAACTGGCCACATCTCTCCCGCGATGTTCATGCCGGAAATATCATCTTTCTCAATGATGGTGCAATACAGTTAATCGTCGACTCTGTGTTTGCAAATGAGATTAGATGTCGTATTGTTGTCGGTGGTATTCTGGCAGAGAAAAAAGGAGTAAATGTCCCCGGAGTGCGCCTTAGCTTGCCTTCTATTACCGTTATGGATCCGGCGATTATTGACTTTGGCCTGAAGCAAGAAGTGGACTTTATCGCTCTTTCTTTTGTCCGGGAAGCGGCGGAAGTACGTCAGATTAAGCAGTGGCTGCTTGACCGGGGGGCGCAAACACCTGTTATTGCCAAGATAGAGAAACATGAAGCCGTCAGTGATATCGATGCTATTATTGCTGCGGCAGATGGGATTATGGTCGCTCGGGGTGACCTGGGAGTAGAAATACCATTACAACAGGTTCCCGCAGTACAAAAGGAAATCATTCGCAAATGTAACCGGGCCGGTAAACCTGTTATTGTTGCTACTCAGATGCTGGAATCTATGATTACTGCCATTCGTCCCACTCGTGCCGAGGTAAGTGACGTCGCTAATGCTATTATGGATGGCACTGATGCCGTGATGTTATCCGGAGAAACTTCTATCGGGCGTTATCCTGTAGAAACGATAAAAATGATGGCTGATATTGCCCTTGAAGCAGAAAGTATCTTGCCTTACACACGTATTCTGCAGGAAAAAGCAGAGCAGGTAATGGCCAAGACAGATGATGCTATCAGTTATGCTGCCTGCAGTGTTGCCCAGCAGCTCAATGCGGCGGCTATTGTAGCCTATACCAGTTCCGGTAGTACGGCCCTGCGGGTCTCCCGCTACCGTCCCCGGGCACCAATTCTAGCAGTTACTCCTGATGCCTGTGTGGCTCGCCGTCTTGTTCTAAGCTGGGGAATTATTCCTTATATCAGTACGGAACTATCACATATTGACGATGTTTTTCTGGAAGCATCCCGCCTTGCCCTGGAGACAAAACTGGCGGCTCCGGGACAGCTATTGGTGATTACTTCGGGTGTTCCCCAGGGAATATCCGGCAGTACCAACATGATTCGGGTACAGCGCGCCGCTTAATCTATTTTAGCCGAGAGGATAATGTAGCGCGGTAGAATTTTATACACGATATTGCCGGAAATTTATTCATCTATTCTTATTTTATTTTTATCGAGCCCACGCTACAATCCAGTTTAAGATCAAGTTGATTTACCGCACTATCATATCCAGGGGAAATATAGTAATTGTCATTCCGGGGGAAGCGTTCCTGGTCAACACTTACCGAAGCGACACTGGTGTCTGTTTTAATTCGTGCAGCCATACTGGAGGGAATAGTAATGGTGATATCGGAAACACTGGCGGAAATATCCGCAGTTATTTTTCCTGAGGCCGGCATAATAATTTCACAGCGGCTGGCACTGGATTCCAGGTCGAATTGTGTTAGTCGGAGATTATTCATATCAAGTTCAAGATTAGAAGCAGCAGTATTAATATCTATGGTCAGTGGGAGAGCCGGGGTAAGTTTAACCATCCAGTCGGTGTGCTTTTCCCAGCTAAAAGATGGGCTTCTGTCTGATTTTAAATTTAAGATGCCGGTTCCATTTTCATTACTAAAACTGGCGGAAAGGCAGCTGTCCTCATAAAGTACTTCTACCAGATTGGGCGTGGCAAATTCTTCTTCCAGGATAAGTTTTCCTGTCTGAAAGCTTACTTCTATTTGAGCGGCGGCCAAACCTGCCTGTGATTGAGTGTAAGTGGCTTCTCCCGTTACTACCGGCTTTGCTGACCGATGCTGCCAGAGGGCAATCCCCAGGGACGTACCGAGTATCAATATTACGAGAATAGTTACTAACCAGGGCTTGCGTCCCCCCAGTAAGACGACCAGACCGGCAATAATGATAAGTACCGGCCAGAAACGCCAGAGTGTACTCCAGAAGCTCCAGGGTAAGACGTTCAATGTTTGCAGGAGAAATATAATACCGAGAAAAATAAGGAAAATGCCCCAGATGGGGGGATGAAACTGATTGGTAGATTTATTTTTCACTATGGCTTCTCCTGGTACGGCTGAAAACGATAAGTAATCCGGCAATAATCAGGGTCACCGGCCACCATTTGTTCCAGCTAAACCACCAGAAAAGATTAAAATTTGTTGCCAGAAAAATAAGCCCGACAACAATAATGATTACTCCAATGACGATACGCCGCCGCCGTTTTAACTCAATATTTTTCTCATCCGAAGCTTGTTCCTGCTCATTTCCGGAACGCAAGCTATTTCCCACTTCTTCAGCAGTCTGACGTATTTCCGCTGCATTTTCGCGGGCAGTATCCTCCAGTTTCTTGCTTGTAGAATCTTCACCGGGAATAGCAATAGCCATAATGATATAGGCCAGTATGCCAATGCCATCGGCGAAAGCAAGTAATACCATGAGTATTCTGACAATTACCGGGTCAATAGCAAAATATTGCGCCAGACCACCACAGACACCCCAGATGACACGCTCATTACGGCTGCGAAATAGCCTTTTTGTTGCCATATAACCTCCTTACCGGCATATCTATTGCTCTAATTATATCATTTCGTTCTTTAGTAGAGATAATAATGTTTTTTATCTTACCGAAGCGTGGCTGACTCTACGAATAGTGCGCCCCTAATTATCAAATGATGTGGGGCTTCATTAGTACATCAGTCATGATTAATTATGATACCTTATGCCACGTTAGTATTTTGCACAGGTACAATATGGGCTTCTGCTTTCCCGGCGCTGATTTCCAGTATAGCTACAGTACCCATGCCTCGCTGGTAATGGAGGAAAGTAGGGCTGCCGGAATTAACGAGTAATACTCCGCTCTGCTCCTGAATACAGGTGCTATGCTCATGCCCGAACACAATTACATCTACTTTATCCGCTGCTTCTTCCGCAGAGTTTGTATTCTGTTTGTTTGCCTTTACAATATTAAAATAAGGTCTCTGATGTATCAACCAGAGCGTCTTATCTTCTATTCTCAGAATATGCTTTGCTTTTGCCCGTTGTGCTATAGCCAGCGAAGTGGGGTCATCATCACCCATTGCCGCTAATACCGGAGCAATAGTCTGTAATTCATCCAGAACATAAGCACGATAGATATCGCCGGCATGTAAAATAAGGTCTACACCGGAGAAAATCTTTCTTAGCTGACGGGGAAGTTCTTCCGCATCGAGAGGTATATGAGTGTCTGAAATAAGTCCAATACGCATTTTGGCATTATAGCAAGAGAGGTAATACGTGTCAAAGTAACGAGTAAAACTATCTCCGGTAGTATATCATTTTGTCATTCTTAGGCTTGACCGGTTTGACCTGGGAATCCGGTGTTAACGTGATAATATCGCTTTTGAGATAATGCTTCTTGTTGCCAGTTTATCTCTCTTGCTGCCAATTTTCTTAAAACCATTCACTATTTCTCTACCTCTGGATTCCCGCTCGGAGGCG
>DDXZ01000043.1 GCA_002347295.1 Dehalococcoidia bacterium UBA2247 | reverse complement strand
TCCCGGCTGGAAGCATAGAAGATGGAACGCAGGTTGTCCGCCACCTTCTGTTTCAGTTTCTGCGGCACTTTAGCCAGCACATTGCGCGCTACATGTACCTGGCATCTCTGCACTTTACTCCGGGGGAATTCCTCCCGGAAGACCTTCTCCAAGCCCGGCAAGCCGTCCATAATACCCAAAGTAACGGTCTGGCTATCCAGACCGCGACGTTGAACGAGTACAAATGCTTGTGGCATTTAGTATTCTGTGATATGTTTATCTGGTATTTTTACTCATGAAAAAAAGAATCACAATTATCGGATTGGGGCTGATTGGTGGATCAATAGGTTTAGCCCTGAAAAAAAATCATACCACCGACTTAGAAGTGGTAGGGTACTCGCGTACCCCTGAAACAATTTCACGGGCACATCAGTGCGGTGCAATAGATAGAGGGGAACCCGAGTTACTGGACGCTATAGCAAATGCAGCGATAGTTATTATTGCTACCCCGGTATTAACAATTAAAGAAATTCTTTTAAAAATTGGATTATATCTCCCTTCCGGATGCGTAGTTACCGATACCGCTAGTACCAAAGAAGAAGTTATGCAATGGGCTGAAGAATATTTACCGGCAACAGTAAATTTTATCGGTGGCCACCCCATGGCAGGAAAAGAAAAATCCGGGATACACGCAGCTGATGCCTGGCTGTTCCAACAATGTACATACTGTCTGGTAAGAGGAAATCAATCACAACCGGAAGCAGTAAACAAAATACTGGAAATAGTTAATCTACTGGGGGCTAAACCATTATTTATTGGCGCTTCCGAACATGATAAATTCGTAGCCGGAATCAGTCATTTACCTTTTCTTCTGTCCGTTGCTCTGACACAAACAACAACACAAAAAACATACTGGGATAAGATGTCAAAATTAGCTACCAGCGGATACCGCGATCTTACTCGTCTTTCTTCTGGCGATTCACAAATGCACCGCGATATATGTCTTACAAATCAAGCTAACATTATTTCATGGATCGATGATTATATTGCAACACTCAGGCAACTCCGTGAAACAATAGAATCGGGGCAGATTGATGAATTAGAAGTGTTACTCAGACAGGCAAAAGATGCCCGTAATAAATGGATAATAGAAAAAAATAAGGGTAACGCCCATGATTAAAAAAATTAAAGCCCCTATTTTACTCAGAGGTACTATTTCTCCTCCCGGAGATAAATCAATTTCACACCGTGCTGTTATTTTTAATAGTATAGCCCGAGGAAATTCAACCATAGAAAATTTTTCTCCCGGCGATGACTGCCTGGCCACGGTTGATTGTATGAAAACTCTCGGAGTAAACATTGAATCAGTAGAGCAGAATATGACTCTGCACATCTCTGGGGCAGGTAATAATGGTTTAACTAAACCCAATCAAGAATTAAACGCCAAAAACAGCGGTACAACTATGCGTTTATTAACCGGTTTACTGGCAGCACAGGATTTTTCCTCGACTATTACCGGTGATGCGTCACTCTGCTCACGCCCTATGGATCGTATAATTAAGCCTCTTAACTTGATGGGAGCAGAAATTATTTCACAGGGAGCTGGGTCAGGAGCACCACTTATTATTCATGGCAAAAAACTACACGGCATTACATACCATCTTCCTATGGCAAGTGCTCAAGTGAAATCTGCATTAATACTGGCGGCATTATTCGCAGAAAATCAGACTACTCTTTCAGAGCCCGTTAGATCTCGAGACCATACCGAACTTCTCCTGAAAACCATGGGTGCTGAATTAATAAATAAGGAAAGTTCTATTACAATATCACCCCTCCAATTACCTTTATCATCTTTAGATATCTGTATACCGGGTGATATTAGTTCTGCGGCATACTGGCTCGTTGCCGGTGCTCTTCATCCTGATGCACAGCTAGAGTTACTAAATATTGGTGTTAATCCCACACGTACCGGCATTATTGATGTTCTGTTGGAAATGGGGGCTAATCTGGAGATAAAAAACAGAAGAACGCAGGGAGGAGAACCTGTGGCAGACATTTCCATCAAATCCAGTAAGTTAAAAGGAACAACAATATGCGGTCCGATTATTCCTCGATTAATAGATGAAATTCCTGTATTAGCAGTAGCAGCTGCTCTTGCTGATGGTATAACAACTATAAAAGACGCTGCTGAATTGCGTGTTAAGGAGTCAGACCGAATAAATACAACAGCGCAGCAGCTAGCAAAATTTGGAGCCATAATAGAAAACTTGCCTGACGGGATGATTATTCAAGGTATTAAAGGTTTTTCGGGAACAGAATGTGATAGTATGGGTGACCATCGTCTAGCCATGTCTTTAGGTATAGCCGCATTACTTGCCCGAGGAGAAACTACCATAAATAATTCTGAAGCAGTCAATATTTCCTATCCTGCCTTCTGGCAACATGCCAAAAAAATCAGTTTATGGTAAATTAGTAAAAGATATATTTTCAAGGAGGTTTCAGGTGCCAGCAGAATTAATTCACTTCAGTTTTGGAAATTATCTACCTATAAACAGAGTTGTTGCAATAGTTTCCCCGAATTCAGCACCTATCAAGCGTATGATCCAAGAAGGCAAAACCAATGGAATGGTCATTGATATGACAAATGGTAGAAGGACACGCACAGTTTTGTTTATGGATAGCGGACATATTGTACTGGCTACCATTGCCCCTGAAACTATTGCAGGTAGAGTAGCTGCCGGCAGAGAATATACGGAACCAAAACAGAAGGATAAAAAGAGACCCGATATTCATGAATAATCCTCAAGTAATAGTTTTATCAGGACCATCGGGAGTGGGGAAAGACACAGTTCTCCATAAATTACGTCTGATCGACCAATCCCGTCATTATGTCGTCACCGTTACTACACGTCAACCAAGAGCAGGTGAAGAAAATGGAGTAGCATATCATTTTCTTAGTGACTCTGAGTTCCAGAAAATGTTACAGGAAGGCGAACTCATTGAATGGGCAAAAGTTTATGATAATTGGTATGGTGTACCTAAACAAGAAGTAAGAAAAGGATTACTTAATGGTCAAGACGTCATCATTAAAGTAGATATTCAAGGAGCCGCTACCATAAAGAAACTCATCCCGCAAGCTATACTAATTTGTATTACATCACCTTCACATGAAGAACTCCTGCGTCGATTATGTGAACGTGGTACCGAATCTGATAAAGAATTACATCTACGTACAGAAACAGCAAAAGAAGAATTAAGCAATCTTTCTATTTTCGACCACATCGTTATAAACCACAGGAATCAGGTGGATGCTACAGTATCTGAAATAAACGCTATAATAGAATTAGAGAAAAAAAAGAAGTGTATTAAAATAACGCTATAAATCTGTAATAATCAGGAATAATATTACTTCTGCACCTGAGACCTTTTATATAACCAGGCATAATGCTCAGGTTTAGTGATCTCGTTCAGATAGATAAGTGACACTATAATGGTGTCATGAAAATAAGATATAACATCACCCAAGGAAGCTATCAGTTAAGCAGATTAGAAATTGATCTGTCTAAAGAAGCGAAAGTCAGACTGAGCTGGTTTAATTACTACCGGAATCATCAGCATAACGCCCGCTTAACTTGCCGGCACTTCGGGATATCGCCGCAGACCTTTTATCGCTGGCAGAAACGTTATGATTATCATCATCGCAAAACTCTGAAAACCCGCTCCTACCGTCCAAAGAGAGTGCGCCAACTAACCTACTCTGGCGCAAATTGAAGCAGTACGTAAGGTATGAGAATGTTATTGTCTTTGGCAAGCGAAAAGGGACCCACCTCTGGTAAAAAATATATTCTAACTAACGTTTCCTTTCTTCCTCTTCAGACTTTCCTTAAACCGGTAGCTATCTCCATTCATTTCGGTGATGTGGCGCAGCATGAGGAAATAGTCCTGGGCATCCCTCTGCTCACGGAATAAGGCATAAAAGGTACCTTGCCGGTAGCATCATCTATGGCGCCTATGAGGCTCAGCCAGGGACCTCTGCCCTCTAACCAGTCATGGCGGCTGCCATCAATCTGCAGCAGCACTCTCTTCTCTATACGCTGCTGGAAGTCTCCTCGCATAGCGCAGGGATAGACCCTAATACCCCGGATTGCCTCCTTCCCTATCATCCTCTCCATCCTCTACCTGGTTTAATATCACCAACCTCACCTGCTCTTTCCTGTTCAATGTCACTTTCTCCTTCATGGGTGACATTTTC
>DDXZ01000014.1 GCA_002347295.1 Dehalococcoidia bacterium UBA2247 | reverse complement strand
CACACAATCTACTTGACAGTACCTATTAACAATGTCTACTTCTTAGTCTTGAGTTTCCTCTTCCTCTTGTATGTTAATTCCAGTACTATCCAGTCTCTGGCTAATTTCACACCTTTAATCTCACCTTTAGCTAGTAATCGTCTTACTTGGCTGGTATCTAATCCTAACTTCTGGGCTGCTTCTTTTACACTATACATACTTATATTATACACGTATACAGGTATAAACACAATTGAGTGTGTCCTACCAGAGAAATGGACAATTCATATCCTGCTGCCCGCAGCACTACCGCCAATTTGTCTTTGCCTCTGTGGGGATATCATTCCTGTACCTTACGTACGGCTTCAATCTGTGCCAGAGTACAGGTTGGTTGGCGCGCTCTCTTTGGATGGCAGGAACGGGTTTCCAGAGTTTTGCGATGATGAGTATCATAACGTTTCTGCCAGTGATAAAAGGTCTGCGGCGATATCCCGAAATGCCGGCAAGTTAAGCGGGCGTTATGCTGATGATTTCGGTAGTAATCAAACCAGCTTAGTCTGACTTGCGCTTCTTTAGGCAGATCAATTTCTAATCTGCTTAACTGATAGTTTCCTTTGGTGATGTTATATCTTATTTTCATGACACCATTATAGTGTCAGTTATCTATCTGAACGAGATCATCTAACTGAACGATATCATCTAACCCGTTCCCCATTGCCGTTGCGAGTCCATATCGAATGCCGTCCGGGCACGGGATGCGGTCTATTTAACAATTCATCAATAACTATGAAAAAAACAGCATTTTACATACCATAACATTGACGTTAAATTAATATTTAGTGTATTCTCTTTTGCATAGTGAATATCAGACAACAGGCGGATATTATAATCAAGCACACTCATAATAATAAGAGGGGTGCTCTTATATTCCTTATGGTAGTAGCCATTACCATACTATCTGTTTTCGCCGTAATTAATCGGGATTGGCTGCGCGAACTGGAACAATATGGCTATCTGGGGGTTTTTCTTATCAGTGCTATCTCCACCGCTGCTCTTGTTGTGCCGGGACCCAGTATTGTTGTCGTTCTAGCAATGGGAAGTGTACTTAATCCGCTTCTCGTCGGTTTAGCTGCCGGACTGGGTGAGGGCTTGGGAGCACTTGCTTCTTATACTCTGGGATGTCATGGTAAAACAATTATTGACAACAGCATGGAGAATAACAATGTCAAGCATAATAGCAAATACTATTCCATCTACAATAACATCGAAAAATGGATGAAATACCACGGTGGTCTAACGTTGTTTATCTCTTCCGTATTAATCAACCCGTTCTTCGTCCCCATCGGTATGGCCGCAGCGGCAACGCATTATCCACGCTGGAAATATTTTCTTATCTGCTGGGCAGGCCGAACTGTTAAAGGAATAATACTTGCCGTCATCGGCTCTATTGGTATCCGGGCACTATTGAATCTAATCGGATGGCCAGCGTAAAATAGCAGGTTAACAGAAAAAATAACATGTCATCTTATCATCGCATCGTAATCAAAATGGGAACATCTCTCCTCACCGGGAGTAGCAATAACCTGGATATCGAGAGAATATCTCAGCTTACCGGACAAATTGCCTCCCTCCATAAACAAGGCAGAGAAATATTACTGGTAAGCTCCGGTGCTATTGCCGCCGGTAAATATAAAATGGGAATGAGTAAAAGCATCAAAGATATCCCTTTCCGGCAAGTGATGGCTGCCGTAGGACAGAGTAGTTTAATGCGTACTTATGAGGAAGTTTTCGCTCATTACGACATTACCGTAGCTCAAGCATTACTCACCAGAGCCGATATAAATAACCGTGCCAGTTATATTAATGCTCGCAATACTTTACTGGCCTTACTCGAACTACGCGTCATCCCTATCATTAACGAGAACGATGTTGTGGCTACGGAAGAAATCGATGGTGCAACCTTCGGTGATAACGATAATCTTTCCGCTATGGTTGCCAATCTTATTGATGCCGACCTGTTAATGCTTCTGGGTGATGTTTCCGGTCTCTATACTGCTGACCCTCATCTTGACCCGGATGCCAGGCTTATTCCTTGTGTTAATGTTATTGATACCCATATTGAACAACTGGCGAAAGGTACTTCCAGTAAAAAAGGAACCGGCGGGATGACTACTAAGATTCAGGCCGCGCGTCTGGCTACATCATGCGGAGCCACAGTAATCATCACCGATGGCGCCGGTAAGGATATCATTACTAAACTGGTTGATGGTGCATCCATCGGAACTCTCTTTCCTCCCGTCACTAGCAAAATGGAAAGCCGTAAACGCTGGATGCTGAGTGGATTAGGACGCAGTGGCGGTAAAGTAAAGTTAGATAACGGAGCAGTACAGGCTATTAAAACACATGAAGGCAGCTTACTGCCTGTGGGAATTAAAGCAATCGAAGGTAAATTCGAACGTGGTCAGGTCATCGATATCGCCGATATGGATAACAATCGTATTGCCTGCGGAATATCCAACTACAGCTCTCAGGAACTGGACATCATTAAGGGTATTCATTCCAACAAAATAGAAGAGCTACTGGGATACTACTACGGTGAAGAAGTTGTTCATCGTAACAATCTGGTACTGCTATAAGAACAAGTAGCCAACAGGACACAATAAGCAGCTTTTATCCTATCTTTAAACGTAGTGGATAAAAAAGTTCAGTTAATTTTAAACCCCAAGCACTAAATCCTCAAACCAGAACAAATTAGAATAACCAAATCTAAAAAATAATAGCCGGTTTTGACTTTTAATTTTTAAGTCAATACAATCATTCTTCTGAAAGAAGAAAAATATTCTCAAAATAAATAGAGCAAAAAGGAGACACCTTAATGCAAGCGGATATAACAGAATTGGAGACTAAAGCCAGAGAAGCTAAAGCAGCTTCACGTAAGCTCGCCAATACTTCTTCCGATATTAAAAACAAAGCTCTACTCACCATGGCCAGTGACCTTATCAAAAGAAAAGAGGAGATCCTGGCCGCAAATAAACAAGACTGTGATACAGCTAAAGACAGCGGTATGGATGCCGCCATGCTGGACAGGCTCTTGCTTAATGATGACCGTATCGCCGGTATAGCTTCTGATGTACGGTCAGTAGCCGCTCTCCCCGACCCTATCGGAGAGATGATTGAAATGCGTACCTTGCCCAATGGTCTATTGCTGGGACGAAAGCGCGTTCCTCTGGGTGTCATCGCTACTATTTACGAGAGCCGTCCTAACGTTACTATCGATATCTCCACTCTCTGCTTGAAATCAGGTAACGCTATTATTTTGCGCGGTGGCAAGGAAGCCTTTCATTCCAATATGACTCTGGTGAAAATCGCCCGGGATGCTTGTTACGGCAGCGGTATTCCTGCCGGAGCAATTCAATTTATTGAATCACGGGAACGCTCTCTCATTAGCCATGTACTGACAATGAAAAACGTTATCGACCTGGTTATCCCCCGCGGGGGAGCCGAACTGGTTAATATGGTCAGGGAAAATGCTACCATGCCTGTTCTGGCCGGAGGAGTGGGGGTCTGCCATACTTATGTCGATAGTGAGGCTAATCTCGATTGGGCTACTGCTATCGTTTACAACGCCAAGGTACAGCGTCCTACGGTATGCAATGCCCTCGATTGTATCATTGTGCATAAAGATATTGCCGCGCGATATCTTCCCATGATGGCGCGTGAGTTAAATAAGGCCGGTGTAGAATTACACTGTGATGAGCAATCGCTGCAAATACTTCACAGTATTGCTTCATTAAAAATCAAACCTGCGGTTGATGAAGATTGGGGTAAAGAGTTCCTCTCCTTAGTTGCTGCAGTTAAAGTAGTTGACTCGCTTGATGAAGCATTAGAGTATATCGAACGTTATGGTTCAGGACACTCTGAAGCAATTATCACGGAGAACTATAACAGCGCCATGCGCTTCCTTAACGAAGTAGATGCCGCCGCAGTATATGCCAATGCCAGTACCCGCTTTACTGATGGTGCACAGTTCGGCCTCGGTGCGGAAGTGGGCATCAGCACCCAGAAATTTCATGCCCGCGGCCCTATGGGACTCCGGGAACTTACCAGTTATAAATGGATCGTTTTCGGTAATGGACATGTCCGCCCGTAATTAAAAATTAATGTAAGACCAGGATGTAAAAGGCCATAACATTTTATTACCATTATGGCCTTTATTTTCACTGGTGCACCATACGAATTATCCTGATAATGCTCTAGCAGGGTGTTGAAAAACCTTGTTTTGGACTAAAAAGGGGTGTTGGCTAGGCACGAATTTTGGATGATTTTCACGCATTTTGCCTTTTTCAACACCCTGTTAGGAGCGTGGGTCACGACTCGGTCAAATAAGCAGATAAGCAGATGCGGATTGGGTAATAGTCCGTGTCAACTCAAATAGAAATGTTACCGGAAGTGCATGCATTGCATTTTTATGACTGAAAAGTTATACTGACTGGTACACCGCGGGGGAGCAAGGGCTGAGAATCTGTGCATGCTCAATGACGTATTAATATATTTTTTGAGAGCATGAAGGATGACCCCTCGAACCTGATCTCGATAAGTCGAGCGTAGGGAGCGGTAGCGTAACCGAGGGGAGCAAGCCGTGTGAATATCCCTCGGTTTTTATGTTTTACGTATAATGGGAGATGGGATGACACAACTGGAATCAGCCAGAAAAGGCATAATTACGTCACAAATGAAATCAGTAGCCAGTGAAGAAGGTATTGAGATATCATCACTGATACAAGAGGTGTCTGCCGGGCGAGTAGTTATATTCGCCAATAGTAAGCATATTAAATTAAAGCCATGCGGGGTTGGTCACGGGTTACGTACAAAAGTTAATGCCAATATCGGCACTTCACCTGACTTTGGTGATGTTAATACAGAATTGGAAAAACTGAAGACGGTAGAAAAATATTGTGCTGATACGGTAATGGATTTAAGTATCGGCAGTAATATTGTTGATGTGAGACGGGCAGTTATCGCAGCTACGGTATTACCCGTAGGAACCGTACCGGTGTATCAGGCAGCAATCCAGGCGGCGGAGCAGCGTGGTGCCATTATAAATATGACCGCAGATGATATTTTTAATGTTATTGAAGAGCAGGCTAGAGATGGCGTGGATTTTATAACAGTTCACTGTGGTGTAACACAGGATACCGTTGAAACACTGAAACAGTCAGGGAGAACAACCGGTATCGTTTCCCGTGGAGGAGCGTTTCTGGCAGGATGGATGTTGCATAATGGACGGGAAAATCCACTGTTTGAGGAATTTGACCGTTTACTGGAAATAGCAAAGAAATATGATGTTGCTTTGAGCTTGGGAGACGGAATGCGTCCCGGCAGTCTTTCCGATGCAAGCGACCGTCCGCAATTGAAGGAATTACTTGTTCTGGGTGGTCTGGTAGATAGAGCACGTGCTGCCGGAGTGCAGGTTCTGGTGGAAGGGCCGGGGCATTTGCCTCTCGACCATATTGCAGCAAATGTCAGGATGGAAAAGAGTGTTTGCAAAGGGGCCCCGTTTTATGTGCTCGGTCCTCTGGTTACGGATATCGCAGCGGGATATGACCATATTTCCGGGGCAATCGGGGGAGCAATTGCGGCGATGGAAGGGGCAGATTTCCTGTGCTATGTTACTCCTGCGGAACATCTTTCTCTGCCGGACCCGGAGGATGTCAGGCAGGGAATAATAGCTTCCCGTATCGCCGCAAACGCTGCTGATATAATTAAAGGGACGGGTAAAGCAAAAGAACAAAGCAAAGAGATGTCGCTGGCAAGAGAAAATCTTGACTGGCATAAAATGTCCGAACTATCATTAGATGGTGACAGAGTAAATGAAGAGCATCTGCGTCATCCCAGTCGGAGTGACGCATGCAGTATGTGTGGTGAATATTGTGCCATTAATCTGGTTAAAGAGTACCTTGGAGGTCAGGGGGGAACCGAATGCTAAAATCAATCCAGGAAATAAATGAGAAAATTCGTCGGGGACAGGCAGTAGTAATTACTGCCGAGGAAGTTATTCAGGCTGTTGCCGAGAAAGGCGTAAAGAAGGTTGCCCGGGAAGTGGATGTGGTTACTACCGGTACTTTTGGTTCCATGTGTTCTTCAGGAGCTTATATCAATGTGGGGCATAGTAAACCACGCATTAAATTTGGTGGGGGTGTCGCTTATCTTAACGGTGTACCCACTTATGCCGGCTTCGCTGCTGTTGACCTGTTTATCGGTTCTAATGCCCTGCCGGATAATGACCCGAGAAATAAAATTCATCCCGGGGAATTTAATTACGGTGGAGGACATGTCATTGAGGACATGGTATCCGGGAAAGATATTAAACTGGTTGCACGGGCTTATGGGACAGATTGTTATCCCCGGAAGAAGTTGGAAACATACATTAATATTAAGGATTTGAATGAGGCAGTTCTCTTTAATCCGCGTAATGCGTATCAGAATTATAATGTTGCAGTGAATACCTCATCCAAAACTATTTATACTTATATGGGCGTACTGCGACCTAATATGGGGAATGTCAGTTTTTCATCCGCCGGTCAACTTTCTCCTTTACTGAAAGACCCGTATTACCAGACTATCGGTATCGGGACAAGGATTTTTCTGGGGGGGGGCATAGGATATGTGGCTTGGAATGGTACACAGCATAATCCTAATGTAAAGAGAGGAGACAATGGTGTTCCTGTGGAATCAGCAGGAACTCTGGCGGTTATAGGGGATTTGAAACAAATGAACTCCAGATGGCTGCGCGGAATGAGCTGGTATGGTTATGGCTGCTCTCTTGCTGTCGGCATCGGGATACCTATCCCGATATTGTCTGAGGAAATTTTAAGTCATGCAGCGGTAAAAGACGAAGATTTATATGGCACTATTATTGATTATTCCTCGAATTATCCTAACCGCGAGCCCGGTACATTGGGACAGGTAAGTTATGCCCAACTTAAAAGTGGTGAAATAGAGATACAAGGGAAAAAAGTACCGACTGCGTCTTTATCCAGCTATTCTAGAGCTATAGAAATTGCCGGAATACTTAAAGAATGGATTCAGAAAGGAGAATTCGAATTAACCGAAGCGGTCGCACCATTACCAGGTGTAGATTCGGGAGTATCTTTTAAGCCGCTTAAAGAGCGTCCGATAGGGGAGGATTATACAAACGATGGCTATTTCTAGAAGAGTAGTACTGCATTTTGACAAGGACATTGTTGGTCAGTCCATAGTATGCCGTCTGGCTAAGGATATGGATCTGGAGTTCAATATTATTCGAGCTTATGTTACTCCGGAAGAAGAAGGTCTTCTGGTTATGGAATTGAGCGGGGCAGCCAGTAATTATGAAGAAGGCATGCGATATCTGTCTCAAATGGGTGTTGTAGTGCAGTCCTTAAATCAGGATGTTGTCCGTGATGAAGTGAAATGTACTCATTGTGGTGCCTGCGTAAATATTTGTCCGGCTAAGGCATTTACAGTAGATATGGCTTCAAGAAAAATTGATTTTGCCGGGGATAAATGTGTTGCCTGTGGTTTGTGCATTAAAGCCTGTCCGGCGAGGGCCATGGAAGCCAGATTTTAGTGTTATGTATCAGCCTCGGACTTATCGACAATGGGTAGAAGACGAGGATTTAGTCTCTTTTGTTGTGGTTATCAATGAGACTGACCTGTTTATCCGGGCGAAAGAGAATCTATACCGCAAGGCTGTTAAAAGAACACAAAAGTACCGCAATCAGATTGAAGAATACATAGCATATCATCCGGAATTTGTCAGCTCTTTTACTCCGATAGCTATTGAAGAACATGCATCTGAAATTGTCAGGAACATGGGTAATGCAGGCATGTTAGTGGGTACTGGACCAATGGCAGCGGTAGCCGGTGCGATTGCAGAATCGGTAGGGAAAGACCTTCTAGCATATTCAAGCGAGATAATTGTGGAAAATGGCGGTGATATTTTTCTTAAAGCAGAGAAGAAGAGGTTTGTGGGGATTTATGCTGGAGAGTCTGGTCTTTCAGGAAAGCTTGCGCTGGAAATATTACCGGAAGATACTCCTCTGGGTATTTGTACTTCATCCGGTACGGTAGGACATTCTATTAGTTTTGGTAAAGCCGATGCTGTTACTGTAATTTCACCTTCAGCATCTGTAGCGGATGCTGCTGCTACAGCTATCGGTAATATAGTGAAAACGGTAGATGATATCAATAAAGGAATTGAATTTGCCCGGGCAGTACCGGGCATTGAGGGTATTTTAATCATTGTTGGCAATAAGATGGGATTGTGGGGGAAGGTGCGCATTTCTGAAATAGCATCTCACTCCGAAACCGGTTAGTATAGCTGGTAAAGGGTATCACGGCGTATAGGTTACCCAGGAATCAGGTGATTCGTAGACAGTAATACTGCTTATTTTAACGGTAAAGCCTGTCAATTTTTTCTGAATCTCCTGATATATTGTCCGGGCGATATTCTCCGATGACGGATTGATGACATCAAACGGGGGATTTTCGTTAAGACAGGTGTGGTCCAGGCACTCTAATATCTCCCGGAGTATCTGTTTTAATATAGTAAAATCAAATGATATGCCTATCTCGTCCAGCTCCTCTGATTTTAATGTAGTGATTACTTCAAAGCGGTGCCCATGCAAATTTTCACATTTGCCAGCATATCCCCGCAGAAAATGCGCTGCATCAAAATCACATCTAACTGATAATTCATACATATCTTTTCTCCTTCATTCACCGGAGTCCTTATTCTTAAGCTGTTTAACACCATCAATGGCACCTAATTCATGGAGTAACTCTTGAATTGTTTTTTTATTTACAGGATGCTTCATCTCTGGAGCGATTTCAGCCAGGGGAATTAGTACAAAAGCCCTTTCCATCAGATGGGGATGGGGAATAGTCAGCTCCGGAGAGATAATAATACTGTCGTTATAAAGCAAAATATCGATATCAATGATACGGGGTCCGTTAATAAAGTTTGGTATACGTCCCATATCCTTCTCGATTTTCTTAACTGTACTAAGTAGCTCCTGTGGAGTAAAACTGGTATTAACTTCACAGGCAGCATTAATGAAATTGGGTTGTGTAACATATCCTACTGGTTGAGTATCGTAAAGTGATGATACATTTACTACGGTCACTTTCTGTTGGATTAATTTTATCGCTTTTTGCACATTCTCCACCCGTTTACCCAGGTTAGAACCAAGTCCCAGATATACGATTGTTTTATTTTCCGACAATTATGATTCCCTGCTGTTATTCCGCACAATAGCATCGCTCATTTTAATGACACGAATCATCTGGGGGACATCGTGTATACGGATGATGTCTGCCCCTCTGGCGATTCCGATAGCAATAGTAGCAGCAGTACCTTCGAGTCTCTGGTCAACAGGAAGGTTAAGTACTGCTCCAATGGTAGATTTGCGAGATGTTCCCAGGAGAACTGGTCTACCCAGTAATTTTAATTCATCAAGACGGTTAATGATTTCCAGATTTTGTTCGACGGTCTTGCCGAAACCAAATCCCGGATCCACAATTATATTATCCGGATTAACTCCTGCTTTTAAGGCATAATCGATACTGCTGTGCAGGCTGGATATTAACTCCGGCATGACATTGAAGAATGAACCGCCTCTCTGGTTTTGTACAATAATGAGGGGGGCATTTTTTTCTGCGGCGAGGTGTGCTAATAATGGATCACGTTGTAGCCCCCAGACATCGTTAACTATACTGGCTCCGGCAAGCAATGCTTGACGTGCCACCTCACTTTTATATGTGTCAATACTAATAGGTATATTAACTATTTTTGCCAGACGTTCTATCACCGGGATGACGCGATGTAGTTCTTCGTTAACTGGTACCGGATTGAAATCAGGACGTGTTGATTCCCCGCCGATATCAAGGATATCCACTCCTTCATTCATAAAACGTATCGCCTGAGCTTCTGCTGAGGCGATGTCATAATCTAATCCGTCATGGGAAAATGAATCTGGAGTAACATTAATAACACCCATGATATAGGTACGTTCTCCCCATTTGAAATGAATATTTCCGCAGGATATCGGATTGGGATGACTATAATTATTCATGAATTTAATACCGTCGATATTTATTATTTATTTCTATTCGCCCATTATCTGGAGTATTACCTGACGAGAACGCGGTCTATTATCAAAATCAATTAATACAATTTGCTGCCATATACCCAGAGTTAATCTTCCTGCGGAAAAAGGTATGCTTAAGGAAGCTCCGAGCAATAAGGCACGCATATGAGAGTGACCGTTTCCTTCACCATATTTATTGTGATGATATTTTATTTCCTGGGGTGTGATGCGTTCGAACATATCTGTGGTATCGGATATTAGACCCGGCTCATATTCGATAGTGGTAACACCGGCGGTGGAGCCGGGGATAAATACAGTGATAACCCCCGCCTGTAATTCGGTTTCTGCTACCGCGGCTGCGACATCCTCCGTAATATCAATGATATCGTTGTTACCCCGTGTGTTTAATTGTATTATTTTCGTTAGTACTGTCATATCTTAATCTCTCCCGGACGGATACTGGACAATTCGAAGACAGGTCCATCCTGACATACTTTTTTCATACCTTTATCGGTGGAGATGCTACATCCGTAACAGGATCCGAGACCACAACCCATTCTGACTTCTAAAGATACTTGAACGGATTTCTTATATTTTACCGATTCCAGACTATTTTTTAAACTCTGATACATGCCAGTAGGACCGCAGGAAAAAATCTGGTCTGATGAAGGAGCGTAGAGGGCTACATAATCTGTTACTCTGCCTTTTTGAGTTGCTATGGTTGTGTTTGCCGGTGAACCGTCCTCGGTATATGTCAGGAAAGTTATTTTCCCCGGAAGTAAATTTTCCGGATATAACTGGCTGGCTGTTGTGGCACCGAGCATCAAAGTAACAGAATTACCACGTTCCAGTGCAACATCAGCAAGAAATAGCAGAGGAGCAATACCTACTCTGCCGGCGACAAGTAATAAATTTTTCGCTTGTGATTGAAGAAAAAAAGCATTGCCCAGAGGGCCAAGAATATCTAGTTGCTCTCCTTTTTTCTTTTGAGAAAGCCATTCTGTTCCTTTACCGATAACACTGTATAGTAAAGAGAGATTACCCTTTTTATCTACACGATGTATGCTTAAGGGTCGTCTGAGAATACGTTCGGAACAACTTAACATAACAAATTGTCCAGGTTTAGCTATACTGGTAATTTGAGGAGCTTCCACTAAGAGAAGATAAATACTCGGAAGAATTTCTTCATGAGAAATAATAGGAGTGAGATGTTGTATTTTATCAAACATTTGTATCTACCACGATATTAAATTATATGACCGTTAACAAAAGTTGTCATTACCTTGCCCTTCAATGTATGGCTGTTCCAAAGAGTATTTTTCCCACGGGATACGAATGTGCCGGCATTGACAATCCAGTCCGCTTATACCAAAAGCGGCTGATGGTAAATCGCCGCTTTTATCTGCTATAGTATGGGGAGCGTGGTCGGTAGCGATAGCATCAATCGTGCCGTCATTTATTCCCCTGATCAATGCGGCTACATCTTTTTCCGTTCGTAAAAGAGGGTTAACTTTAGCATTAGTTCCCTGGTGTAATACACATTCTTCGGTAAGGGATAAATGATGGGGTGTGGTTTCAGCAGTTATATTAATCTCCTTCTTTTTTGCCTCTCTGACTAGTTCCACGGAATAATTTGTACTGATATAACAGATATGTATTTTACCTCCTGTAAGTTCCGCAAGATTAATATCACGGGCGACCATTCTGTCCTCAGCCTCCGGAAGGCATCCCTTTAACATGCAATTCATGAGAAATTCTGCCGTCATTAATTACACTGTCACCGGTTAGAGAAAGATACTCGCAGCGGTCCATCAACAATAGGTTTAACTGACGACTCTTTTTCAGTGCGGCAAACATGAGTTTATCATCCATCACGGGACTGCCATCATCGCTGAAAGTAATTGCTCCGGATTGGGATAAGGCGGGTATATCCGTAAGGCTTTCCCCTTTCCTATTCCGGCTGATACAGGCAATAGGAAGGACATGCGCTTTCCCCTCTTTTTTGCCTGATTGAGAATCAGTTCTACCAGAGAGGACTGGTCTATTGGCGGCTCTGTATTGGGCATACAACATACGGTAGTAAAACCACCTTTTACGGTTGCCAAAACACCGGTGGTAATGGTTTCTTTGTTTTCAAATCCCGGTTCACACAGATGACAATGAAGGTCGATAAATCCCGGACAAACAATCATATTCCGGGCGGAGATTACATTATACTCTTCTTTTACGGGAGGATTACCTGTACCCAACCACGATATAATATCATTAGATATGAGTAAGTTAGCAATTTCATTCACCCCCTGACCGGGATTAATGATGTGTCCGTCTTTTATCAGGAGAGGTAAATCTTTCCCGTGATCATTTACCATCGGCATTCCTTGGCACGGCGGAATCCTCTTTTTTGAGCAATCTCTTCTGATTCGAAGAATACGCGATTTTGCGGGTTGATACGATGAAGAAACGACTTGCGGTATGGATGATATATTCCGGTAGCAGTATTGGCGATAAAAGGGATAACTCTCTCATGCTCACAATAAACACATTTTAATAACAGATTATTTCCCTCAATAATATGAAAACCGGGTTTAACATATTGATTTGGTTGAGCAGAGATGCAAGTTTTATTAGCACAGGATAGTTCTGAATCATTACTGTAAATAGCAGCGTGCTTTTCGGGATAATTTGGTGCTGGTCTGGCGGGAATGTCAATATCTTTGATTCCCAGAAGAAGAGCAATAAGTGCCATTCGCACAGGTACTCCACGTGCAGCTTGCTTAAAATATGCACTGCGCGGGTCTGAATCCAGTTCACGTGACAGTTCACCTACACGTGGTAGTGGATGCATAACTAATGCCTGCTTAAATTCGTCACCTTTTAAAAGCTTCTTATCTACCACGGGATAATCCTGGGTTTTGCTATCGGTCTGTGTGCGCTCTCTCTGGAATCTGGTGACATATAGAGCGTCAATATCTATCTTATGCTTTAGTTCTTCTGCTTTGATATCCGGTATGAGGGCTAGTTGATGTGACCCGCTGGGTGTAATATAAATGGCATCCAGATTATGGTTATCTGATTGTTTTTCTCCGGTATTCATTTGTGCCAGAGAAGGGAGATAGTGAGAATTAAGTCTTTGTATTATTCCACCATAGTCTCCCTGCAGTTTTCGTAATACATGTTCCGGCATTTCCAGTCCGCTTGCAGGACAAAGAATAATATTGGCTCCCATTCTTGCCAGAGCATAAGCCAGAGAATGAACGGTTCTGCCATGTTTGAGGTCACCACATAGTGCAATATTAAGGCCACGAATATTCTTGCGTTCTTTTTTTATCGTATATAAATCACAGATAGTTTGGGTGGGGTGTTCGTGATTACCATCGCCCCCGTTGATTACCGGAATTTCTGCATATTCTGCCGCTACTTTTGCTGTTCCTTCCCATGGGTGGCGTATCACCATGATGTCGGCGTAGCTGCTAATTACTCTGGCAGTATCAGCTACAGTTTCTCCTTTAGAAGATGAAGAAGTATCGGCACTGGCCATAGATATTACATTACCACCGAGACGATGCATAGCAGATTCGAAAGATAATCTGGTACGGGTACTCGGTTCATAGAAAAGTGTGGCCATTATTTTACCCTGGCACAGATTTGACTGTTCTCCCGGATTTTTTGTCATTTCATCAGCTATGGTGAATATTGCTTCCAGCTCATCGTTAGTGAGGTCATCTATAGTTATTATGCTTCTTCCTTTTAGATTCATAGTTTTCCTGTATTTAGTTTATTGAGAATAAGATATATCTGATGTTACATGACAATAATGTGCATTACTTAAAAAAAAACTCTTGCCACACTGGCAAGAGTTCCAGAACTGTTCTTTATTTTTATAAAATCAATTATATTTACCCTAAACATTTCAGCTCATTTATACCTGTACCACATTATTACAATAGGTAAACCTGAGACTGGTTCACACAATTCAGTAAAGTCTAACACTCCTTTTTCATGGTTGTCAATAAGCCGTACTGGAGCTAATATAAGAAGTTGTGGAAATTGATGACGCATTGATAAAGAAAGGCGTATCCTTCCAGTAAGAGAAAAACAAAATAAAGAATGGAGGGACACGCCTTGGCAATATCATACCAGAAAAGGAGAAGAGAGGAACAGAGGGGCGAGATACAGGATGCTCTGGAGGCATGTGTGCAAAAGGGAGCACAGGAGATGCTGGTGGCAGCGTTAGAAGAGGAGGTTACCGTCTTCCTGGAAAGGCTTCGCTACCAGCGCAGCAAGCAGTTTCGCGGCTACCGGAATGGTTACCATCCACCGCGGGAGATAACGGTTGGGCTGGGTCCGCTTGAGGTACGAGTACCCAGGGTAGCTGATGTACCTCCTGAGGTATCGCCGCAGGGATTTCAGTCTCAGATAGTGAAGCGTTACAAGCGAGCCTCAGAAACTACGCAGAGATTATTTACCAAGCTTTATCTGGAAGGACTGGCGACGGGAGACTGCGAGCCGGTATTCCGCGCGCTGGTAGGAGAGACGACAGCATTATCACCTAATGCCATTGTGAGGCGCAAAGAACGCTGGGGGAAGGAATACGAAGCCTGGCGGAGGCGGCCACTGTGGGAACACCGGTATGCCTATACCTGGGAAGATGGGGTTTACCTCGGTGCCGGACTTGAGAAAGAGTGCGAAGAACTGCGCGACCGGTCTTGTCAAAACCCAAATTCCTAGCCTTACAGGAAATCAGCCGCAAAAAGCCGTGTCTTAGAAATAGAGTGGAGGAGCATGTCGAGAAGGCTGTCGTCGACATTGCCATTGAGAAACCGGCTTACGGACAGCTGCGCACCTCTAATGAGTTAAAGAAAAAGGGTATCTTTGTATCTCCCGGTGGAGTCTCAGGTCCTCTGGCTTCGTCACGACCTGGAGGAGATACAGGAAGATGCTGACCAATGGATAGAGGAGTATATAATACGCAGGCGAACACACTCGGGGAAATACTGCTTCGGCAAGACACCGTATCAGACGTTGGTAGTGTAACATTTTTTGTGT
>DDXZ01000057.1 GCA_002347295.1 Dehalococcoidia bacterium UBA2247 | reverse complement strand
GGTTTTTTATCCACGGATTGCGGTTGCGTCATAATACATAATAATAGTTACCGAAAATAAGTATGTTGCGTCAAAATTAGTGTTACCGAAGGGAGGGTAAAAAAGGTGACACGACGCAGCATAATAGAATACGCAGAAGCATTAAAGGGACATTATTTTCGGGCATCGAAAGAAGAAAAGGGTAAAATGCGGGATGAGTTTATCCGAGTAACCAACATGCATTGTAAAGCAGCAATCAGGTTATTACACCGTACCAGTCAAAGCGGTAAGAAAAGATGGGGTTGTCTACGACAATATGGTGCGGAGGATAACCCATACGCTTCACTTCATCCGGGAGTCCAGTGACCGGCTCTGTTCCCGGCGTTTACAACCTTTTCTTCCGGAACTGGTCCCTGGAACAACTGTGGCAACTGGCACGTCATCCGGTAAATGTCGGTAACACTAATTTTGATGCAACATCAAGGGCTACGGTAACAGTTTAATTTGACGCAATACGGGGAGATACTCATTGGTAGGTACTATGTTAAAATCTATAAGATTAGCAGGTTGCAGGTGAGGATTATGGATTATCAAGCGGCAATAAAGTATTTATATGATTTGACTGATTATGAGAAGATACCAGGCTCATCGTGGGTTAATGATTTTGACCTGCGGCGTATGGAAGAACTGTTGTCCCGATTAGGTAATCCGCATCAGGGTACTAAATCAGTTCATGTTGCCGGAACTAAAGGTAAAGGAAGCACCTCGGTAATGATTGCCAGTGTGCTCGGTGTTGCAGGTTACCGGGTAGGTCTCTATACTTCTCCTCATTTATATACACCTAGGGAACGAATACGCATTGGCAATAGTCTCATTAGTGAAGTGGAATTTGGTACTTTAATGGATGAGGTTATACCTGAAGTAGAGACAGTGAATAACGGTAATCGTTATGGGGGACTGACAACTTTTGAAGTATTTACTGCGCTGGCCTTTCTTTATTTTAGGAGAGCAGGAGTGGATTTTCAGGTACTCGAAGTAGGACTGGGAGGACGGTTGGATGCGACTAATGTAATAAATGCCGACGTGTCCGTAATTACTACAATCAGTCTTGACCATATGGATATACTGGGTAATAATCTTGTTGATATTGCTGCGGAGAAGGCGGGGATTATTAAACCCGGTAACGTTGTAGTGAGTTCGGTGCAATATCCTGAGGCGATGACGGTAATTGCAGCGGTCTGCCGGCAGAGAAACGCTGCCTTGATAAAAATAGGGAAAGACGTGACATGGCAGGGAGGAAGCAGTAATTTTTCCGGTCAATCATTTATATTAAAAGGAATCAGGGATGGGTATTGTCTGACTATTCCTTTGCTGGGAGACCACCAAATAGAAAATGCGGCTGCTGCTGTTACGGCAATTGAGTGTTTGATTAACCAGGGGAATAGGATTTTAAAGGAACAGATCCTGTCCGGTATGGCAGGGGTACAGTGGCCGGGACGCTTGCAGATTTTAAGAACTAATCCCGTACTTATTGTTGACGGGGCTCATAATGCTGATTCATGCCGGAGATTGAAAGAGGCGATTATTAAATATTTTAAATATGAGCACCTTATATTAATTGTGGGTACTTCAGTGGATAAAGATATTACTGGAATTGCGGAAGAACTATGTACGCTTGCGGATATCATTATCGTTACTCGCTCGCAACACCCCCGTTCTGCCGGAACAGATGTATTGCTGGGTAAGTTTACTTGTAAAAATAATAAAACTTATGTTGCCCGGGATGTGACAACAGCATTAGAAACAGCTTATTCGCTGGCCGACAAGAACGATCTTATCTGTGCTACGGGCTCTCTTTTTATTATTGCGGAAGTTTCAGCAGCATGTCTGTAGTCAGGAGATGGTTACACCGTGCTCTGAATTAACCGAGAACGCTTTTTCGGGCAGCATTCCTTCTAATATTTTTTGTAATGCCATAGTGTGGCTGCATAGTCCCCAGCTCGAGAAAAAATTGCAGGTGCAATGCCAATGCCCGTCTTTATATTGTATCTCATGATCGCTATTTTCACCGTGGAAACTTATATTGAAGTCGTTGAAAGTAATACGTTCCTTTTCCTGGGCATAGCGCTTCGCTTTTTCAATCTTACCAATCAAACTTGATTGCATCGTTATATATCTCCTTCTGGTATAGAATTTTTAAACAAATAAGGGGCGACAGATATGAATTACTGTTGCCCCTTATATACGAAGAAAAAATGAAAAAATATTAGCGCGTTAAATCTCTCCAAATTTACTCCATCTCTCACTATCCACATTATCATTCTAAGATTTTTAGTTAATAAAAGTCAACAAAATTATGATATAAACTATAAAATGAGATGTGAAGTTTTTGTATGATTAGCGATGAAAATATTGACATAACGTGACCAAAACGCGGGAAAAGGTTGACTTGTCGATTATCTTTTGCTATGTTAGAGGTCATTATCATGAATTGATCAAAAGGAGGCAAAATATGGCAATAGATAAAGTTGTAGGAAGCATAGAAGAAGCAATCGCTGACATTAAAGATGGTGCCACTATTATGTTTGGTGGATTTACTGGAATGGGTGTTCCCGCAGGCCTGCTAATTGGGATAAAAAACAAGGGTATTAAAAATCTTACCGTTATCTGTAATGATGGTACGGGTAAGTGGACATCACCTATTGATGTGAATATGCTGGTTGAGGCCGGGCAATGTAAGAAAATCATAGCTAGTTTTGTGGTACTTGCTTCTCCCAAACAAATAACGGCAACGGAAAGGAAAGTTCTGGAAGGAACACTGGAATTGGAATCGGTTCCGCAGGGAACTTTAGCAGAGAGAATTCGTATCGGCGGTGCCGGTATCGGTGGTTTCTATACTCCTACCGGTGTTGGTACACTAATAGAAGAAGGAAAAGAAAAGAGAGTAATAGATGGTAGAGAGATGTTACTAGAGTTACCACTGCGTGCAGATTTCGCTTGTATTAAAGCGCACAAGGCAGACAAGTTTGGTAACCTTGTTTACCATGGTACAGCAAGAAACTTTAATCCTGTTATGGCAACAGCTGCCAAGACAGTTATTGCGGAAGTTGATGAAATTGTTGAGATTGGAGAACTGCATTATGATTTTATCCATACCCCAGGGATATATGTTACCCGTATTGTTAAATCACCGGGTAAGGTTGCCGGTGACCTTAAGTGATAATTGCTTAAAGAAAAAAATTTTTTGAAAATAAACATATTGTGATTATTTTGTGATTATTGAGGAGGCAGTATGAAACAGGTTTGGACAAGAGAAGAAATGGCACAGAAAGTAGCAGCCAGAATGAAGGATGGCTATTATGTTAACCTGGGAATTGGTATGCCGACGATAATTCCCAACTATTTTTCCAAGGATACGACAATAGTGCTTCAGTCCGAAAGTGGTACGCTTGGTTATGGCGCTCGAGCGAAGCCGGAGGATCCTAACTATGATCCGGACATTGGTGATGCTGGTAGTGCTCCGCTTTTGGTGAAACCCGGTATGTCTATAATAGACAGTGCCGCTTGTTTTGCTATGATGAGAGGCGGGCACCTGGATATGACAGTACTCGGTGCTCTCCAGGTATCTGAAGAGGGTGACCTGGCGAACTGGAAGATGCCTACCAAGAAGGTGGGTAGCATGGGTGGAGCAATGGATCTGGCGGCCGGTGCCAAGACCGTAGTAGTCATGATGGAACATGCCCTTAAAGATGGGACTCCTAAAATCGTAAAGAAATGTACTTATCCTATAACAGGTCTGAAATGTGTGGATGTTATTGTTAGTGAACTGGCAGTTATGGAAGTAACGGACAAGGGAATTGTTGTTAAGGAAATGGCACCGGGTTATACACTTGCTGATATTCAGGCGGTAACAGAACCCCAATTAATAGCAGCTTAAGGAATAAAAAGGGTGCAGGAATTAAACCCTACAAAATTATAGGAATAATAGATGTCTGTTCGCAGTAGCGGATATGATATCTATTATCATTTGGGCTAAATTTAAAAGACATTTTACAGGCTGTCCCAAAAGTCCGCTGGAGAGGCAGGTGGTGATAGGGTAGACGGGGTATAATGTGTGGAGGAGATGTTTCTCGCGGAGGTAATGGCGGATGAAGATATTCAGGGAATACAGTATGACGAGGCGAGAGATACCTGCCTTTGCCCGGAGGGTAAGGAGTTGCAATGATGGGCGGTGCAGCAGCGTGAGGGGAAGCTGCCACTCATAGTCTATCGAAGGGAATCTTGCCGGGAGTGTCCGGTAAGGAAGCGATGTACCGCAGGAAAGGCATGCACGGTAAGTCGGGATAGGTGTGAGCCGCTTATGGAGGCGATGAGAGAAAAGCGGAGAAGCAAAGAGGGAAAACGGATCTATACCCAGCGGGGATACGCGGTGGGACCGGTTTTCGGAGATATAAAATGGAATGGCAGGAAGACATCGATGGACCTGCGTGGCTCGGTGAAAGTGCGGGGTGAATTTTCACTATTGTGTCTGGTACACAACGTGAAGAAGATTATCAAGAGAGTGCTCGAGGGTACAGTCAGTTTGCCGGGGAAGTATGATTAGCTGATTGAAGAGGCTGTGCCGGGATACGGAGAAGAACAATTGACCTGGGTCGGGGCTGTGGTGTAAACCTTAAGTCCAAAAGTGAGTAAAAGAAGTCAAAAAGAGTGGTAGGCTTTAAGAGATAAGGATGAAGATACGGGATGATTGATGGTCGACGCTCAGTCTCGGGCAGAAAAGGTTTTTAGACAGCCTGTTAAATAATGAAGGAGCACAATATAAAGTCGGAACTGGAAGTTTTCAATCTTTCCGCCTGGTGGATTGTTGATAGCATGATTGCTCAGGGGCTGGTTGATCCTCCTTATTGGTGCCAGATAGTGTTCAATCAGTGGGGTAGTGGAAATACTTCTACTCCTTTACAGTTTTTAGCTATGGTTGGTGGTATGTCGGAGGAGTCCATGTTCTCTTCTACTAGTATTGGTTCGACCATGAACTCTCTACTTGCTATTGGCATTATTCATGGCGGTCATGCCCGTGTTGGTTCGGAAGATAACGTTTACATGAGCCGCAGTGTTAAAGCAAAGAGCAACGCTCAATATTGTGGATGGGCAGTACGTTTAATCCATGAGCTTGGTCGTGAAGTTGCTACTCCGGCACAGGCACGTGAGATGTTTAATATCTTTAATATCAGTGTTACTCCTAGACTGTATCCGTAAAAAATTAATTGATTGATAAATTAATTTTATTTATAATTAGAAATAGTACAGAGAGAGACTTTTCTCTCCCTGTCTTTATCAGATGCAATATTGTTAGTAAGGAGAATAAAAATAAGATGGAAGTGATAGATGCTATCAAATCCAGAATAAGTGTTCGTTGTTACAAACCTGACCCGATACCTAGAGACATAATGACGAAGGTACTTGATGTTGCTCGCTTCTCTCCATCCGGTACAAATACGCAGCCCTGGGAATTTTATGTTGTCACCGGTAAAACTCTGGAAAATATAAAGTCCATCGGAGTCAAAAACATTGCTGAGGGTGTCGCAATTGATGAGCCAGCTGTTCCATATTCTGGTGATTTCCGGCGGCGGCAAGTGGCATTAGGCATAGAAATGTTTCGTATTATGGGTATTCAAAGGGAGGATAAGAAACGGAGAGAAGAATGGGTACTGGAAGGGATGCGTTTCTTTGGTGCTCCTGCGGTTATCTGGATTTGCCTGGATAAAGCATATTATCAGGAACGAAGGGATATTGCTCTTGTTAACATTGGTGTTGTCACTTACGCCATTACATTAGCAGCACTGGAATTCAAGCTGGGTACCTGTATTCAGTTCCAGGGTTTAATGTATGCCCGGGAAGTACAAAAAGCACTGAACATACCGGAGACAAAGCATCTGGCGTCATGCCTTTCTATTGGCTATCCGGACTGGAATGCTCCGATAAATAGTTTAAGGTCAGAACGGGAATCGGTAGAAAAATTAACAACCTGGATTGATTAAGCAGAAATCATTGCATTACTACTGTGAACTCATGTCACTGAATAGAGAAGAGTTTTCCGCCCCAATTAAGTTGGTTTCACTGCAGATACTATGCTTTTTCAGATTTGTGGAATAAAAGAGAATTTACTGCCGGTCAAATTTCTTATTTTGTTCTATGCTATTTGACCAGACTTCCAGTCTTTCCTTGATTTCTTTTTCATATCCCTGGTTACCGGGGGAATAGTAATGTCTGTTTTTGAGTATGTCGGGCATATTCTGCTGTTTGACATAATGTCCCTCATAATCATGGGCATATTTATATCCTTTGCCGTAGCCGATGTTTTTCATCAGGGATGTAACTGCATTACGCAGATGGAGAGGAACGGGTTCTCCACGTGTATTCACCACGTCTTCCTGAACTTTAGAATATGCCTGATAAACCGAATTGCTTTTAGGAGCAGTAGCAAGGTAAATTACAGCTTCTGCCAGAGCCAGGTTCCCTTCCGGCATGCCGATAAAATGGATGGCTTGTTGTGCCGCAATAGTAATTACCAGCGCTTGCGGGTCAGCGACCCCGATGTCTTCGGTAGCAAAGCGTACTAGCCGGCGGGCAATATAGAGCGGGTCTTCTCCGGCCTCCAGCATTCGTCCCAGCCAGTACAAAGAAGCGTCCGGGTCGGAACCTCGTAGTGATTTATGTAGAGCAGAGATAATATTGTAATGTTGTTCCCCTGTTTTATCATAGAATAAAGTTCTATGCTGCAGGGTTTCTTCTACCTGAGATAGAGATACTTTTTGTTTTTCTCTGGAATCAGCTGTAGCCGTAGCACTAACCATTTCCAGAATATTCAGGGCATTACGGGCATCACCACCTGACATAACAACAATAAAATCAAGAGCATCTCCTTCTAATTCTATCTCCAGTTTGCCTAATCCTCTTTCGTTATTTTGTAATGCTTGCTTTAATATCAGATAGATTTGTTCTTTAGTGAGAGGATTAAGAGTAAAGACATGACAACGTGACAGGAGAGGAGATGTAATCTCGAATGAGGGATTCTCTGTGGTAGCCCCAATTAAAGTAATAGTACCATTTTCAACGTAAGGCAAGATTGCATCCTGTTGTGTTCTGTTAAAACGGTGTATCTCGTCAATAAATAAGATAGTTTTTTGCTGATATAAACCGCGTCTTTTTTTGGCTTCGTCGACAATGTTCCTTAAATCGTTTACACCGGCACTGACAGCACTAACCGGACTAAAATAAGACCTGGTGACTCTGGAAATGATACTGGCCAGAGTAGTTTTACCGCTTCCCGGAGGCCCCCAGAGGATAATTGAAGGGAGATGGTCTGCTTCGATAGCTTTTCTTAATGGTTTATCCGGTCCTATTAAATGTTCTTGCCCAACAAACTCGGAAAGGTTTACGGGTCTCATTCGTACCGCTAAGGGAGCTTCTTTCTTTAGTTGTTCTTCCTCCTGAAAATCAAAAAGTTTCACGGTATATCCTTCTTAAAAACAGAATAAATGTGTCGGAATATCCGGCACATTTATTTATATCTTTGTACCTGGAAACGGAACAGTTTGATTGTTTCATGAGGTAATATTCCTGCTTTCTGGCGGCAGATGCTTATCTGCTGTTCTACAGTATCTACTCCTTCGATATCGGGAAGTAATAGTCCTCTTCGCTGGCAACATTCTACCACCAGCCCGTATTTTTTAGGGTCGAGGTTTTCTTTATTTATTACAGGTTCCGGTGTGGTGAGAACGTCAACACTATACTCTAATTCGGGCAGTTCATTTTGTCCTACCGGAGGGAAGCGCGGGTCCTGAGTGGCAGAGCCAATGGCATTAGCAATTACCTCTTCTGCCAGAGTGGGTTTAGTTGGAGCGATAGTACCGATACAACCACGTAATTCACCATGTTTTCTAATAGTAACAAAAACACCTGCCCTTTGCTTCATCTCATCAGTGAGTTCCCCGGGCAAGATGACTTTCCTTTCTTTGATGTATGATTCTACGGTATTTTTAGCTAATTTCACTATCGGGTGCATATTTTATTCCTCCTCAGGAAGATGTTTTATTGTAAAAGAGGCTACCATATAACCAACGCCGAAAGTTCCTTCATAAGAAAGAATTTCCGATGTTACCATTAGTCCATCCAGAGCTCCTGTTAGAATAGTCAATGACCGCAGTCCGCATTCTCCGGCTCTATCAATAAGCTCTGGTGGTAAATTCAGGATTGTTTCATAATCCAGACGCGCCATAGCATTCACAATTTTTTCATCAAATACTTTGCCCATGGGGTCATAACCTGCCGGTGCCCCGGGAATCAGCCGGTGTGATAAATCACCGCTGGCGATAATGGCCACTCTCTTTCCGCATTGTTCTGCCGCCTTCTGTATGGTTTTCCCGAAGGCATAGTGTGTTTTCAGGGGAAGAAAAGAGAAGGTAATGGGTACCATGGCAATATTCTTTAGTTCGTGAAGGAGATAATATAGCGGAACAAGAACACCCCAATCAAGTTGATAAATTTTATTACCTGATGAGACCAGGGGTATCTTGTTTTTTTGAGACGTTTCCTGCAAGCAGTTTACCAGAGGCAAATCATTATTAAAATGGAAATTAATTCCTCTTGCTCCCCAGGAATCAAAATTACCTTCCGAATAGGGTGCGGTAGCGATACCCATAGCACTGTACTGAGTATTACCATGAGGGCTTATTACGACCAATGTTTCCGGTTCTGTTTCTGCCAGTCTCTTACCAAGTTTTTCCATGGCTGTGATGGTAGCTTGTATTTTATGTTCTTCACCTTTGCCTATTTCAGGAATCATAATAGGAGGGTGGGGGGTAGCACAACCGAAGATAATCCCTTTCATCTGTAGCGCTCCTTGTTGTAGATATTGGTATTAATTTGATGCAGAAAATAACTTAAATACATCTCTAATTCTTTATCTTGAGTTCTGCTCCGCAGATACTGCAATGAGAATCTTTTAAGTGTAATATCTCTGTTTGATATCCTGTCCTTTTTATTACTGTGTTTTTGCATGAGTAACAGATAGTATTCTCTTTATCAATTCCGGCAACATTACCAATGTAAACAAAACGTAACTTATTATCCTGACCTATATTATATGCCATTTCCAGCGTAGATAAAGGGGTAGGTGGCAAATTATTTAACTGGTATGAAGGGTAAAACCGTGTGACATGCCAGGGTGTAAGTTCCCCCAGGTTTTCATAAATCCACCGGGCGATGTTTTCCAGTTGTTCTCTGTCGTCATTCAGGGTAGGAATAATATTAGTAATTATCTCGATATGCATGTTCCATTTTTCCCTGGCGCGTTTAGTTACTTCCAGGATACCATGCCACGAGTGGATTCTAGCTAGTTTCTTATAGAAATTATCAGAAAAACCCTTGATATCAACACGGTAAGCATCAAGATAAGGGCCGATAGTATCCAGCGCTTCGGGAGTGCTGAAACCATTGGTGACATAAACAGTATAGAGCCCGGCCGATTTAGCTATTCTGGCGCAATCAAGGATATATTCCAGCCAGATAGCCGGTTCGTTATATGTCCAGGCTATTCCCCGGCAATTATGCTCCAGAGCTAATTTTACTGCATTCTCCGGTGAAATAATGCGGATTCTGTTAGCTGCATGTTCTCCATTGATACAGGATATTTCCCAATTTTGACAATGAATACAGTGAAAATTACACCCCCAGCTCCCCAGTGAAAAGACATTAGTACCGGGAAAGAAATGATAAAGAGGTTTTTTTTCGATCGGGTCGATGGCTAATGAAGTTACTTCGGCATAATTTAAAACGTTAATCTTACCATCGATATTTTGCCTGGTACCACAAATTCCCAGTCCTTTCGGGGCAAGCTTGCAGTGCCATTGGCAGATATGACACTGTGCATAATGATTGGCTAGTTTCTCATAAAGAAGAGTTTCATGGTAGCCATTGCTTGTTATTTTCTCCATAACGTTAATTATAACATCAATGCTATTTTTTAGATAAACTTGACTTCTTTAAAAGACAGCATTATTGGGAAATAACTGTAGATACCATGAATTTATTTGTTTGGTATCTATTATGAAACTGCTGAAAAAAGCTACCTTGAAGCGCCATCCCCAGAATGGGCAATCCAATTTCTTTTAACCGTTCAAACAGAGACTTTCCCGGCAACCTTTAGCTTCAACTCAACCCATTTCCTCCTTCTTTTTATCCCTTTTTCAATCCGGCGTCATTATCAGCCTGAAATAGGCACAGTTATCCTCTGGCGAGCTTTCTCATAGAACGACCTATTCCCACAACTACGATAAAATAGGAGCTTAACTATCCTCTTCAGGTTACAGATAATAGCGGTCATGGTAAACTGGATGGCCATCTTAGTCCGACCCCAATAACGAGCCTCCTTAAGCCCGTGGAACCTCTTGCAAAAGTTCAGAAACATATTGACTCTGGGGAGGTGATTGATAAGGAGTCCGGCGACCTGGTGGAAATAGATACGGTAGATATCTTTGTTGCAGGACTCAAGCGTTATCTTATTACCGCAATAGACTTATCTACCCGGTTTGCCTTCGCTTATATCTATAAGTCCAGCTCTTCCCATTGCGCCCGTGACTTTCTGGAGAAACTCATCACTGTTACTCCTTTCGCGATAAGCAAGATTCAGACTGATAATGGACATGAATTTCTCAAGCATTTCACTCAGGCCTGCCAGAGTAAGAACCGGGTGCATTACTTTAATTATCTCCGTCACCCTCAGTCTAACGCCCATCTGGAACGCTTTAACCGTACCATTCAGGAACAGTTCGCTTACTGGCATACTGATAAGTTAGCTGAGCCTTCTTTATTTAACCGTCACCTCATGGAATATCTCCTGTGGTATAACACGGAGAAACCCCACCGCAGTATTGGCAAATTATCACCACTGCGCTATTATTTGGATAAATTCGTCACCCCGCAAAAGTCCAATATGTTATGGACGCTTACAATTTTTTGACAGTGTTGAGACGGTTAACTATAATGCTGGGAATATGGATATTGAGTATTATGTCTAACACGTCTTTTGAAACACAAAGGAAGCACAAGTCACTTGACTGGTTAATTATTTTCTCACTTATGATACCTTTTATCACGCTGGGAGGAATCATGTGGGGGATGGGTGTCTTTTTTAAGCCTCTTGAAACTGAATTCGGATGGACAAGAACTATTACCTCGTCAGGCTACACAGCATTCATGGTTTGTTATGGTATATCAGCAATATTTATTGGGCGTCTTCTCGACAGATACGGGTACCGTTTTGTACTTCTCCTAGCAGCCTTTGGAACCGGTGGAGGGATTATTCTCTTAAGTCAAGTTCAGGATATCAATCAGTTCCGCATCTTCATGATTATCAGTGGTCTCGCTATCGGCGGTGCTTTTATCGGCCCGACAACGGTGGGTCAGCAATGGTTTAGCCAGAGACGAGGACATGTGCTGGGGATCATTACCAGTGGTTTTGGCATCGGGGCGGCATTTTTCCCGCCTTTACTGAATCATATAATTTATAACTATGGGTGGCGCAGGGGTTATGTTGTACTAGGGAGTTTCATTCTAGTCAGCATTTTGGCATCAGTCATTACTCTCGGCAGCGTTTCAGATAAAGAGAAACCACTTAAGAAAAGGCAGAGCAATGTAGAAATGCAATCTGTGGTGCGGGGTTGGAGTGTACGTCAGATAATCCGGACACCTCAGTTTATCTTGCTGTTTGTTGGTGGAGCTCTGGGTACTATTGGGTTCAGTATGATACAAGTACACCTGGTACCCTACGCTACCGACTTAGGTATCTCACCGGCCTCTGCTGCTACCGCTATGGCTCTCACCGGAGGGCTGAGTATTCCTATTCGTCTGGGTATCGGTTTTGTGGAAAAGAAAACCGGCTGGCATAAAATACTGGTGGCGGCACATTTTTTGATGGCCATTAGTATAATATTACTGATTAATCTGGATTCATTGCCAATATTATATTCATTTGCAGTAATATTTGGACTTGGACTGGCTGCATTAGCGCCGGGTATACCGGGACTGCTGGGAACATATTTTGGCATGGGGTCTCTCGGTACCATCGTCGGTCTTACTATAGGGGGAGGACAGATTACCTCGGGATTATTGGGACCATATATCGGAGGTGCTTCTTATGATGCTACAGGAAGCTATTTCATTGCTCTGGTCATCACCATCACTCTTCTTTCTATAGCGACGATAATGCTCTTCATTGCCCGGCATCCTCCCGTGATAGAGAAGGAAAGTGCAGAGAGCTACAACAAAAAAGCAAATTAAGTATGCCTGAGCGAAGTGACTTCTGCAATAAGTTCACAGTTGATATGATTGATAGTTCAGTAGCATAACCTGATAATTACTAAACCGATGTAAGAGCCGTGTCAACTCAAATAAAAATGTTACCGGAAGAGATTTATGGACATTTTGTTGACCAAAATTTATAATTTGAATATCCAGCGTTTCGACTTATCGAAATTACAAAACTAAAATATCAATCAGGGAGAAAAATGAAAAAAACACTCATATTAACCGTCATATTATTAGTTTCTTCGATTTATTCCATTGGTTGTTTCTCTAATCCATCGCCTGAAAAAAGCGCTGAATTAAGGGCAAGTGCTGAGATGGAAGAACTCTGGGGTACCAGTGTCGGTGCCGTAAATAGCGATGCCAAATTAGTTAATGACCAAATGAGTGAGAGCCACCGGATGATGGCGATCATGATCCTCAGTGGAGCGGGAATGGACAACAATGTCGAAAATTATGACCGTGTTTACCTGGTAGATGTGGCCACTGAAGACGGCAACACTGGTAAGGTCGTAGTAGTGGAAAAGGATGGCAAGAGAACCACAGTGATACCACAGGCTCTAAAGCCTTAGAAGTTAAACAGAATATTTCTGAAAATAATCCATTTTTTATTATAGCGGAGAACTCTATCAGGGTGTTGAAAAACCTTGTTTTGGACTAAAAGGGGTGTTGGCTAGGCACGAATTTTGGATGATTTTCACGCATTTTGCCTTTTTTCAACACCCTGATAGATCACCATCCCGTATCAGGTACGGGACAGGCTAGCTAACGCTCCTCGTGATGACACAGTCCTTATTGTCATTCAGGCTGTGTCACAAC
>DDXZ01000024.1 GCA_002347295.1 Dehalococcoidia bacterium UBA2247 | reverse complement strand
CGCTCGCTGCGCACCGAGTAAAGCGCCATCAGCAGACATGCTTTCAAAAGGTGCTCCGGCGGTATCGATGGACGCCCAGTCTCGGCGTACATGCGCGTAAATGTGGGTGAAAGCTCGGCTAGCGCCTTGTCCACCATCGGCTTGATCTTCCGAATCGGGTGGTCCTCAGGAACCAGGTCATTAGCTGTCACCAGACTCAACATCGTTGTTTGACTGTCCGCTTTCCCTCTCATTGTGGCCTCCGATAATTTCGTTGGACTTAATCTACCACAATTACCGCACGAAGTCAGCTATTTTAAGGGACTTTTTCAACACCCTGCTAGGGATACTGCTTGGGTGTCTGACTCAAACCAAGCATTTCACGCGCCTGGGCGGGAGTGGCTACTTCACGATTCAACTCATGGCAAATACGGACCGCTCTCTCCACAAATTGCGCATTGCTCTTTGCCAGTTCACCACGACGATAATAGACATTATCTTCCATACCCACACGCAGGTGTCCACCGAGAATCAGGGCCAAAGTGGTGATGGGGAGCTGTAAGGGACCAATACCAATAGAGGAGAAGAAAGACTTGGGCGGCATCTGTCTAATCATTTCCAATGCCTGCATGGGAGTAGGTAAACTGCAGGCACCTTCCTGTCCGAAGACAAGCTGACACCAGTAAGGCTCCTTGACATTTCCCGTAGCAATAGTATGGTCCACATACCACCAGGAGGAAGAATTGAAGACTTCAAACTCAGGCTTGGTGTTGGCAGCTTTCATGGCGATAGCAACACGTTCGCAGGCGCCATAGCCGACGTTCATAATGGTTTCCAGATATCCGCGTCCTTTCGCCGGATCAAAAGTGAAACTCCCGCCTAGTATTTTGGCGTTCGCCTGGAGCGCGGGCACTTTATCGGCAGTAGCTTTCATAGGAATCACCATAGAGAAAACACCGACATCCAGGGTAGCCATCTCCGAGTCGATTGCTTTAAAGAATTTGGTCATTTCCTCTTGACTGAGGCTAAAAGCAGTGTACCCGGTATCGTTAATTATGACATCGGGACAGCGGGCACGGATAAGTTTGTTGGATTTATAAAAATCTTCCGCTTGCCCCAGTGAAGCATACTTCGTTTTGGGGTCACGGGAATGAATATGAATACTAGAGGCTCCGGCCTTGTAGGCAGCATATGTAGAATCCGCCTGCTCTTCCGGACTCTCGGGCAGATTGGGGTTGGCATCTTTACCCTGCAGACCACCGGTGATAGCACAGGAAATAATTACCGGGGGCCATGAGCGGAAATGGTCACGCCACTCCCGGTCATCCGTAAATTTCCAGCTATAGTCTTCCATTTTGATTGCCATATTGCTATTTCTCCTTCATCGAAATATTTCTCAACAATTATAGAGTACTGTTCACTTTGTTTGAGTCGACATCACCTCACTTACCCGCTGGTAATATTTTTTCTTGAAATTAAAGCAAAAAAGGTAAACCCGAATTATCGATACGTTTACCTTCTGCTTTTCCCTATTGGATATTAATTTGCTCCATTTCTTATAAAGCTGACATACCTTCTCCTGGCAAATACGCCAGAACATGAACAATACCCCAGTTTAACTTGAATATGACAATCTTTATGACACTGAATTTACTCCCGGTGCCCGCCGTGAACTCAGCAGGCGCACAGGGGATAATTTACACACCTCTTCTACATTTTCACAATTTATTGTGCCATGTCATTTAAATTTTGTCAACTGTAAGCGCTGTGCGGTGTCCAAGACATACTATATGCAAATTGACATGTATTTTAAGAAAGTTTAATATTGGTTAAACGGTTAAACGATTATGATGAAGAAGAAAACAAAGTCCGGTTTTGTCGGTATAAAAGTAACGAAAGAGCAGGCAGAGTTATTAGCGCAATTACAGAAATCACTGGATTTACCGACAAAAACCGATGTTCTGTTAGAGGCGCTTAATTCACTGGCGCAGGCACATCCGTTTAGTTCTGGTCTGCCGTCGCAAATTTCGTTGAATAGTAATGCATCGTCCGGTCGGTTTGCTCCGGAAGTAGAATTAGCACAATTGGCAGCAGAAGCGAAACGCTTAAACACCGCCATACAGGAAACCAGAAGCAGGGCTAAGGAGGTAACAAAAAGAGTGGCGCAAGAACTTTACAAGACAGATGAGATTATTGATAAATATAAGGGTGATAAGTCGCAATTGATTCAAGTAATGCTCCAGCTGCAAAAAGAGAATAACTGGCTTTCGGAAGATGCTTTGAGCTGGGTTAGTCAGAAATTGGGTGTGCCTCTGAGAGAAATATATCATGTGGCCACCTTCTATAAGGCATTTAGTCTGACGCCCCGGGGGAGACATGAAATTACTGTCTGTCTCGGTACTGCCTGTCAGGTACGCGGTGCGCCGCGTTTACTGGATAGGGTCAGCGAGATTGTGAAACTTAAACCCGGAGAAACATCGCGTAACCTTCGTTTTACTTTAAGTACTGTGAATTGTCTTGGCTGTTGCGCTTTAGGTCCGGTAATGATGATTGATGGAAAATACTATAGCAAGCCGACAAATAAAGAAATAGAGCAGATTACCGCTGCATGCGAATAATATTGGAGAAAGGGGAAAAAGCATGCCTATATTAGATTCACCGGCTAAACTGGAAAAGTTTAGAGAAGAAATATTAAGTCATCGGAAGCAGGAAAAGCCCTGTGTCACGATATGTTCCGGTACCGGTTGCCGTGCTCTGGCCAGTGAAGAAGTAGCCCGTACTTTGGTTGCTGAAATCGAGAAGAATGGGCTCAAAGATAAAGTGGATATTCGTCGTACCGGTTGTCATGGCTTTTGTGAAAAAGGTCCCATTATGGTTATTTTACCGGAAGATATCTGTTATCTCCAGGTAAAGCCGGAGGATATTCCGGAAATCGTTGGTACGACACTCAAAGAAAAGAAAATCATTGACCGCTTACTTTTTAAAGATGCTGCTGGCAAATCTATTGTCCATGAGTCGGATATTCCCTTCTATAAAAATCAAAGCCGTACTGTTTTTGGCAACAATAGATTTATTGATTCGAAGAATATTGATGATTACATTGCTCTCGGGGGCTATAGTGCTTTAAGCAAAGCTCTTTCTCAGATGAAACCGGAAGAGATACTGGATGAGATTAAGAAATCCAATATCAGAGGTCGGGGAGGGGCAGGTTTCCCCGCGGGATTAAAATGGGAGACAGCCCGTAATGCTCCGGGAACAACAAAATATGTCATTGTTAATGCTGATGAAGGTGACCCGGGAGCATATAAAGATAGAAGTCTTCTGGAGGGGAATCCTCATGGAGTACTGGAAGGATTGATTATTGGCGCTTATGTTATTGGTGCACATGAGGGGTATGTTTATGTCCGTCAGGAATATCCGCTGGCAATAGAGAATCTTGGGATTGCCCTGGAACAGGCACGAGAGTATAGTCTCCTGGGGAAAAATATTCTCGGCTCCGGTTTTGATTTTGATGTAAGTATTCAGCAGGGTGCCGGTGCATTTGTTTCCGGTGAGTCCAGTGCTCTTATGACGGCTATCGAAGGGCGGGTGGGTGAACCACGACCGAAGTATATCCGTACTGCCGTGAGTGGTATCCGGGAAAAGCCGAGTAATTTGAATAATGTGGAAACCTGGGCCAATATTCCCTTTATTTTGAATAAGGGAGCGGACTGGTTTACCGGTATTGGTACTAAAGGGAGTAAAGGAACAAAAATCTTTTCCCTGGTGGGTAAGGTTAACAATACCGGACTGGTGGAAGTGCCTATGGGAACTACTCTCCGCCATATCATCTTTGATGTTGGCGGCGGTATTCCCGGTGGGAAGAAATTTAAGGCAGTTCAGACCGGTGGGCCTTCCGGAGGTGTGATTCCGGAAAAACTGCTCGATATGCCTGTTGATTATGATGAAATGACGCGAGCCGGCTCTATGATGGGCTCGGGTGGTATGATTGTTATGGATGAGACTACCTGTATGGTAGATATTGCCCGCTATTATCTGAAATTCTTATCCGAAGAATCCTGTGGTAAGTGTGTTCCCTGTCGCGAGGGAATCTATCAGATGCTTAAGATATTAAACCGCATTTGTGGAGGTAAGGGTAAAGAGGGTGATATCGAGCTGCTGGAAGAAATTTCGGGAGTAGTGCAGGAATTTTCCCTTTGTGCTCTGGGGCAGACGGCACCTAATCCCGTTTTGAGTTCTATCCGCTATTTCCGTGATGAGTACGAGGTGCATATCAAGGAAAAACGCTGTCCGGCAGGAGTCTGTAAGTCGTTAATCTCCTATTATATCGATCCGGAGAAGTGTCAAGCCTGTATGATTTGTGCTCGTAGCTGTCCGGTACAGGCGATAACAGGGGAAAAGAATATGGTACATGTTATTGACCAGGAGAAATGTACTAAATGCGGCACCTGTATCGAAGTTTGCCCGCAGCGCTTTAGTGCGGTGACCAAACTTTCCGGAGAAAAAGTACCGGCTCCAGTTCATCAAAAAATTAAAGTACGTAAATGAGGTAGTAAGAAATGAGTAAAGTTACCTTAACGATTAATGATAAGAAAGTGCAGGCTGAGGAAGGGACAACACTGCTGGAAGCTGCCCGCAGCGCCGGTATTGAAATCCCCACACTATGCTATCATGAGAAATTAACGCCGCAGGGTAGTTGCCGTCTCTGTACTGTGGAGATATCACGCGGCCAGCAGCCTTCCCGTCTGGTGACATCCTGTATTTATCTGGTAGAAGAGGGGCTGGTGGTACAGACAGAGACAGAACGTGTTATCAAAGGACGTAAGATGATACTGCAACTGCTCTGGGCACGGGCGCCGGGGAGCCAGGTGATACGTGACTATGCGGTGAAATATGGTGTAGACCGGGAGAAATTTGAGGTTAGTTCCAATTTCTGTATTCTCTGTGGACTGTGCGTGCGATATTGTGCGGAAGTGAAAAAGAAAAATGCCATCGGCTTTGTGGGGCGTGGGTCGGACAGACAGGTGATGTTCTATCCTGAGATAGCCGCCCAGGAATGTCCTCAATGTGGCGAGTGCTGGAAAATTTGTCCCACTGGCGTGTTACCCTCAAACTATGCTATCACGCGTGTGCCGCATTTTAACTGGCCGGTAAACCCTTTCTTTCCTCAGTATGACGGAAAGTAAAATCAAGATAACATTTTTATAGTAACAAAGGGCAGGTTTTGTACCTGCCCTTTGTTTTCAGTACGGGGGATATCTCGATCAATTTTAATCCTTACTTTCCAGAAATTTAATCTTCTGGATATGGTTGTTTTCGATCTGGTTATTGTTGATCAACGCTTGCTTTTTTATCATTTCCTGAAATTTTTCCCGGTTTTTCCGTGCAAGATAGTAATCCGGAGACTGGGAAAGCGCTATCTCTATTTCTTTCATTGCCTCATCGAGACGTAATAGGCGCGCCAGGATCATCACTTTCAGATTGTGTGCTATAGGGGAATTATGGCGTATCACTATAGCCTGGTCTACGGCAGTCAAGACAGACTCAAGGGCACTAATGATAAAGTCTTCTGTGGTTGCATTGGCTTTGAGTATTCCTCTCTCTTTATATATATATATTTATCCAGAAATCCTGACGGAAAGTTGCCGTAATAAAACCATCTGCTACCAGGTACCAGTAATGCGCCAGATAATAGAAAGCATCAGTAAAGGTAGGATCCAGCTTAAGGGCGATCAGACCTGTGTTTCTCTCACAAAAAAAACTGTTCTCTCGACGTGGTATTTATCCGTAGGTAACAAACAAGTAAATTGCGATATCTGAAGAAATCATTGGGAAGTGGTGTAACGAATTTATGTCATCGACCTTTACGAATGCTGGGAATGAATAGAAATTACGACTCGACTACTGATATACCCCCTTCGCGAAACAATGTTTTCAATTAATTAATTTCTCAGGCAAAGCTTGACAAACTCCGATTTTGAGCTTAATATATTGATGGTCTATATATTGAGGTTCATAATAAGGACTGGCAAATGCAACTGGAAGATAAAGAATATTGGAAATCCTTGATCAACATGAGCCTATCAAAATTCTTCATACTCCAAACACTTTCCCGGGGCCCTATCCATGGCTATGCACTTCTGGAGAAAATGCGGGAATTCACAAGGGGCTGCTGTACTCCTACCTACGCTACTATTTACCCGATTCTCAATAGCCTGGCAAAGGGCGGTTATGCGTCAGTGAAAGCGGAGGCTACCGGAGACAGAAAACGAAAGATATATGAGTTGACTGAAAAAGGCAAGAAAGCTTATCAGGAAGCACTGGAGGTTTGGCGTGAGGTTTTACCCTATCTAAATCAGGTGGTCAGAGAGAACTAATGAAAAGCTGATTGGGTTAATAACATATCGAAAAAAATAGAAAGAAGGTATTCACAATGACAACAGAAAACACCGGCACCGAGAAGAAAAAGGGTATTTTCAGTTTCTTAAGAGGCAAAAAGAAAAGCTCCAACGATTGTTGCTGTAATATGAAAATCGTTCCCAAAGAAGAGCCAGCACAGGGTGGCTGTTGCAACATTAAAATTGTTCCAAAAGAAACCGAAAAGGAAAAGAACGAAAGCAGTTGCTGCGAAAACAAAGATTGTTGCTAGGAGAATAGAAGATTACATCTTCGGTTTCTTCCAAAGGAGTTTTTCACCATGCTTAATAATTTCACTACTGCGGGGATATATTTCCTGCAGATAGCGGGGGAACTTGTTGCGCTTTTTATCGGCATCACATTCCTGGTGGGGCTTCTCCAGGAATACGTGCCGCAGGACAAAATTCAAAGGTTTCTTACGCGTGCTCCTAAAGGCATAGGTAATATCATCGGAGCCGGTTTTGGCTCCTTAACACCATTTTGTTCGTGTTCCACCATTCCCATTCTGGTAGGACTCTTGAATACAGGAGTGCCCTTTGGAATATGTATGTCGTTCTTGCTGGCTTCCCCATTATTGAATCCTGTTATCTTCGTGCTCCTGCTGGCGCTTCTTGGCTGGAAAATAACGATACTGTATGCCATATTCACGTTTGCCGCATCAGTGATAAGCGGCCTTATATTGGAAAAACTCGGCTTTGCCCAATACGTAAAATCTGTAACGGTCGTTGGAGGTAATACTAATGATCCAAGCACAGTATCGATAAAGGGGGATAGTTTCTGGGAAAGACACAAGCCCAGGATTAAACGTGCCGGTGGTTTTGCTTGGACATTATTCAAACATATTGCGGTTTATTTGATTATCGGAGCTGCCATCGGGTCTGTCATATATGGTTTTATACCTGAGGAATGGATTGTGAACATCGCCGGACCTGATAACCTGTTTGCCATTCCCATAGCCGCTGTGATAGGAGTACCATTGTATATACGTGCCGAAACCATAATTCCCATCAGTGCTGTACTCTTGGAAAAAGGTATGGCAGTCGGTACTGTGGTGGCTTTGATTATTGGCGGGGCTGGCATGAGTATTCCAGAAATTAGTTTAATAGCAGCGATATTCAAAAAGAAACTAGTAGGCGTGTTTATTGCAACCATATTTGCCGTGGCCGTACTGACCGGATTCTTAGCCAATGCACTTACTATGTAAGTCGCCACGAGCCGAGAGTATTTAAATCGGTGGGGTCATAAGCTGAAAGCTAGTTCAAGCGTCCTGGTTCTGTCTACTGTACAGTACCGCCCACCACTTCTGAGCTAAAGCCTGGAAGGAACAAATTCTCCTTGTATCTTCCTAAATTAATTGATTTACTCGATACGAGACTTGGTTACTAATCCATTTTATTAAAATGAAGGCATGAAATGGCAACTCTTGATTATTTACTGCACAAAGAGATTTCCCTAATTGTTGTCAAGACTATTTTTGACCTCATTATCCTCTTTAGTCAAACTAGTTATCGGGAGATAGCCAGGACTTCTGCATGTTGAGGAGCTTCGGCTGCCTCGTGTGCCCGGGAAGTCGGCGTCTCCCGCTGTTGTATCTTAGAGGTCTTCTACCTGCGTCTCTCACGGCGTATACTTTCCGAGACATGATAATAAGTGAGGATTAACCGCCGTGCCTCAGTCCGACTAATCACTTTACCCTGCAAGTCTCTTATCTCATAAGGTCTATCTTCTAGGAGCGTGGGTCACGAGTAATCGGTGCGATTGATTATATGGTCCGATGTCACCTCTTTTGTTGAGGTTGGCGGTTTGGCCCTGCGAAAGCCGGATTGGGTGCGCCAATTTCCTTAAGCTACGCTAATTATCGCCTCCATTTTTCCCGATTTTCTTGAGTTGGCTATAAACCTGACTGCTTTCATGACATTCTGCACAGCGCAGACAAACCGCCATTGCCCAAGCGCATAATCGTCACCACGCATGGTTACCCCTCTGAACCCCAAGCCCTCCTTTATCTGACCAATCGGCTGCTCCGCTACCCACTTGCGCTTACGATAGACGGCGTGTTTCTCAGGCTTTTTCAACCTGGCGCTCATCTCACCGATAAGAAGCTGGTCTTCTGCTACTATCAGCATTCGCCTATCTTCACCGGACTTCAGACAACACGCTCTCAGTTTGCAGCCAGCGCAGTCTGGACATACATAGCGATACTTGCCATCTGTTTGCATAGTATCTCGTATCAACAGTCGGCCTTCGGGACACCGCCCCCCGTCCTCTTCTTTGTCATAGCAAAACCGCTTCAGAGAGTAGACCCTGCTATCCGTGGATTCCTTTTCTTCTTTCTGCTTTTCCCTGCCTGAGGCTATCAGCAGTGCAATGCCGTCCCCCTCAGCCTTGATGTTATCCGCACTAAAATATCCACTGTCGGCGCTCATCTGCGTTTGCTTTTCATCTTCGGCATTGAAACCAAGTTCTTGTCGTAATTCCCGCACCTCCTCCACTACTTGAGGAAGATGCTCAGTATCCGCAGGATCATTGCTCAGATCAGCAACTATTACTATCCCGTGGCTTTCTTCCGTGCG
>DDXZ01000045.1:260-5771 GCA_002347295.1 Dehalococcoidia bacterium UBA2247 | reverse complement strand
ATTCCTGCGCACGCGGGAATCCAGGGTGGCTAAAGAATACATTGCTTTTATAGTAACGATATTTGATGTTTGATTATTGCTAATTTAAACGCTCATTTAAGCAAAGCAGACTCAATCTTAATACCCTGGATCCTCGCACCCAGAGGGTACCCGGCGAGGATGACAGCATGGTTATTGCGAGACCGCCGTAGTCGGGTCGCGGCAATCTAGGAGGGTAAGGCAGAGAGTGTCACTATAAACTTCCAACTGTAAACTCTAAACTGACCGCTGAAAGCTGACGGCTGATGGCCATGAGCCTGTTGTATCTGTAGGGGCACGGCATGCCGTGCCCATGAGTGTTGTTCCATTATAACTGTTGCTTTTTATTTCAAAAAACTGATACGGGCAGGCGGTTTTTTCTGCATATCAAAAGCGATGTTTGCCTGACGGAAAAGCTCCATAAAAGTATTATCCTGATAAGTGCCGAAGGATACATAGCGTTTTATCCGGGCATTAACCAGCATTTTGGCGCAGAGGACACAGGGAGTATGGGTGCAGTAAATAGTGCTTCCTTCCAGGCTAACGCCATGTAGAGAGGCCTGAATAATAACATTTTGCTCGGCGTGAATGCCGCGGCATATCTCATGACGTGTCCCGGAGGGAATCTTTAATTCGTCACGCAGGCATCCCAGGTCCAGACAATCGTGTAATCCTGTAGGAGCGCCATTGTAACCGGTAGCGAGAATATGTTTATCGCGTACGGCTACAGCACCGACATGGTGACGGAGACAGGTGGAACGTTCGGCTACTACAGAAGCTATTTTAAGGAAATATTCATCGATACCCGGTCTTATCGCATCACTCATTGTATCTTCTCAATAATCTTTTCCACCTGTTTTGTTACTTCTTCCCATGAGTATTCATTAATAATAGTATAATCTGCTATGGCAATAGGGCCGCCTTTATTCAAATTTTCTATTTCCGCCCGGTCACGGCTGGCCGCCTCATTATAAGTCAGTGCTCTTATGGACCGTGTTGCCAGACGACGGTAGCGGGTAGCTGGTGCGGCATAGACAGCTACCGTGATGTAGTTATCTTTATAATACTCCCGGAAGAGAAGATGTTCTTCCCAGGAATAAAGACCATCGGCGACAACATTTGCTTTTTTCAGAGCGGCATCGATACGCGGGATATTCAGTTTGGCATAGGCGGCCATGCCATACTCCTGGCGTAATGTTTCCCTTACCCGGCGTTCGTTGGCTTCGTTTAAAACCCATCCCCGCCGTGCTATTTCCGCATCGGTAATATCACCAAATCTCACGCAGGCAAATCCGTGCTTTTGAAATATTCCCGCCACCTCGGATTTCCCGGAGCCGGTCATTCCCACAATAGAAACTACTTTGGTCATAAATTTCCAAATCCTAAATTCTAAACACTAAATAAATTCTAAACCCAAAACCAAAAACATAACTGATAGAAAGACGATACTTTTTCTTAATCATAGAGCATGTTTTCTACTATTTATATATAATGTCAGGATGCCTTTTTTAGATGGGATAATATTCTCTACTATCAATATCTCCTCTCTCGCGATGGGAAAACATGATTTGTCAGGACGTGGTGATCAATCACTCCCTATTGTCACATTGCGAGGCTTGTCCCGTACTTGATACGAGAGCACTTAGTGCTCTCGCAATCTGGTGGGGAGGCTAAAGAAAATCATATAAATCATTCCATTCTCTGTTTGTTACTGTAATCAGTTCTACTTTTTTTGATCTTGGCCCCGCTTTAATTTGTTTCCCTCTCATTAGCGCTGTTTCAATATTATTACATACTTCATAATAAACTAATTTTTTATACTTATATCTGCTACTAAAACCAATTAGTATGTTTTCTCTATGTTCATAAATACGACGCTGTAAATTGTTGGTCACACCTGTGTATAGAACAGTACAATGTTCATTTGTTAAAATATAAACGTAATATTGCTTTGACGTTGTCGGACCCCTCCGCGCTAGATTACCATCCCGTATCATGGTACGGGACAGGCTAGCTGCGACGGTCTCCCAATGACCAGGATAATCCCCTCACTCCTTCTCTTTCCCACAGGGGGCGAGAGTATTCTGATAGTACCACAGTTTTACCTTTTAAGCTGTGGTTTTGCGTTTTAACTTTTAACCTTTCCATTCGATTAGAGTTTTAATATTTGGATGTTCTCATTTCTTCAAAGTTACCCGTGACGATAAAGTTGACTCGTTCGCAGATATTAGTAACATGGTCGGCACTGCGTTCCAGGTTGTGTGCCGCCCACATCAGTCGGGTCGCGCGGGTAATAGTACGCGGGTCTTCAATCATAAAGGTAAGCAATTCCCGGAATACCTGGTCATAGATATTATCGATGTTGTCATCCTCTGCGGAGATGCCGCGGACACATTCCGCATCGCGCCGTGCCAGAGCATCGAGTGTGCGTCTCAGCATATCGCGTACCATGTCTGTCATCCGGGGGAGGTCAATCAGTGGCTTGAGCGGCGGTTCATTCCCGATCATAAGAGCGATCCTTGCGGTACCTTCCGCATGGTCGGCGATACGTTCCATATCTACCGCAATATAAAGTGCTGAGAGAATGATGCGTAAATCACTGGCAACGGGTTGCTGGGTTACCATGAGCTGCACCCCTTGACTTTCGATGGCTATCCTTTTTTTATCAATAAGGGCATCATCATCAATAACCTGCTGCGCCAATTTCAGGTCCTGGTTTTTCAGGGCATGCATGGCATTTTCCAGTGCCTTATCTACCATATCTCCCATGGCGAAAACTTCTTTTTCCAACACATGAAGATGGCGGTCAAAACTCCCTCGTAGCAACATTCTGATGCTCCTTCCTCTTTCTATCCGAAACGTCCGCTGATATAGTCTTCTGTTTTTTTATTCTGCGGGCGTGAAAAAATTTCACCGGTAGCACCATATTCTAACATTTCTCCCAGCAAGAAAAATCCACACCAGTCCGAAGCGCGGGCGGCTTGCTGCATGTTATGGGTAACGATGGCTATGGTGTACTGTTTTTTCAATTCCTGCATCAATTCTTCAATGCGTAATGTGGATATCGGGTCCAGTCCCGAGCAGGGTTCATCCATTAAAATTACTTCCGGTTCTACTGCCAGCATACGGGCAATGCACAACCGCTGCTGCTGTCCGCCGGAAAGTGCCAGTCCCGAGTGATGTAAATCGTCTTTTACTTCGTCCCAGAGTGCGGCCTCGCGCAGACTTTTTTCTACTATTTCCTCCAGCTTTTGGCTATGGCTCATACCGAGCATACGGCGGCCGAAAGCGACATTTTCAAAGATAGTCTTGGGGAAAGGGTTGGGTTGCTGAAATACCATACCGACTCTGCGGCGTAGTTCCACCACATCACGACCTGTGCCGCGGATGTTTTCTCCATCGAGCAATAGTCGGCCTTCCAAACGCGTGCCACGAACGAGTTCATCCATCCGGTTCAGTAAACGCAAAAAAGTAGTTTTACCGGAGCCGGAGGGTCCAATAAAGGCCGTTATTTCATTTTCTTTAATATCGACGCTGACATTTTTCAGTGCCTGTTTTTTCCCGTAGTAAAAACTGACATTTATTGCCTGCATCTTGGGGTTCATATTTTTATCCTTTTATTCCGTTTCTTTTATTCCCATTCTCTTCTGATACCAGCGGGAGATGCGATGGGTAATCAAATTTATGATGATAATCAATACAATTAGAATAATGCCTGTCCCCATCGCTTTGTCAAATGCGGTGGTGTCCATGGCAAGATAATAAACATGCAGCGCCAGCGTCCGTCCGCCGGAGAAAAGCGAGGTTGGTAGAGCAGAACTCCCTCCCATAGTGACGTATAAAGCGGCTGTTTCAGAAAGAGTACGTCCGGTGGTGAGGATAATAGAGGTGACTATTCCCGGTATTGCTGCTGGCAGGATAACCTGGCGGATGGTCTGCCACTTGGTGCAGCCCAGAGCAAGACTGGCTTCACGATAGGAATGTGGTACGGCTTTCAGGGCCTCTTCCACGGTACGTATCATTACCGGCAGTTCCAGTGCCACCAGTGTGAGGGCACCGGAGAGTAGTGAGAAATTAAAATGCAAAGCAACGACGAAGACGACATATCCGAAAAGACCGAAGATGATGGAAGGAACACCGGCAAGCAGGTCGACGCCATAACGGATAACACCGGAGAACCAGTTATCCCGGGCATATTCGGAGAGATAGATGGCAGCGGCAATTCCTAATGGTGTCAGAATGACCACAGTCAGCAGCATCAGCATAATAGTGGTGACAATTACTGTTGCTATCCCTCCCTCGCCCGAGATGCCTCCCTCAGGTGCCGTGAAAAGAAATTCTGGTGTAATGGTTCTCCCGCCGCGGACCAGAACGTAACCGACGATAACAAACAGGGCGAGGATGGCAATTACGCCGCAGATCCAGATAACGGTGAAGGCGATTTTCTGGGTAACACGCGGAGATACTTTTTGCGTGGAACGCCAGGCTGGTGTCGGTTGCAGTGGAGTTATCTCTTTATCCATTACTCTTTCCTTTGCGAGCCAGAATGAAAGCCACACTATCTATAATCATTATCAGGATTAAAAGAATGACACCAGTGGCAAAAAGGGCACTTTCGTGCAATCCGGTGGCATACATTATTTCTACAGCAATATTTCCGGTGAGGGTACGTGCCTGACCGAAGAGAGAATTGGGGATGATGGGTGAGTTGCCGATAACCATAATCATGGCCATTGTTTCTCCGACTGCTCTGCCTACTCCCATAGCAATGGCAGCACCGATGCCGGAACGTGCTGCCGGTATCATAACATGCCATATTGTCTGCCAGTGTGTTGCCCCCATGGCCAGAGAAGCTTCTTTATAGGAATAAGGGAGGGAATGCAGGCTGTCTTCGGTAATACTGACTACGGTGGGTAGTACCATGATAGTAAGAACCAGTATCGCGGTAGCAATACTGTATCCTGAGCCGCCGAAGAGACTTCTTATTATGGGCACCAGGATGGCAATCCCTACCAGGCCAAAAAGGACGGAGGGGATACCGACCAGGGTATCAATAGCCAGTCTTAACCAGTATCTTATCCGCTGCGGAGCGATTTCGGAAAGAAGGATGGCACAGCCGAGACTTAACGGAATGACCAGCACCAGAGTGCCTACGGTTACCGCTGCTGACCCGAGCACCATGGTCCAGATTCCATATTCTCCGTTACTGGGGCGCCATGTGCTGCCGAAAAGGAAATTGAAGAACCCGATTTGAGAAAAAGCAGGTAAACCTTCCCTTACGATGAAAACAACAATCAGGGTAAGGATAAGGAGTGCCGAAACGCCCAGTAAATTAATCACCCGGCGGGCAATGCGGTCAGTTAAAAATCGCGAAGGCACTTTTACTCTAACTCCTGCTTTCTCTTGGTGGTATTATACTATTCTCACTCATTTTAGAACGCTTCATATTATTATTCTATAATTTCAATTCTGTCATTCCTGCCCCGTATCAGG
>DDXZ01000045.1:0-239 GCA_002347295.1 Dehalococcoidia bacterium UBA2247 | reverse complement strand
CTCGATCGGGTCGAGGATGACATACAGTACTTATTGTCATTGCGAGACCGCCGCAGGTAGCCTGTCCCGTACCTTGATACGGGATGGCAATCTGGTCGCGGACCCTATTGTCATTCAGGCTGTGTCACAACTATATTAAGGGTAAGATTAATGACATTAAAGTAATGGTGTTATCGTCTAAATTTCCAGCATTAACTTGAAAAGCTGAGGGTATTCGAAAAAAGGAGTTTATTCCGAAG
>DDXZ01000012.1 GCA_002347295.1 Dehalococcoidia bacterium UBA2247 | reverse complement strand
TTCTCCTTCATGGGTGACATTTTCTCTGAACTGTTACATGGTGACAAGATTGAAGAATTTCAACAGTAAGCGGATATCGTACTTGACCTTAAGCACTTTTAATTTTAATATTTATTACTTAAGTATGAATAGTTGGTATTGGGTAATATGGCAAAAATAAGTATTGTGATACCTGCCTTGAATGAGGAATTGGGTATCGTTAGAACAATCCAGGCTATACCTGTTCAAGAACTGGAGAACATTGGTCATAGAGTTCAAGTTATTGTAATTGATAATGGTTCTAATGACCGAACTAGCGAGCTTGCAAGGAGTGCAGGAGCAGAAGTAATTCTTGAGCCTATTAGAGGATATGGAAAAGCGTATAAAAAAGGGTTTTCTATAGCTAAAGGGGATATTATTGTCACTGTAGATGCAGACTTAACATATCCTATAGAAGATATTCCTAAACTTGTTATTCTCCTTGAGCAAGAGAAGCTTGATTTTATCACCACTAATCGTTTTGCTTATATGAAAGATGGTGTCATGTCGCAAAGAAACAGGTTTGGTAATAATGTACTTAACTTAACAACAAGACTGCTTTTCAATATTTCTTTAAAAGATACTCAATCAGGGATGTGGATATTTAGAAAAAGCATATTGGATAGTTTGTTACTAAGATCTAATGGGATGCCTTTCTCAGAGGAACTTAAATTAGAAATATGCTACTATAATCGTTATTGTTGGAAAGAAGTTCCTATTGAATATAGAGTTCGTGTTGGGGAAATTAAGCTTCGTGGATGGAGAGACGGGTTAGAAAATTTATTTTACTTGGTTAGAAAAAGAATTATAAGGTAGTCATATAATTAAATATCTTATGGCAATATAAATACTATATCTGTATTTTATAATATTAAGAATTAGGATGCATTAACGAATAAACATTGAAGATAATACTAATTAATCCTTATCAAGTATCCAGATATAGCCAGCCACCAGTCGGGTTAGCTGTAATAGCTGGTGTATTAGAGAAAAACGGATATCAGGTATCAATCATAGATGGCAATGCCTTAAAAATTGAACCAAAAGAAATATCTTCATACATAATAGATGCTAGTATAGTCTTACTTACTGCAATGACCCCTACTATTAATATTACTGCGAAGATAGCACAACAGATAAAGCAGGTCAGACCTGATATTCAAATAATACTCGGAGGAGTTCATGCTACACTATTACCGGAAGACACATTGTCATCTATTCACGAAATAGATATTATTGTCCGTGGTGAGGGTGAAGAAACGATACTAGAACTATTATCTGCTTTGCAGAGAAAAGCTGTGTTAAATAATATCAGTGGTATCGCTTTTCGAAGTGGAGATAAAATTATCAACACAAACACACGACTGAGGAATATCAATCTTGATTCTCTTCCTTTTTTGCCTTACCATCTATTACCAGTTGGGAAATATCGACCTCATCCGCCTCATGGTCGTGCCTTACCATTTGCTGCTATTGTTACCAGTCGGGGATGTCCCTATAACTGTGCTTACTGTTCGAAACCAGTCTTTGGTAATAAATTTCGAGCACAAAGCTCTGAGAGAGTTGTTGAAGAGGTATCTTATTATAAGAAGAGATTTGGTATAAAAGAAGTTGCCTTTTATGACGACGTTTTTACTCTCGATAAAAAAAGAGCATTTGCTATAGCGGAAGGAATGATAGAGAAAGGATTGAAATTATTCTGGACATGTGAAACCAGAGCGAATCTGGTGGACAGAGAATTGTTGTTAAAGATGCGCCAGGCCGGTTGTTATTCTGTTTCTTATGGTATTGAATCATCTTCCCAGGAAATACTGGATGCTATTAATAAAGATATTACTCCGGAGAAAGTAGAAGAAGCCATTCATCTCACACGCGAAGCCGGATTGCAAGCCACGGGCTATTTTATGGTTGGTTGCCCGGGTGAAACACCACAAACTATTAGAAAGAGTATTGATTTTGCCAAACATCTCAAGCTGGATTATGCCCAGTTTGCTATTACCACTCCCTTCCCGGGAACGGAACTCTATCGGAGATACCTGGAGGGCAAAGGCAATAAAATTCCCTGGGAGAATTTTATCTATGAGGGGACAGGTGGTAAAGTTACTCCTGTATTTGAAAATGAAGCTCTAAGTAGAAAAGATTTACAGTACTGGTCTAAGAAAGCGTATCGAGACTTTTATCTCCGGCCGTCTTATATCTGGCAAAGAATACGCCAAATAAAGTCATTTGGGGATTTAAGAATTACTTTCTCGGGCTTCACCATGCTTATGCGTAGCATCACATCACATTAAAGTGTTGAGAAGGTATTTTTGAATAGGACAATATAAAATGAATATTGCTGTAGTAATAGGGACCCGTCCTGAAATAATAAAAATGGCCCCGGTCATAAGAGAACTGGGGAGAAGAAATATTAATTACTATATTATTCATACCGGACAACATTATTCATACGACTTAGATAAAGTATTTTTCCGACAGCTCAAATTATCGGAGCCCAAATATGATTTGGAAGTGGGTTCCAAGAGTCATGGTGAGCAAACTGCCGCAATACTTACCGGCGTGGAAAAGGTTCTCCAGCATGATAATACGGATATTGTACTGGTAGAGGGTGATACTAATTCGGTTCTTGCGGGTGCATTAGCTGCCGCAAAATTACATGTTAAGGTAGGACATATCGAAGCTGGTTTACGTAGTTATGACCGTAATATGCCGGAGGAAATAAACCGTATTCTTGTTGACCATTGTTCCGATTATCTTTTTGCCCCTACAGAGAAAGCTCATGGAATATTGCTTAAGGAAGGTATTTCTGCAGAGAAGATATTTGTTACCGGTAATACCATTGTTGATGCTGTTATTCAGAGCCGCGACATGGCGCAGCGACACACCGGTATTCTAAAGAAATTAAATATCGAACAGGGGAAGTATTTATTTGTTACTTTGCACCGTGCGGAAAATGTGGATAATAAAGAGCGCTTAATCTCTGTTTTTAGTGGTTTAAGTATGGTTTCGGAAGTATTACAAATGCCTGTGATCTATCCCGTTCATCCTCATACCCGCAAAAGGATAAAGGAATTAAATTTAAATCTGGCACAATTGATTCCTATAGACCCGGTAGATTATCTCAGTTGTATTTATCTTGAAGATAATGCCCGGCTTATTCTTACTGATTCGGGTGGTATTCAGGAAGAAGCATGTATACTCGGTACACCTTGTGTTACTTTACGGGATAATACCGAAAGACCGGAGACAATAGAGGTGGGAGCCAATATGCTGGCGGGTATTTTACCGGATAAAATGGTAGAGTGTTCCAGAATAATGGTTGAGCGTGATAATAAGTGGAGGAATCCTCTGGGAGATGGTAAAGCCAGTGAACAGATAATTAATATATTGATGAAGGAGTAATAATGACCAAGGTATTAGTGACGGGAGGTCTGGGATTCATCGGGTCTAATCTGGTACCAGAATTAAGAAAAAGAGGGCACGAAGTTTGGATTTGTGATTTAGGCCAATCCGGGGTACCTGGTTATATCCGCTGTGACACCAGCAAATATCGCCAGCTCGAAAGAATATTTAGCGAGCATGACTTTGACTATGTCTATCATCTTGCTGCTGAATACGGACGCTGGAATGGCGAGGACTATTATGAAAATCTCTGGCTCACCAATGTTGTTGGAACCAAGAATCTTCTGCGTCTTCAGGAGAAGAAGCGGTTCCGCATGATATTTTTCTCCAGCGCCGAAGTATACGGTGACTATGAAGGAAAAATGAGTGAAGACGTGATGGATAACATTGCCATCAAACAAATGAACGACTACGCGATGACCAAATGGGTGGGAGAAATGCAGGTTCTCAATTCTGCCGCCATGTTCGGTACCGAAACTGTCCGAGTACGTCCTGTCAATGCCTATGGCCCTCATGAATATTACAGTCCTTACCGTGGCGTCATTCCTATGTTTATTCACAAGGCACTCCATAACGAACCTTACACCGTTTATCTGGGGCACAAACGTATTTTTGATTATGTGGAAGATACTTGCCGGACATTTGCTAATATCATAGATAATTTTAAAGCCGGGGAAGTGTATAATGTGGGCAGCAAAGAAGAATGGGAACATGATATAAAATATGTTTCCGACCTCATTCTGCAGTATCTCGGGAAAGATGATTCAAAAGTAATTTACCAGGAAGCAGAACCATTTACAACAAAAGTCAAACACATGGATTTCTCCAAGATAAGAAGAGATTTGAAGCATAAACCTCAAATACCCATTGAAGAAGGAGTCCCCCGGACTATCGAATGGACGAAGCAGATATATCAATTGAGATAGTTACGGCATGATAGATAGAGAGATTAAATCGCCCTATGGAGAGTACGAATTCAACAGGCAGTCTTAATATCCTTTTTATCGTCGAGGTAGACTGGTTAAAAAAGGTTGTCTTTGATATCCACAGCTTAGCGGAATTACTTTCTCTCCGTGGGCATAATGTCTTTGCCATTGACTATCCGGATATTTGGACGAAAGATAATGTATGGGACCTGGGGAGTCTAAGGACTACGGTCACTTCCGGCATATGCCGTGCCGTTCCCGGAGCTTCTGTCCACCTCCGACGACCTGGTTATCTTAAAATACCGGGGCTAAGCCGCTTATCCGCAGAAATAACACACTATTTTGAAATTAAGAAGACTATTATAGAAAAGAAAATAGACATTATTGTGTTATACTCAGTTCCTACTAATGGGCTGCAGGCGATTCATAGTGCCAAAAAATACCATATTCCCGTTGTTTTCCGTTCCATAGATATACTGAACCAACTTGTCCGCTATCCTATCCTCCGTCCTGCCACCAGGTTTCTGGAGAGAAAAGTATATTCTGCATCGGATATGGTCCTTACCATCACTCCCGGTTTATCCCAATATGTCGTGAAAAATGGCGCAGCGGAAGCAAAAGTTAAATTATTACCCATGCCTGTGGATACGGACTTATTCCATCCTGGAATTAACACTACGGAACTGCGGCAGAAATGGGGATTAGGTGAACATGATGAAATCGTACTTTTTATGGGGACACTTTTCGATTTCAGTGGATTGGATGTTTTTCTTCCGGAGTTTCCCGGAGTAATAGAGCAGATACCTCATGTCAAACTACTCATCGTTGGTGATGGCCCCCAGCGACCCAGGCTGGAGAAAATAATTACTGATTTGAATTTGCGCCAGCACGTCATTATTACCGGATTTCAGCCCTACCAGACTATGCCGCAATATATTAACATGGCCACAATCTGCATCAATACTTTTATAATTACTGACGCTACCCGTGATATCTTTCCCGGGAAAACGGTGCAATTCCTTGCTTGTGGTAAGGCTTTTCTTGCTACATCTTTACCGGGAATGCGTGCGGTGATACCGGGAGAACAACAGGGGGTATTATATGTCCGCGATGCAGGAGAAATGGTGCAGAGCATTATTTTTGTTCTCCAGTCTCCTGATTTAAGACAACAATTGGAGTGCAACGGCCTGTCCTATGTCATTAATACCCATAGTTATGCTAAAATTGCGGATAGTCTGGAAAGCAGACTGCGCGAAGCGATAAGGGGGAAGAATCGTGAATAGTTATTTAACCGGCTACTGTGGGAAGAATATATTAGTTACCGGAGGAGCGGGTTGCATTGGAAGTAATTTAGCCAGAGTACTGCTTAAAGCGGAACCGGCAAAGATTATAATTCTGGATGACCTCTCTGCTGCCTACGCATGGAACATTCCCCAATCTCCTTTAGTCACTTTTGTTCAAGGCAGTATCCTTGATGACGAAATGCTCAAAAGAGTGTTTAAAACCAAACCGGAATATGTTTTTCACCTTGCCGCCCATTTCGCTAATCAAAACTCGGTGGATAATCCGGAAAAGGATTTGCTCGTAAACGGTCTGGGTATTCTTAAAGTATTGCAATATGCTCATATTGCCGGAATAAAGAGATTTGTTTATTCTTCCTCGGGCTGTGGTGTGTATGGTCTGGAATCTAAAATGCCGTTTGAAGAATTTGATGTCTCCATTAGTCTACATACTCCTTATCAGGTAACCAAACTACTGGGGGAGCTCTACACCAATTATTTTCATAATCTCTACAATTTGCCCATTGTCAATGCCCGGTTTTTCAATGTTTTTGGCCCTGGTGAAGTACCGGGAAGATATCGCAACGTTATTCCTAATTTTATGTACTGGGCAATGGCGGGTCAGGCTTTACCTATCACTGGTGATGGGACAGAGACCAGGGACTGGACTTATGTTGATGATATTGTCAATGGCTTACTGGCGATGGGTGTCGTGGAAAAAGCGATTGGTCAGGCTTTCAATCTTGGTTCCGGTGTAGAGCACAGGGTGGTAGACATGGCGAATCTGGTCAATGAGATAACCGGTAATAAAGCCGGGATTAAATTCACCCAGCGCCGCGACTGGGATGTGAAAACCCGTCTTCTCTCATCTATTGAAAAATCCCGCAATATCCTGGGCTATCAACCTGAAATGAAATTCGAAGATGGTGTCAAGGAAGCCTATAGCTGGTTCGTGAATAACCGGGAGAATATCCGTCGCAGTGCCGAGTTCTAAATTAGGGATATTTTATCTGAGGGAAATATAGTGACTGTCGTAAAACAAAAATCTCTTGTGTATTTAGGCAAGGTTGAAGACGACCTGGGGGGTGACCTTGCGGAATGCTCTGGGAACAAGAATCATGGGATTTAATCCCCGGAAGATACCGCAGTTAAAAATAGCCGGTGCCGTTGGTCTGGGTTCTGCAGAGTTGTCCGATATGGAGGTGAGCCAGGATTGGCAACCGTATCAAAGACAGTTCCATATAGAGAAAACTATTATCGATAGGCTGGCTTCCCTCTTGTTTAACAATGATGCCCTCGCGAAACTCGTTTTTGATTCACCTTTAACGCCGCCGATTTATAAAGTGGTGGAGTTCCTCCGCTCTGCTTCTGAGAAAAAACTGGCTAGCCAGTTATCTCATAAAAAATAGGTCGACTCTTTAAAAAAATAACGTATTATTTTAAGGAGCTGTCCGTTGTGAAAAATACTAAACAGCGAATATATACACCACCCCCACTATAAGATTACTACGAGCATATAGTTCTAGGAGTAATAGCAAACACCATAATCATGATTGATTAAAATATTACAGTACGTAGATTTGCTTTTTAGACCCGATTCACGTTAAGATAGCTATCTTTTGATGTCTCTTTAAATATTTATTTTGATATAGTCGGAGTGGCGATGGGTTTTCTTAAAAATATAACCCGGAACAGACTGAAAAAGGTAATATTATCTACTGATAGGTACTCTCTTTCTTCATTATTTTTCTTCAATTTCTCAACCTATAGTGCCCTCTGTTGTGTTATATCTGTTATTTCCAGAGATGTACTTTTATGGTCCCGGGATAAAGATTAATGGGAATCAAGAGATTAAGGTTAAATAATATTGGAGAGCGTTTTAGAAGCTCGGAATTTGCATTTGGTATTTTCCTTTCTGTTGTAATTGGTATTGCCTCCGGAGTGGGGGCATTTGTTTTTCAGTGGTTAATCGTGTCATTTCAGAAACTCTTTTTCGATGGTGGAGCCAGGATTCTTGCTTTTATGGGGCATTATTATATTATCCTGTTGCCGGCAATCGGCGGAGTTATTTTGGGGTTAATAATTCATTTTAGTGGTACCAGAGAAGCAAAAGGGCATGGTGTTCCTGAAGTTATGGAGGCGGTAACTCTAAGGGGAGGGCGTATTCGTAGTCGTGTAGCTGTAGTTAAGACGTTTGCTTCGGCAATATGTATCGGGAGTGGTGGTTCAGTGGGGGGAGAAGGGCCAATAATACAGATTGGTGCTACTATTGGTTCGGTACTGGGACAAAAATTAAATTTATCATCAGACTGGATAAAAACACTGGTAGCCAGTGGAGCTGCCGGGGGAATCTCTGCTGTTTTTAATGCACCTATTGCGGGTACTTTTTTTGCTCATGAAGTAATTCTGGGACGGATGTTCACACGTCATTTCGGTTTTGTGGTGATATCATCAGTAATAGCTAATGCAGTAGCACATGCTTTACCGGGAGAATTTGAGGCATTCAATCCGCTTAATTATGAGCTGGCAACAAACTGGGGACTTATTCTTTTCTTTTTGTTAGGGGCGGGTTGCGCTCTGGTAGCATTTATTTTTATGAGTGTTCTCGATAAAACAGAAGGTATCTTTGACAAGGTAAAACTACCGGATTATATCAAGCCGGGGTTGGGGGGTATTGCTGTTGGAGTAATTGGACTCTATAACCTGCATCTTCTGGGAACCGGGTACGATGGTATTGAGCAAGCCTTACTGGGTAAGATAGGGATAGCAACTCTGGGGGGATTGCTGGTGTTTAAAATATTAGCCACTTCTTTTACTCTGGGTAGTGGAGGAAGCGGTGGTGTCTTTGCTCCCAGCCTGTTTTTAGGAGTGATGTTTGGTGGCGCCTTCGGTGATTTAGCAAATCGAGTTCTCCCTACTTTTATTGCTCCATCAGGAGCATTTGCTATGGTAGGTATGGCGGCGGTTTTTGCCGCGATGGCGCATGCCCCCATTACAGCTATTCTTATTGTGACTGAAATGACAAGAAATTATGCCATTATCTTACCCTTGATGATGGCTGTAGTAGTAAGTACATTTATTTCCGTGAAATTAAACCCCGAAAGTATTTATACAGCAAAGCATATGCGCCGGGGTATTAATCTCCATCCTCATGAGGAAGTGGATGTTCTGGAAAAAGTAATAGCGGCTGATGTTATGGCCTGTGATTTTCCTTCGGTGGCTCCTGAAATGAAGCTTACGGAACTGGCAGATTTGTTCTCTCGAAAAAAATATCATGGTTATCCTGTGATTGATAAAGATGGTAACCTTAAAGGTGTGGTTACTTTAGCCGATATTGAAGCCAGGTTAGCTACTGCAGATAAAGACTATATCGTAGCTGATATAGCTACGAAAAATCTTATCACTGCTTATCCTGATGAATCGTTACACGATATTCTGCATAATGTAGAAGCCAGTGAAATAGGGCTGATTCCCGTAGTGGACAGGGAAAATCCTGCTAAATTAATCGGAATTCTCCGCCGGCATGATATTATTAGAGCATATGCCAGAGCCAGAGCTCAAACACAACCGGACATAATATAAAAATAATAGCTCAAGAACATAATCCCGGTTCAAATAGAGATAAGAGACTACAACTAAAAATTCAGAATACTAAACACTGAATCTTGAACGTAACCCTGGCAATTATGATTCATATTTTGAAAGAAGACCTTAATTATCTGTCACAGATTCTATAGAAAATTCTGTGGAATGTATATAATGTGTATTTAGAATTTGCGCAAAGGAGATAATATGACCATGGCAAAATTCAAGACCGTTCAAGTCGAGGATTATCTTCCCTTAGTGGGAGAGGAAAATATTGAGCGTATAATGCAAAAAGCCAGACCACTACATGATATTCATGTGACTAATATAAATTCGACATATTATGGTGGTGGAGTGGCGCAACTACTCTCATCGCTAACTCTTTTGATGAATAGTGTGGGCATACAGACAGGATGGAGGGCAATTCACGGTCCCCCGGATTTTTTCAGTGTAACTAAAAAAATGCATAATGCTTTGCAGGGAGGGGAAATTAATCTCAGTACACGTAAAATAGAGCTTTATGAAGAAGTAGTATATGAAAATTCAATTCGGAACCATCTGGATCATGATTTTATTATCGTGCATGACCCGCAACCGCTTCCTTTGATAAATCACTACCGCAAGAAATCCCCGTGGGTCTGGCGCTGTCATATTGACCTCTCTCATCCGAACCAGACACTATGGGAGTACTTAAGGCAGTTTATTGAGAAGTACGATGCGATTATCCTCAGCAGTAGAGATTATGTCCAAAAAATAAAAACACCACAATTATTCTTTATGCCGGCAATAGACCCTTTTTCTATTACCAATAGAGAGTTGGATGACAAAGAGATATCAGAGCGTCTCAATCATTATAATATTCCTACTGACCTTCCTCTAGTAGTACAAATTTCCCGTTTTGACCGCTGGAAAGACCCGGAAGGGGTAATACAGGCTTTCAAACTGGCACGAAAAGAAATTGATTGTACTTTAGTGCTTTTGGGTAATGTGGCTACTGATGACCCGGAGGGGGAAGAGGTTTATAATTCTCTTCAGGAAAGCAAGGAGGAGCGAATTATCATTCATAGTGTCCAGGACGGTGCGCTAGTGAATGCTTTACAGCGACGGGCAGACGTCATTCTGCAGAAATCACTGCGGGAAGGTTTCGGTCTGACGGTAGCTGAAGCTATGTGGAAAGGAACCCCGGTTATCGGGGGTAATGTTGGCGGTATCCGCTACCAGATAGAGGATGGTGTGAACGGATTTTTGGTTTCCTCTGTAGAGGAAGCAGCGCAGAGAATCGTACAATTATTAAAGAATGCTGGTTTACGTGAGACTATGGGGCAGCGGGCAAGAGAAACGGTAAGGAAAAATTTTCTATTGACACGTTATCTGGAACAGTATCTTGATTTATTTGGTTCAGTCGAGCCAGATTTTCGTCTGACTGATGGAGTAAAATCTTATCGATATCCTGACGTTTATTAGCAATTATACTATGATTGTTGTTAAGTTCAATTGAGATAATATTCCCTGTAATTACCTTCTTCTACCACCACTGCCAGGTATATTACCTCCCATAGCCGGATCACCTGCGGTTTGACCCTGAGCTGAGTTCTCAGCCGATCCTATGCTGGTTACAATGCTTGAAATAGTGAAACTATCAATTTCTGTGCCAGCGGTATAAGTTCCGTCTGTATAAAGATTATCGATAATTGTACCGGTAGCACTTCCCCCGGTATAGACAGTATAGGTGACACCATTTATTAGTGTTGGTGAGGAAAATATCACTGACTGATATGCTTTTGTTGGCATGAAAGTAAGATTTTCTGCACCGTCTGCGCTTGCGATATGAATTATGGTATTGGCTGATTGTGATGATGGGAAAGTCAGCTTAAGAGAGTACTGCGTGGATGATGTACCGAGAAGCTGTGCCATGCCAGAGCTGCCTACCACGAGCAGAAAACCGCTGCTTATTTCGCATGTGTAGTAGTAATCCAGAGCGCCGTTATTATTTGTTGTGGGGCCGTTTATTATGACAGAGCCATCGGTCATATAGAAATTACTATATCTAGACTGTCACCTTCTGCATCGACAACAATGTATCCGCCGTTAATGTAAAGGTTATTATTGCCGGAAGTATTGAAAGCATTCTGTCTCTGTGTATTTTGCTCCATGGTAACATTCGTTTGTTGGGTTTCGCTATTATTGTCAACAACATTAATGCCATCATGAATAGTACCATCATTAATAGTAATAGCTGCGCTTTCCAGTTCTTCATAGCTCTTTGTAATGTTTATCTCTCCACCATTAATATCTAATGTTAAGTCCGAATGTATGCCATCATCTTTTTTAATATTAATAACCGGAAGTATCTGAAAGAAGCGGAAGTTATTGCATCCGGAATCAAGATGAAATCCGGGACTTAACTATTTTTTGTTTTTAAATAGACCCACCAGTATAACACGCCGACGAAAAGGGCTCCGCCGACAATATTCCCCAGTGTTACCGGTATGAGATTGTTGATAATAAAGGCACTCCAGGTGACTTTGCCGCTAATGAAAATGGCTGCTGGTATGAAGTACATGTTAGCAACACTATGCTCTAATCCCATGGCGACAAAAGTCATAATAGGAAACCAGATAGCCGCTATTTTACCGCCAATATCTTCACTCCCGATAGCCATCCAGACAGCAAGACCGACAAGCCAGTTACAGCCGACAGCGCGCCAGAAAGCGGCGTTCCATGTTAATGTGGTTTTTGCAGTAGCGATATTTCCAATGTAGGTCAACCATGGTTCTTTAGTGAGAAGTCCGGTTTGATACGACAAGAAATAGGCAACGAATAAAGCACCGAGGAAATTACCGATATAAACGATTACCCAATTACGTAACAACCCGGACCACTTTGCTTTTTTGTTAAGACAGGAAATCAGAGGTACCATGCAATTGCCGGTAAATAGCTCCGAGCCGGCAATAATAACAAGCATCAATCCTACAGGAAAAACAGCACCAAAAACAAACTTTTGCAGGCCGGGTAATTCGGCTGGCCAGGGATTTCCTGCTGCTACGGTAACTGCCAGTTGCCCGCCAAAAGCAATAAATGCTCCTGCCAGAAAACCCAGAATAAGTAGTTTATCTGTTGACATCTCAGTTTTAATTTTGCCCGCATTGCAGACAGTTTCAGCAATTGCCTGGGGAGTTTTAAAAGCCATTTTAATCTCCTTTACAGTAGAATATACTTGTAATATCTAAGATTAGTTACATATGATACCATTCAAGTTTTAGTAATACCAGTAGGCCCAGATATGGGTAGTGTATTATTTTGAAACGTCTTCTATTGTCATTCCCGCCTCC
>DDXZ01000061.1 GCA_002347295.1 Dehalococcoidia bacterium UBA2247 | reverse complement strand
GGATTCTCACTGGAGTTTACCCCGTACCTGATACGGGGTGAGAATGACAGGGGGGGGTACTAATGGGATTCGAGTACAAAACAGAATGGCAGGAGGAAGATGATGTTTTGTCATTTGAAATTATAATTTTGTATTTGTTTGGAGCTTGGATTTTGGTATTTCAGGTTTATTTATACCCTGGATTCCCGCCTTTGCGGGGATGAGACTTTTGAAGTAGTAGAGTTATGACTATTGAATTATGAGTATTTTGTGAAAAAAGTTGAATCTTATGTCTGGTTATGCTAAACTGGCAACATGGTTATGTCTAGTCCCAAAGGTTCGGAAATGTTGAAAGATGTGGAATCCTTTCTTAATTCTCTTTCTGTAGAGAAGGGATTCTCGGATAATACTGTTGCGGCTTATCATAATGACCTTACGCAGTTTATCCATTTCATTAACGGGCAGGCACCGCGTTTAAACAAACAGGCATCGTGGGAAATAGTGGACCGTTCTTTACTGCTCAGCTACATTATCAATCTTAAACAGAGGAATTATTCCTCCACAACCGTTGCCCGCAAAACAGCTGCGGTGAAATCATTGTTACATTTCTTATTCAAGGAAAAAATTATTAAGAAAGACCCCACGGAGAATCTGGGGGCGCCTAAAGTATCGAAATCCCTGCCCAAGCCGTTAACGATATATGAAGTGCACCAGTTGTTGGAACAACCCGCCAAATCCACTTCTCGCGAAGCAAAACGTGATGTCGCTATGCTGGAGTTGCTTTATGCCAGTGGTATGCGTGTTAGCGAATTGGTCTCATTGAATATGGTAGATATTAATATGGGAGCCGGTTTCGTCCGTTGTCTGGGTAAGGGAGATAAAGAGCGTATTATACCGATTCATGAGGGAGCAGTAGAGGCAATTAAGAGTTATGTGGAAAATGTACGGCCGAATCTGGTATATAATAGTGCAGAAGAAGCGCTCTTTGTAAACTGCCGTGGTGAGCGGCTCACCCGTCAAGGATTGTGGCAGATAATCAAGAATTATGCCCGTGCCGCTAAATTACGTACTGATATTACTCCCCACACTTTGCGTCACAGCTTTGCCACCCATCTTTTGAGCGGGGGTGCCGACCTGCGTTCGGTACAGGAATTGCTCGGGCATTCTAATATTTCCACAACGCAGATTTACACTCATCTCACCAGTGAACATGTCCGTAAATCCTACGATGATGCCCATCCCCGTGCCTGATAAATAAACTTCTTTCCCATCTCAGTTGAATTATTATTAACTATCTCAGGCATTGCTCTTTGATTTATTAATAATAGGTAGTATTAATAAGTTTTTTATTCTTTTGACATTGCCCCGATAACATTGTTATATTCTTCTTATCATGTGGCATATTGAATATTATAATTCAGGCTTTGGACCATGTCCTGTAGAGAAATATATTAACTCTCTGGATGTAACATCTCAGGCCATGATAGGTCACATGCTGGAACTTCTGGAAGAATTTGGTATTAATATGGGTGCCCCTTATGTCCGGCATATTGAGAAACAGCTATGGGAACTACGTATCCATCGTAACCGCTTGATGCATTATGTGATATACTTCTGGGACATTGGAGAGACACTTGTCCTGATGCGAGTTTTTTCCCGGACCCGTTATTCCCTTACTGCCTGATATCGCATCAGCACAAATCCGGTGGTAATTAATTATGGACTGGAAAGAACACAAAAAAAAGCTGATGCGGCATGCCGATTTTCGTCAGAAGTTTGTGGAGTTAGAGCCAGAATACAAATTGATAGCGGAAAAGATACGCAAGCGGTCGGAAAAAGAACAGACTGAGGAAAAACCGGCAGAATCATCCCGCGGAGAACAGGAAAATGGCGACCCGCCTTCATTACAGCTCCCCCTTTGCTGAAGAGCAGAAATTCTTATATCCTGAATCTTAAATCGTAAATTTTGTATTTAACTATTTGTAGTATTTAACCTTGGTAGTATTGGTATTATTTCCCCCGCTGTTAGTCAATCCTGCGGAAAACATGTTAACATTTCCGCCATATGGAAAATACGTCCCCGGAAACAGATAAAAAACAGGAAATCAGGCAGGGATTATTTGCTGCCTGGCCTATCTGTCTGGGCTACATCCCGCTCGGTCTTGCCTGTGGCGTACTCGCCCAGAAAGCAGGAATTAATCCTCTGCAAATCGGGCTGATGTCTCTCCTTGTTTTTGCCGGCAGCGGGCAATTTATTGCTATCTCCATGATCGGTGGTGGAGCTGCGGTTGCTTCTATTATCGCTACTACAATGGTGGTTAACCTGCGCCATCTCCTCATGAGTTCATCTCTGGCACTCCACCTCGGTGGGACGAGCAAGCGCAAAATTTCCCTCTTTGCCGCGGAGATTACTGATGAAACTTTCGCCGTAAATATATCCCGTTTCAGAAACAGCGGCTGGGATATCAAACGGGGCTTTATCGTCAACATTGCCTCGCATCTTACCTGGACAGTGAGTACCATTGTCGGCGCTTATGGCGGGCAATTCATTCCTGAAGGAGCATTCGGTATTGACTATGCTCTCTGTGCTATGTTTATTGGATTACTGGCGCTCCAGTTCCGTGGAGTGAAATACGTTATTACAGCTGTTCTGGGCGGAGTGTTAGCGCTTATTTTTTCCCTGTTGCTTCCGGGTAATCTCTATGTCATTATTGCTTCCATTCTCGCGGCGGCACTGGTAGTTGTCTTCCGTAGATATACAGGAAAGAGGGCGGCTCATGTCTGATGCTGCTTATATCATCCTCATTCTGGGGATGGCACTGGTTACCTATCTACCGCGCTGGCTGCCGCTGGCGGTACTCGCGGGACGCACTCTTCCCGACTGGTTTATCGAATGGCTTGATCTCATTCCGGCGGCTATCTTCAGCTCTCTTCTTTTACCCCTGCTGATAACAAGTGGCGAACCGAGACAAATAGAGCTTTTCCGACCGGAGCTCTTTGTGACTGTTCCTACTCTTGTCTTTGCTATTAAAACAAAATCTATCGGCGGCACTATCATCTTCGGTATGCTCCTCTTCTGGGCTGTCGGTAAATTAATGTAGTGTTCACCTGTATGCCCATTGCAGGAAAGCCTCCAGGCATGGCCGAAGCAATCCAGCGGCGGGGTGGAGAAAGTAAACTACGCCGTCATTCCTGCCCCGTATCAGGT
>DDXZ01000048.1 GCA_002347295.1 Dehalococcoidia bacterium UBA2247 | reverse complement strand
ACCCCGTACCTGATACGGGGCAGGAATAACAAAAGAAGGCCAGTATGACGGAATAATACTACCAATACATACCAATACTACCAATAGTTAGTAAGGCAAAAGTTAGAAGTCAAAAGTCAAAGGTTAAAGATCAAAAGCATACCCCTGGCTTGAACGGGGGTTAAAGCAAATGTATAGCTAATAGCTGACTGCTGAATACTATCTTTGCGTTCTGAGTTTTTATCTTTGACTTGTCAGTGGTATTTATACCCTCCTAGGCGGCTGATTCCTCTGTTTTGCTGCGGACCTTGTTTACTACTTCTGATGTTTTATCGTTTGTCTGGTCGATGATGTCCATTACTTTATCGCTAATAAATTCTCTTGTTTCCTCGCCGGGGCGCGGTGCAATGAGAATACCGATTAACATACCTGCCAGTAAACCGAAACCAAAAGCGGTACCTTTATTCATTTGAACTCTCCTTTCTTGTTTGTTCATTTTCTGCTTCGCGTTTATTGTGTTTGCTGCGGAGCATAGTTATTATTTTCTGTATCGGATCGGTCATGTTCTGTATTGATGTTACGACATGATGTATTCTGTCTACAATCTCCTGAATTGATTTTTGCGTGTCTCTCGCCCGGCGGTAAAGGCGGAAAAACACTATGGAAAACCCCACCATGAGAATAATCATGATGATTCCGTCAATAATAATGATAAGGTCTCTTAACCATTCAATATCCATCCGGTACTCCTTATCCCGGATATCTCCGGGGAATCAAGTCGGCAAGAACTTTCTGCTCATTACCAGTATTATTATACATTAATTATAGGAAGTTTGTCTGTACTTTGTAAAGGGGCGTATTCACTCATCTAAAATGTTACTGGTTAGGCACATATTAGAGAAATACCTCCGTATCTGTTATAATTGCATAGTGTTATCAACCTCCGCAATTGCACTCTATGTTCATATTCCTTTTTGCCGCCGTAAATGTAATTACTGCTCTTTCATTTCCTATGAGAACAAAGAAAGCAGTATCCCTGATTATATTCTCGCTCTCCAGAAAGAATTGCTGTACTACACTGGCAGTAACACCATCAGTTCTATATACTTCGGCGGCGGTACCCCCAGTCTTCTTTCAGTGAAACAACTTAATGATATTTTGCAGACGATACATACTGTATTCAGAGTGGATGATAAATCAGAGATTTCTCTGGAAGCTAACCCCGGTACTATCGATACTAATTATCTGAGCGCCATCCGAAAAGCAGGTTTTAATCGTTTAAGTCTGGGGATACAAAGTTTGCAGGATAAGGAATTGGCAATATTGGGACGTATTCATACCACAGACGAGGCCAGAGCAGCAATTGGTTTTGCCCGGAATGCCGGCTTTGATAATCTTAATCTCGATCTGATATATGGCCTGCCGGGACAAACTCTGGCAGAATGGCATGATACCCTTCTCGCTACTATAACATTAGGAGCAGAGCATCTTTCGCTCTACGGTCTCAGCCTGGAACAGAATACACCTTTGTGGCAGGCAATTGAGGAAAAAAGTATCCCCGCTCCCGACCCTGATTTATGCGCTGACCAGTACGAAATGGCCGAAGATATCCTATCATCATATGATTATCAGCAATATGAGATATCTAACTGGGCAAAAGCAGGTCGGGAGTGCCGTCACAATCTGGTTTACTGGCAATATCGCTCTTATCTCGGGATTGGAGTAGGAGCACATTCTTTTACCGGAAACAGGCGCTTTTCCAATACCCCGGAATTAGACACATATATCCCTATTTTTACAAATGATTTAGCTCCGGTATACGATGTCAATGAAAAAATTAATCCTCAGTTACAAATTGCCGAGAGAATCATTCTTGGCCTGAGACTGAACCGGGGAATTATCATTGCAGAGCTCAACCATCAGTCAGGTATTAATATCATGGAATATTATAATAAACAGATTAAAGAACTTACCACAGCCGGATTACTGGAATATAAAAATGGCATCCTGCGCTTAACGCGGCGCGGCAGACCGCTGAGTAACGAAGTATTCTGGCGCTTTTTGCCTGATTGACATCATTCAGGTAAACTGGTAATTCACTATTTATCATCAGGGAGAAATAAATCCGAATATGGACCAGTCATTAATTAGAAATTTTTGTATTATTGCTCACATCGACCATGGCAAATCGACATTGGCAGACCGCCTTATGGAATTAACAGGTGCAGTACGCAGTGATGAAATCAGTGAACAGATGCTGGATAGTATGGACCTGGAACGAGAACGTGGTATTACCATTAAAGCAAAAGCTATCCGTCTTAATTATAAAGCAAAAGATGGCAAAATATACCGTTTGAATCTTATCGACACGCCGGGACATGTAGATTTTTCCTATGAGGTTTCCCGTACTCTCGCCGCCTGTGAGGGGGCAGTTCTTGTTATTGACGCTACACAGGGTATCCAGGCACAAACGTTATCCAACGTCTATATCGCTATGGACCATAACCTGGAAATTATTCCGGCCATGAATAAAATCGACCTTCAGGGAAGCGAGCCGGAACGCGTGCTTCAAGAAATTTCTGCAGTACTCGGCTTTAAAAAAGAAGAGGTACTGCTCATGAGTGCTAAAACGGGAGTTGGCGTCCCGGAATTACTGGAGCAGATTGTCCAGCGTATTCCTCCCCCCCAGGGAGACAACGCATTACCCCTGCGTGCCCTTATCTTTGACTCACATTATGATGTCTATAAAGGGGTTATCGCTCACATCCGTGTTGTGGATGGCAGTATTACTAAAGGAACCCGGTTACACCTGATGGGAAGCGGCACGGATATGGAGATACTGGAAACAGGATATTTCGTCCCCAAACCATATCCGGCCAGCGAATTAAGCGCCGGAGATGTCGGTTATATTGCCACCGGGCTAAAAAGCGTGGGCGAATGCCGCGTGGGCGATACCATTACCACCGTCGCTAATGGCGCTACTGAACTATTGCTGGGATATGACCCACCTAAACCGATGATTTTTGCCGGCATCTATCCCACACAACCGGAAGATTACCTCGAACTACGCGAGGCAATTGAAAAATTGAGCCTTAATGATGCTTCTCTTACTTTCGAACCGGAGTTCAGCCCCATTCTGGGGAATGGCTTCCGCTGCGGGTTATTAGGATTACTCCACCTTGATATTGTTTGTGAAAGATTAGAGAGAGAATTTTCTCTGTCCCTTGTTGTTACTGTCCCCGGAGTGAAATATCTCGTTACTAAAACCAATGGTCAGAAAATAACGGTAATCAATCCCGCAGAATTACCAGAACCAAGCGGGATAGCCATAATGGAAGAACCCTGGGTAAAAATTTCTATTATCACTCCTTCCCTCTTTATCGGTGCTCTTATGGACTTAACCAGAGAATCTGAAGGTATCTACAAACACACAGAGTACATGGGACAATTTACCACGGGTGGGGAACTCGGGCAACGGGTACGGTTGGAGTATGAAATGCCATTACGTTCTATGCTGGCTACATTTTACGACCAGCTTAAAAGCCGCAGCCGCGGCTATGCCTCTCTCGACCATGAATTCATCGGATATCGGGAAACAAAGCTTATCAAACTGGAAATATTAGTAAATGGCGTTACGGTAGATGCTTTCAGCCGCATCGTCCCTCCTGATAAAGCCCATGATATCGGTAAGGCCATGGTAGTACGACTAAAAAAATCTATCCCGCGGCAGCTTTTCCAGGTACCTCTTCAAGCAGCCATCGGCGGCCATGTCGTAGCACGTGAAGATATTTCTGCCAAACGCAAAGATGTTCTCGCCAAATGCTATGGCGGCGATATTACACGTAAGCGAAAACTACTGGAACAGCAAAAAGAAGGCAAGAAGAAAATGAAATCCATCGGCAAGGTGGAAATACCCAAAGAAGCCTTCCTGGATGTACTCAAACTTAATCAGGAATAGCTTCTCTCCCCCCGATGAATAAAACTATTCAGGCTGTCTGAAAAAATAAATGCAAAGATTCGGTAACATTGAAATAGAAGACATAGGTGCCGTGTTTTTTATCCGCAGTAAGCGGGCCAAAAACATCAACATCTCCATTAAACCCTTTGTCGGAATCCGTGTCGCCGTTCCCGAACATATTTCATTGGCTCAAGCTATCCAATTTGTCCGGAGAAAATCAGTTTGGATTAACAAACACCTGAAATGGATGAAACAGTATGAACAGGAACATGCTGCCGCAATCAATAACACCCCCGCTATTAATCGTAAAGAAGCAGAGACAATTCTCTCTAACAGGCTGTATTTTCTGGCACAAAAATACGGTTATGCATTCAATAAAGTAAGTATCCGTAATCAGAAGACCCGATGGGGAAGCTGCTCGCAACAGAATAATATTAATTTGAACATTAAACTCGTCCGGTTACCTCCTGAATTACTAGATTATGTCATCTTGCATGAACTGGTACATACCCGTTTTAAAAACCACGGTGTGGATTTCTGGATAGAAATGGATAAACTGGTTGGTAATGGCAAGCACATGTCCTCTCTCCTCCGCCAGTACAGCGCCGCTGCATTATATAATACTATCGTATTTTGAGAATTCTTATTAATTTAATGATTACCAGTTTTTCTCAATCAAGGAGCCAGTGTACATTCACCTTCTCTCCGCCTTATTGTGTCTATTTAACCAACTGTAAGCGGATAATTATTACTAATTTACTCCTCTTCTACTATCACAAAATCTGTCAAAACACGTATTTACCACAAAATATACATCTTATTTTCATATTCGAGATTTATTATATTAAGAAACCTCTGAATAAGCTATTGATAATGGATATTTAAAGACTATGTTCTTTCAAATCAATTTATAAACAGCGTTTTTATGGTTTTTATCGCATTTTTACACTCTTGTTGCCCATCTTTTAGCCCTATTTGAGGTTTTCTGCCCCATTGAGGCATACTTACCCCTTAATCATCGGTATTTCCCGACGTACCATGTACCGGTTCGCCAGCATAAACAAACTAAAAAACTGTACCGCATTCTTGTATCAGCCTTTGTATCGTACCTTTCGATATTTCCACAGATGTTTTACCACCTGAAACGCATGCTCTCCTTTAGCCCGTACTTTGCCATACCGGTGATTATACTCTTTATCTTCTTCGGTGAGCGGTTTCCCTCTGTATGCCTTCCTCTTAACTCGCCACTCAATCCTGCTAGGAGTCTGTCCGAGTAATTAG
>DDXZ01000060.1 GCA_002347295.1 Dehalococcoidia bacterium UBA2247 | reverse complement strand
TGTCATTCTTATATCTTGGTTATGTGGTAAATTATTAAGGGTGAGACAGGCCGTGTCATTCTTATATCTTGGTTATGTGGTAAATTATTAAGGGTGAGACAGGCCGTGTCATTCTGGGTCTTAAAAGACCGTTCCTGAGCGTGGTCGTCTCACCTCTACTAAAGTAAGCCCGAACAGTTGTTTGGTCCGCCCTAATGCGAGACCGTATCATGTAAGACCGGGCTAAGAAAAGGATGGCGAGTTGGAAAAGAATTATATTGGTGTAGATGTATCTAAAGACACTCTGGATGTGGCTATCTATGAAACAGGGAAGAAGTGGCGGTCCACTAACAATGAAACCGGCATAAGCGAGCTTGTGGCAGCTATTAGTGAGCTGACGGCAGAGCTTGTAGTTATGGAGTCGACCGGAGGATATGAAATCCAGTTGGCTTACGCCTTGAACAGGGCGGGCATTCCCTGCGCGGTAGTCAATCCTCGTGAGACCAGGGATTTTGCCAGAGCCACGAAAAAACTGGCGAAAACAGATACGATAGATGCTCGTGTCCTGGCGCACTTTGCCGCTGTAATTAAACCGGAGCCGCGCCCGATGTCTGACGAGGAGACCCGGGAGATGGAAGCAATACTGGCCAGACGCCGCCAACTGGTTCAGATGATTACTGCAGAAAAGAATCGCCTGCATACCGCACATCCTTCGGTAAGGCAGGGCATCATAGACCTTATCGCCTATATGGAAAAAGATCTTGCTGACATCGATTCCAACCTGAAAGGCAGGATCAAAGAAAGCCCCATACAGAGTGAAAAATACGATCACCTTAAGAGCGTCCCAGGAGTAGGTCCCAACCTCGCAAGCACTCTGATAATTGAACTCCCGGAACTTGGGGAATTAGACCCTAAAAAGATTGCGGCTCTGGTCGGTGTGGCCCCTCTTAATCATGACAGCGGCACCAAACGAGGCAAATGTAGTCCCTGGGGAGGTCGACCCCAGGTCAGAACAGCACTGTATATGTCTGCTCTGGTCGCTACGAGGTTTAATCCAGTTATCAAGGAGTTGTATATTAGACTCTGCAACGCCGGAAAAGCCAAGAAGGTGGCATTGGTCGCTTGCATGCATAAACTCCTAACTATCATGAATGCTATGCTGAAGCATCACACTGACTGGCATTACGAACAACCTCTGGCGGTAGCTTGTTAATTACTTTTTAAGACAGTTGCTCAGGCTTGACCTGGGAATCCAGTGTTAATGTGATAACATCGCTTTTGATGTAATGCTTCTTGTTATCAGCTTATCTCTCTTGCTGCCTATTTTCCTAAAAACCATTNNGATTCCCGCTCGGAGGCGGGAATGACAATGGGAGACGTTTCAAAATAATACACTACCAGAGATTGTTTCTGTTTGTTTGTGGTTGGTGATAGAAGCGAATCCATAGCGGTGTTCAACATAATCAATCATAAGCAAATGGAGCCGAAGGACTTCTCCTCTCCGGAATAAGTCCTTCTCCCGTAAATAGTGTATAATAACAATAACGGTTTTAATTCCGCATAAAATAACAGGAGGTGAAATATGGCACCAGAGGTCAAAGTGTATACCACACCCACCTGTCCGTGGTGCAGAAGAGTCAAGCAATTCTTGGATGATAACAAAATAACTTATCAGAGTTTTGATGTTGCCAATGATAAAGAAGCGCGTGCCGAGATGGTAAAAAAATCGAAACAACTGGCTGTTCCGGTAATTGATATCGAGGGCGAGATAATTGTCGGCTTTGATGAGAAGAGGATAAGAGAAAAGCTTAATATCAAAAGATAAGCACAATACATGGCATAACCATTCAGGTGATATAGCAGGCTGGATAGATATTATTAATACGGCCCACAGGATGTGTTGTTACAGCTACTGATGAAAGAGGGACAACTGCCCGGGGATATTTTGTTATCTTCAAATATTTCCAAGAGAGGAGCGGCATATGAACGCAGAACAGATGGATATTAATGAGCGGAATGAGATTATTAAGGCAATACAGTTTGCTCTAAAGATGGAGAATGACGGTAAGGAGTATTATCTTTCTGCTGTTAAAAAAAGCAGTAGTGAATTAGGGAGAGAGCTGTTTCTAAAATTATCGTCTGATGAAGAGGACCACCGGAAAAAATTCGAAGAGATATTCCAGGAAATTAACCAGAAGCATTCCTGGCCTGATGTGCATCTGACATCTGCGAGAGAGGAAGTAAAGACAATATTTTCCCGCAAGGCGAAGATAGTGACGATTGAGGAATCTGCTTTTGTAAAGGAATTTAAAGCTATTGATCAGGCGTTGGACATGGAGGATCAGAGCCGCAAGTTTTATCAGGAGCAGGTGCAGAAGACCAGATTTCTGGCAGGAAAAGAATTTTATCAAGCTTTGGTGGGTGAAGAGCAGGGACATTACCTGGCATTAACGGATTACCGTGAATATTTAGAGGATCCGGCAGATTGGTACACCGCTAAAGAGCATCATTCACTCGATGGCGTGTAAAAACTATTATTTCAATGTAATAAGAGGTGATGGAATGAATCCGCGAGAAATAAAATCTGGAATCTATGCTGTCGGCGCTATAGACTGGGACCGGCGGCTTTTCGATTCCCTGATATCTTTACCTGATGGTACAAGCTATAATTCTTATCTGGTCAAAGGTACAGAAAAGACGGCCCTTATCGATTCGGTTGACCCCAAAATGAGTGATGCGCTCATGTCCAATCTGGATGAGATGGGAATAAAGAAAATAGACTATATTATTGCCCATCATGGCGAGCAAGACCACTCCGGTTCTATTCCACTTGTTCTGCAAAAATATCCCCAGGCAAAGGTAGTGGTAACACCCCGTTGCAAGACTATTCTCATGGACCTGCTTATGATTGCCGGGGATAGTTTTATTACGGTGGATGACCATGCGACCATTTCTCTAGGGGGAAAGACACTGGAGTTTGTGCATGTTCCCTGGGTACACTGGCCGGAAACGATGGTTACCTATTTAAAGGAAGACAAAATGTTATTTTCCTGTGATTTTCTGGGTTCTCATCTGGCGACCTCTGATTTATATGTTACGGATGAAGGCAGAGTATATGAATTGGCGCAAAGATATTTTGCCGAGATTATGATGCCTTTCCGTACCAATATTCAGAAAAATTTGGAGAAGCTGCAGGGTTATGCTGTGGATATTGTTGCCCCCAGTCATGGTCCGCTATATAACCATCCGGAATTTATTATCAAAGCATATCATAGCTGGGTCTATGATGAACCGAAGAATATTGTGCTGGCACCCTTTGTTTCCATGCATGGTAGTACGCGTAAAATGGTGGACTATTTCGTGTCATCATTGGTACAGAAAGGTGTTACGGTTAAACCGTATGACCTTTCGGTAGTGGATATCGGTAAGCTGGCGCAATCTCTGGTTGATGCGGCAACCATAGTTATCGGTGTGCCGGCGGTGCTGGGAGCAGCACATCCTTTGGCCGCTTATGCCGCTTTTCTCACGAATGCTTTACGTCCTAATATTAAATTTGCTTCCATTATCGGGTCGTACGGCTGGGGGAGTAAATTAACAGAACAAATTACTGGTATGTTGCCTAATCTTAAGGTGGAACTGCTGCCTCCGGTTTTAGCTAAAGGCTATCCGAAGGAAGCTGATTTTCAAGCTCTGGATGCTCTGGCGGCTAATATTGCCGCTAAACACCAGGAAAACCATTACATTTAGCTGTGGCTGTAATTTTTTACAGCATAGTATATTGAAAGGAGAATAAGTTATGCCATGTATTAATGCGGATGGTCGGCCCACCGATTCGGGGGCTAAGATGCTCCGTGCTCTACTTATGCACCCCGGATCTCCGGAAAGAGTGGCCAATAGCACGGGCATTCCTCTTTTCCGGGTGAGAAGCGGTTTGCGGGAACTGGCCGATGCATCAATTGTTCGTTTGAATGGTAAGGATTACGAGATCACGGAAAAAGGTAGCGTATTAATCAGTTAGAATATTCCAGTTAACTATTTTGGTGACTATGCCTGTCATACCCGTTCTGGAGGCGCAGGTTTTTCCCGGTATACGATATCTCCATCCCATAAAATACTAGCTATGTGTTTTACCACGAGCAATCGAAGTGAAAATTCCGATAAAACACATTGCGGCGGAGATAATAAAAGTCATTCTCATTAATGAAGTTAAGTTTGAAAGAGCGAAAACGGTATTATGCCGGAAGAGATTAATATTGATGACAGGGAATTGTTGGCGCATTTCCCAGCGGATAAAGATTATGAATCCGATAATACTGACAATGATAAGTCCCGTTCCCCGGGCGCCGGGAAGTACGGAAAAACCGTAAATCAGAGATAAGAGGGTCAGGGAATAAATAATAGAACCGGTATAGTCGAGTTTTTCACCACGGGCACCAGTCCAATCCCCTTTTAATTTCCAGAACACGGCTATAGCGATAATTATACCCAGGAGAGCATTAAGAAAGAAAACACTTCTCCAGCTAAAGTGCTCCATCATGGTTCCGCCGATAACAGGGCCTAAAGACAGCCCGGAATAAACTGCCGCTGAATTTATCCCCAGTGCTTTGCCGCGTTCGTTTGCCGGATAGGCAGAACTGAGCATACCTACTCCCGTGCCAAATATCATGGCACTACCTACTCCCTGTAGTGTACGAAAGGTAATAAGCCATGCTCCGGAGTTTGCTGTGGCGCAGAGAATAGAAGCTACTACCTCAACAACAATTCCGTACTGGAATATTCTTTTTCTGCCGTAAATATCGGCAATACGGCCGAAGGGGATCATAAACATGGCACTTGCCAGAAGATAGGTAGTGGAAATCCAGCTTAAGGTTACGGCATCAAGAGATAGTGTGGTGCTGATTTCAGGAAGAGCAATGTTAATGGACGAAGAAGCGAAGGGAGAGAGGAAGGAACTCATGGTGGTAGCGAGCAATACAACTCTTTTACTGGAATTAAGAGGAGTGACAGCGCTGGAGTTGCCGGGACTACTTTCTGGCATTGAATGCAACATAGAATTTTTCTGTCTTTAATCCTATAATGAATCTTGTCTTGCAGTTTAACCTATGTTATGTTGATAAGTAAACTACCGCGGCTTCAGATTGTCATTTAAGAATAATGAGTAGCGTAAACCGGTAAAATAGTGGTTGCAACACAGAAGTAAATCAGGAGAAACAGGTGACAAAACTTTACAAACATACCCAGGTTGGCTACGTGATTATAACGTTGATGGTGATAGCAATAATAATGATTGCCTTATCATGGGCATAGAAGGGGTAGATAATATTTCTCTTGCCGTTATTATAATAATAGGTATTCTTCTGGTATTTACTTCTACTTTGACGGTAACTATTTTCCCCGACATCCTGGAGGTTCGCTTTGGTCCCGCCCTGCTTCGCTTCAAGTTTAAATTAAGTGATATCGTGTCATGCCAGAGAGTGAAAAATAAATGGTCTTACGGATTTGGGATGCGTAATACCCCTCACGGTCAGCTTTATGCTGCTTCCGGATTGGAGGCTGTAGAAATCACTCTGAAAGATGGGAAAAAGTATCGTATTGGTACAGATGCTCCCTGGGATTTAAGTAAAGCTATTGAGCGGGCAATATCAAAATAAAAAGACCGGTGCGGGCATATCAATAAGGTGAATATATCTAGCCACTCGAAGGTATAGTTTACAGAGTAACCATGATTAACCTATAATGATTATCAGTAGTTATTCTCATAATTGCACACAAACTATATCTCTATTACATGTTTTTAATTTCGATATCAGTTCCTTTTGTGTGAAGTATTGCGCCCTGCCCGGAATTGTAAGCAGAACCATGGGACAAAAGGTTGCTGCTTGAAATGGTTTACTGCCCAATGTTGATGAGAAAAGGAGCTATCTAATATGAAGATTTACGTTGGTAATCTATCCTATGATGTGGATGAGGAGGAACTACGCGCAGAATTTACCGCTTTCGGCAAGGTGGAATCGGTGAGTATTATCAGTGACAGATATACCGGACATTCCAAAGGGTTTGCCTTTGTGGAAATGTCTGAAGAAGCGGAAGGTCAAGCCGCGATTAACGGACTTAATGGTAAACCTTTGAGAGGGAGACCTTTGAATGTTACCGTAGCACGGTCACGTGAAGAAAAAGGTAATCTCAATACCGGACGAGGCGGTTTTGAGAGGAAAAGGGAGCGTAAATATTAAATTCTTCCTCTGCTTGTAACTACAGTACCAATTTTTTAACGCCGGAATCATATCAAGTAGTATTTAAGCTACAGAACCCGTTCCTCCATATCTTGCAGACTTTCTCCTCAGGGATAAAACAGCGCAGGATTAATATTTTTTCAGCCTGTACCCGGTATAATATTACGTCTATTTTATCATAAAAATTTCAATCAACAGGCGATACTTCTTGATATTTGAGACATGATATCAGCAAATGTATATTTGCTCACAAGGATGAATCATACCTGCAACTCTGGAGGATGGATTAATGCAATATCGTAAATTCGGGAAATTAGATTGGAAAGTATCAGCACTGGGATTCGGTTGTATGCGGTTGCCTGTTCTGGATAATAATATGGCGCATATCGATGAAAAACAGGCGATACAAATGATTCGTTATGCTATTGATAACGGAGTGAACTATGTGGATACGGCGTATGTTTACCATGAAGGGCAGAGTGAAGTTCTGGTAGGGAAAGCTTTACGTGATAGATATCGTGCCGGGACAAAACTGGCGACGAAACTCCCTGCTTCTCAGGTGCAATCCGCGAAAGACTTCGATCGTATTCTCAACGAACAGCTTACCCGTATGCAAACAGACCATATCGATTTTTATCTCCTTCATGCTATGACGAAAGAAACCTGGCCGAAACTGCGAGACCTGGATGTTCTTCCCTGGGCGGAGAAGGCAGTCAAGGATGGTCGTATTAATTATCTCGGTTTTTCTTTTCATGATGAATATCCTCTTTTTAAAGAGATAGTGGATGCTTACGATAAGTGGATGTTCTGCCAGATTCAATATAATTTCGCTGATACAAAATATCAGGCGGGTACCAGAGGATTAAAGTATGCCGCAGGTAAGGGGTTGGCGGTAGTAATTATGGAGCCTTTACGTGGCGGAGCTTTTACTTGCAAACCACCGGAGCAGGTGGCCAAGTTATGGGCGGGTGCTCCGGAGCAGCGCAGTCCTGTAGATTGGGCACTCTCCTGGTTGTGGAACCAGCCGGAAGTATCGGTTGTCCTGAGTGGCATGAGTGCTCTGGCACATACTTATGAAAATGTCGCTATTGCCGACCACGGCGGAGTGGATAAGCTTACTCCCGATGAACTTAGACTGCTTGAGGCAGTGGGAAAAGCATATAATGGCTCAAGCCCTGTTCCCTGCACTAATTGCCGCTATTGTATGCCCTGTCCCAATGGAGTGGATATCCCGCAGATTTTTGCCATATACAATGATATTACGGTCTATGACTCAATGCGTAACCGTTTTATATACCGGGATATGGACAAAAGTAAGCGTCCGGAAAATTGTGTGGAATGTGGGGAATGTCTACCCCAATGCCCGCAGCACATAAATATACCGGAGGAACTGAAGAAGATTCGCGCCTTTTTTGATGCGTAATTGTAGTTGGTGAAAGGGCACGGCGTACCGCGCTTTTTTTATTCTTTACGTATGGCTCCGGTAACGATAAGCCGCTCTATTTCATTATGCACACCATTCAAGAGAACCATTTTGCTATTCGCACTCTGGCTGAAATGGGGTAAGGCTTCGGTGATATCGGAATTGTGAACGAGGAGGATACCCTTTCTTTTAATTACGGGCCAGGAGTTTTGAAATTCCCAGAGCATGGTATCATAAGTATGCTGGCTGTCATGAAAGAAGATATCAATATCGCCCAGTATTTTTAACAAAGGAGGCAGCATCTCTGTGCTCTTACCCAGGATAAGTCCCCATCTATTTCTTAAATAATCAGGAATCATTCAGCCGCTATCTTTCTCAATAGGGACGTCTACTAATTGGTCGTCCGGAAGAAAAGGTTTCCAGTTTTCTTTTACGGTGTACCAGGGAATATCAATGGAATACAACATACCACAGTTATTCCTGGACATAGCCTGGAGGATATAGGAGGAAGAAATACCTGCGGCCACGTCGGTTTCCACCATTAGCTGTGGTTCCGCCGCGCGGCACAGGGTGTATAAAGCAACACATGCCGTGGTATCGATTCCCAGTATTCTTACGGGGAAAGGCCGTTCGTTACCCGTACTAGTCTTGTACTCTATGTTGTTCTGAAATTGGGTATCAGTCAGGATTTCGGCAATATATTTGTCCACGTCTCTCTCCGGAACTCCGGTTAAATCCGTGACGGATTGCTGAATCTCTTTTGCATTTTCTGGTCTATTGCCATAGTGCCCCCTTAATGAGAAAACCTGGTTTATCTCCCCAGTTATAGGACTTTGTATCTTTGTCTGTCAATAGAAGTAATGCATTTTGGTACGATAAAAATATTTATTACTGGAGTAATTTATCATTGTTTTAATGAGCGCTTGAAAATATGTTATAATTTTGGCGTAGTTGATATCTGATTTATTTACTGAATGAAGGCTGTATCTTATGTTGAAACTGGATAGTATTATTGAAGGTAACTGCACTTCAGTTTTACAAACAATACCCGATAATTGCGTTGACTTGATATTTACTTCTCCCCCTTATGCTGATAATAGAAAAAACACTTATCAGGGCATAGCAATTGATGAGTATGTTGATTGGTTTCTTCCTGTATCAGCAGAGTTGAAACGGGTATTGAAACCGGAAGGAACTTTTATTCTTAATATTAAGGAACGTGCCGTTAATGGTGAGCGACAAACTTATGTCCTTGAGTTGATTCTGGCTATGAGGAGACAAGGTTGGCTCTGGACAGAGGAGTTTATCTGGCACAAGAAAAATTGTTATCCCGGCAAATGGCCGAATCGTTTTCGCGATGCTTGGGAGCGCTGTCTCCAGTTTAATAAGCAAAAACATTTCAAGATGTATCAAGAATCTGTTATGGTTCCTATTGGTGACTGGAGTAATAAGAGACTTGCTAGATTAAGTGATACAGATCTTAAGAGAGATGAATCGAGAGTAGGGAGTGGTTTTGGTAAGAATATTTCTAATTGGTTAGGTAAAGAGGTTGTCTATCCAACTAATGTACTACATCTGGCTACTGAATGTGCTAACCGTGGCCATAGCGCGTCGTTTCCAGTAGTCTTGCCAAGTTGGTTTATTAAATTGTTTACTAATCAGGGTGATATAGTGCTTGATCCATTTATGGGTTCTGGAACAACAGCGATAGCTTGTATAGAACTTGCCCGCCATTATGTTGGTATTGAAGCGATGCATAAATATTGCGTTCTTGCGGAACAACAGATTGCAAAAGTTAAACGCCCTCAGATACCACTAATACCAGAGAATAATAGTTCGGATAAAGTTTATGCAGGATAATATTAGGGATGTAAAAAGTTATGTCCAGCGTAATATTGGTAGCTTTCATAAAGCGAGATTGGAAAGCTTACAAAAGCTCAAGTTAGACACGATTCTGAAAAGAAAAAATCCATATCTGTTTAAAGCAAAGGATATAAATCTTGCTCAGGATATGGTAAAAATATTGCTTGACGCACATCTCTCTTCTCAGGAAGAAGCAATCTTTGGAAATTATTTAGAAGACCTTGCTATCTTTATAAATCAAAAAGCTTACAGCGGGTGGAAATCTTCTGCTCAAGGGATTGATCTGGAATTTAATAGGGATGGTAAACGTTATATTGTTGCTATAAAATCCGGACCCAATTGGGGGAATAGTAGCCAGATAAGGAAGATGAGAGAGGATTTTCAAAAAGCTGCCCGGACTTTACGTACCAGCAATGCCAGGCTTGACGTCATAGCTGTCAACGGGTGTTGTTATGGACGTCAAAATGCTTCTGACCGTGGAGATTATTATAAATATTGTGGTCAAAAATTCTGGGAATTTATTTCCGGTAACGACGAGCTTTATTTACAAATAATTAAACCTTTGGGTTATTCTGCAAAAAGAAAGAACGCGGAATTTACTAAGAAATATTCTGCAATCATTAATAAGTTTACTCTTGAGTTTAATCAAAAATTTGTGGTGGATGGGTCGATTGATTGGGATGAGCTTGTTCGGTTTAACTCGTCTAATACTGAGACAAATTAGCTTACTATGGTTCATTATAGAAGCAAAACAAGGGTATAGAGGCAATTAACCCATGAATGATTTACAAGATGATAAAAAGGCTGTATTTACTATTTCTGTTGGAGACATACAGGAAGAGGCGATATGTCTGATAGGCAGACGGCTTTCCTGTGAGGAATTAATGAAGGCAGCAGACGCAGTGGAATGGGGTTTATGTGAAGGTAAAAGCATTGTTTTTAATGCGGCTATCAGACAGGCAATAGAAATCAATAATAACCGGGATATCTATTAATAATGGATATGAAAAAATCCCTGTGACGACTCAAAAATGTATTCTTGATTTAACGGATTCTGAAATTAAAGAACGGGTAACCGGTATGGGAGAGCCGGCACACCGGGCGCAGCAGTTGCAGCGCTGGATTTATCAGGGATATGCCCGTTCTTTTACCGAAATGACCGACCTGCCGGCTGCTTTTCGCCGGAAATTAAGCGAAGATTTTTCCTTACACTGTCTTACTCCTGTAAAGGAATTAACGGCAAAGGATGGCACGGTAAAAACTTTATTCCGTCTGGCTGATGAAAGCACCATTGAGTCGGCTCTTATGCCTTATTCTCAAAATAGTAAAGGGGAACGTTATACCGTTTGTCTTTCTACCCAGGTGGGATGTCCTGTAGGTTGTTCCTTTTGTACTACCGGCCAGCAGGAGTTTGAACGTAATCTTTCTGCCCGTGAAATCATTGACCAGGTACTTTACTTTGCTTATCGTCTTAAGGAACAGGGACATGCGATAACCAATATCGTATTTATGGGCATGGGTGAGCCTCTATTAAATTACGAATCCCTGATGCAATCTCTGCATACACTTACCTCGCCGCAGAGATTTGCTCTCGGGGTGCGGCATATCACAATTTCTACTGCAGGAGTAATACCGCAGATAAAACTCCTCAGTGAGGAAAAGTTGCAGGTGGGATTGGCGATATCATTGCATGCGGCGAACAATACACTGCGCAGTAAGCTGGTGCCGATTAATCGCAAATATCCTCTGGAAAAGCTTATTCCTGCTTGCCGGGAATACTACGAAAAAACAGGACGCCGTGTCAGTTTTGAATATACTTTACTTCGCAAAATCAATGATTCTCCGGAGCAGGCGCGCGAGCTGGCGGTTTTGCTGGGAGGACTTAACTGTCATGTTAATCTTATCCCGGCTAATCCGGGTAATGATGCCAGATTCCAGGCATCCGCCCGCAACAACGTACTCATGTTCCAGCAGGAGTTACGCCGCTTTCATATTACATGTACGGTACGCCAGAGAATGGGGCTGGATATTGCGGCCGGCTGCGGGCAACTACGCAGCCGTTTTGTTCAATCTCGCGCCGGTTTCCGGGATGGCTGAAGAAACAGGTATTTTGTGCCTGTGGAAAAACTTCATCCTTGTGGTACAATATGGCAATAATATAGTGGTGAAATAAGGAATCGGAGTGAAAAGGAATGGCAGATACCGAATATAATGCCCCTGAAATTGAAGTGAAATGGCAGCAGCGCTGGGAAAAGGATAAACTTTACAAGGTAACGGAAGATCCCTCCCTTCCCAAATGGTATGCCTTGACCATGTTCCCCTACACCTCGGGGGCGCTCCATATTGGTCACTGGTACGCCATGGCTCCTTCCGATGTTGCCGCCCGCTTCAGACGAATGCAGGGTTATAACGTACTGCACCCGATGGGATTCGATTCTTTCGGCCTGCCCGCCGAGAACGCCGCCATTAAACGCGGTATCCATCCGCGCACCTGGACATTACAGAACGTGGAAAATATGCGCCGCCAGTTGAAAAGTATCGGTGCTGTATATGATTGGGATCGAGAAGTCATCACCTGCCTGCCGGAATATTACCGCTGGACACAGTGGATGTTCCTCAAAATGTATGAAGCGGGCCTGGCTTACCGTGCCAAAGCACCGGTAAACTGGTGTCCGAAATGCCAGACGGTGCTGGCAAATGAGCAGGTTATAGACGGCCATTGCGAGCGTTGCGAGACACTGGTAGAACATTCCGCCCGTGAACAGTGGTTCTTCCGCATCACCAATTACGCTGAAGAACTGCTTGATTTTAAAGACGTAGAATGGCCGGAACGTATCAAAATCATGCAGCGGAACTGGATTGGTAAGAGCGTGGGTACCGAGATAACCTTCGGCCTGCCGGGAAACGATGAGGAGCTAAAAGTCTTTACCACCCGCCCTGATACTATCTTCGGCGTTACCTTTGTCGTGCTGGCACCGGAGCATCCCCTGGTAGAGAAATTAACCACTCCCGATAAGAAAAAAGAAGTGGAAGAATATGTTCAGACTGCCCGCCACCGCACGGAAATCGAACGGCTTTCCACAGCAAAGGAAAAGGACGGCGTTTTCATCGGGGCTTATGCCCTGAACAAACTTACCAATGAGAAAATCCCCATCTTTATTGCTGATTACGTCCTGCTCAGTTACGGTACAGGAGCGGTCATGGCCGTACCGGCTCATGACGAGCGCGATTTCGCCTTTGCCAAAAAATACGGATTACCCATCAAAACAGTGGTCGCTCCGCCAGACATGCCTTCCGGAGAATTATCGGAAGCTTATGTCGGCCCGGGCAATATGGTAAATTCCAATCAATTTAATGGTATGCCCAATGATAAAGCAACCGAAGCGATTAATGATTATATCGAGAACAAGAATTTCGGCGGCCGGAAGACAAGCTACCGCCTGCGTGACTGGCTCATTTCCCGGCAGCGCTACTGGGGCACTCCGATTCCCATGATTTATTGCTCCCGCTGTGGCATTGTTCCTGTCCCGGAGAAAGACTTACCAGTGGCATTACCTGATGATGCCGAATTCAAACCAACAGGAGAATCCCCTCTGAAATATGTGGATTCCTTTGTCAATACCACTTGCCCGCAGTGCGGCGGCCCAGCAAAACGCGAGACCGATACACTGGACACCTTTATGTGTTCCAACTGGTATTTTTTACGTTATACCAGTCCCGGATATGATAAGGGTCCTTTTGATCCTGAAAAAATAAAATACTGGATGCCGGTTGACCAGTACACCGGCGGTGCGGAACATGCTGTAATGCATCTGTTCTATGCCCGCTTTTTTATTAAGGTGTTGCGTGACCTGGGGCTAATCCACTTCAACGAACCGTTTACACGTCTGTTTAACCAGGGCACCATTATTTATTTAAAACAGAAAATGAGCAAGTCCCGCGATAACGTGGTAACACCTGAAGATTATGTCAATAAAGTAGGTGCAGATACGGTACGTGCCTATCTCATGTTCCTGGGACCATGGTCCCAGGGCGGAGAATGGAATGATAACGGCATTAACGGTATTTCGCGCTGGTTGAACCGTTTCTGGAGTATCTCCCAAACCGGGGCAGTAATATTCCCGGATACTTCTCCCGATGATGCTGCCGAACTGGCGCTGCGCCGCATACTGCATAAAACGATTAAGAAAGTGAGTGAAGACCTGGAACAGTTCCGTTTTAATACCATGATTGCGTCTTTAATGGAACTGACCAATTATCTGGACGATGTGCGGACAGCAAAATCGGTATGCCGTTCCGTATGGAAGGAAGCCATCACATCACTACTGTTAATATCTGCTCCGGCCGTGCCTCACATTACAGAAGAACTCTGGGAACGGACAGGACATCCCTATAGTATCCACCAGCAGCGTTTCCCGGCCTGGGATACGCAACTGATAATAGACGAGCAAATAACCCTGGTGGTACAGGTAAACGGCAAACTGCGTGATAAAATAACTGTAGACGCTTCTATCAGTGAGGAAGATGCCCGCAGAACAGCACTGGGACTGGAGAAAATACAGAATTTCATCAATGGCAAAGAAATTATGAAAATAATCTATGTTTCGGGACGGCTGATAAATATTGTAGTGAAGTAAAAAGAGATATTTCTATTTCTTCTTCTTTTTTTTCTCTTTCTCTTGTTCTTTTACTGCGTTTATCTCACCCTGCAGTTGTTCCATATCTTTTTGTGAAAAAGTACCTGCGGAAACAATAACACCGATGGCGTCGTCTACGGAAAGATGGGTAGGGATAATATCTTTCTCGGTAACAACAACGAGAAAGCCGGAGGTAGGATTCGGTGCTGTAGGAATAAGAACATAATACGTCTTATCACCAGTAGCATCAGTGGTAATATTGGTAACAAAGCCTAGACTCTTAATACCAGCGCGGGGGTATTCCACCAGTACTACCTGGCGGAAGCTCCTTTTCTTGTTGGAGGAAAATCCTTCCAGAATCTGCCTGATACCGAGATAAATAGTGCGTAAAACGGGAATTTTACGCAAGGGAGATTCGAGAAAACTGACCAGCCTTTTCCCGGCAACATTACTGGTAATCAGTCCTATTAAAAAAATGAGGATAATCATTACTGCAAAACCGGCACCCGGTAAATTACGCCCCCAGATTACCCGGATAATCGGCTGTAATATATTATCGAGACTTTGAAAAACCCACTCGAGAATAATAATAGTGACACTCACAGGCACAATAACAAGTAGTCCCGTGAGGAAATCGTTTCTTATTCTCCTCCGCAGCAAGCGCCGGTAAACCTTTCGGCTGTAGCGTCGGCGCCCCTTTAACTTTGGGGACACCAGTATCCTTTCGATTTTCTTTGTTATATTCAATATGCCCTTTTTATTTTTTGACTGACTTTCACTCATACTATACAACCTATATAACTATGTTTATTCTAATCAATTTCTAATATATGCGTCTGCCAGGGTGCCAGACTAATATATAGCCCTTTATTCTTTAATTCAAATATCTCTCGTGGATATGAAATGCTGCTCAGTAAATCATGAAAAATAACGTCTTTCTCTCTTTCAGCCAGAAAGGGCAGAGAAAGCCAGCACTGTGCTTGTTCCGCAGAGTAATTCACTACAGTCAGTCTCACCTGTTCTCCCTGCTGCCAGTACCAGGAAAGTAAATTACGGTATTTTTCATCACCCGGCCATGCTTCTTGCGGTTCAAGTACTATCCATTCACCGTCATGAAAAAGGGAGTCCTGACAGATTTCCAGTAAGTGCCGGTAGAATTTTTTTATCGCAACATCCTCCACCTCTTCCGGTGCGCGCACCATCTGGACCGGAAGATGCAGCTTACGTCCCTCCAGTTGCCCGTCATGAAAGAGCCTCATCCCGGGAACAGTAGCCATGATGACAGCCGCAGCTAATGACTTTTCTTTGCCAAAAACAGCGGCAGCACGTGATTCGTCATGGTTCTCAATAAAATGTACACTCCGGTTCAGATTGATATCGTTTTCCTTCAAGTAATCTCCGATTTCCGGAGATGCAGCCGATACCAGTTTATCGTATAACGTCTTATCATAGGTAAAATCAAACCCCAGTTTTTGTAACTCCGGTCCCCGCCCCCAGTAAGCTTCCGCCAGAAAGAGAAATTCCGGATGCTCCTGCTTCACCTGTACAATCGCCTCAGTCCAGAATTCTTCTTTGAGCGGTTTTTCTTTAACCACATCTCCCCATACCTGCTGAAAAACGCTGTTGAGCGCCAGCATCGCCATATCACAGCGCACGCCGTCTGCCACTTCCGCAATATAGCGTAATTCATTTATCATGGCCTGCCGCGACTCTTCCGAAAAGAAATTTAGCTGCACCGTATCCGCCCAGGAGGAGAAATAAGGGTCTCTGCCATGCGCGAGATAAATTTTACCATCGGGAGAGAAGTATCGCTCAGGATGCACACAGACGTCTTTTTGTTCTCCCCGGACAAACCATTCCGGATGCGTACCTGTCCAGCGATGGTCGCGTGCGAGGTGGTTCGGGACAAAGTCCAGTATCAGCCGGACACCCAGGCTATTAAGTTGCGCTTTAAGCCGCGTCACATCACCGGGAGCACCCAGACCAGAATCCAGGGTGTATTCTGCAATAGCATAAGGTGAGCCGTCTATATCGCCATCACTCCAACCGGGTAAGACAATATCATAACGCTGCCGTAAAACATCGTTATTTAATGCTTCCTCCCGCGAAGCGCGGCTGCGCTGCCAGACACCCATAAGCCAGATAAAATCAAACCCCTTACTGACAACAGTTCCCCATTCTTCCCGGGGAACTGTTACCAGTGTCAGAGGGCGGCCATATTTCGCGGAGAGCCGCTGCATAAATATCCGAGTATTAATTTCATAGAGAGTGGGATTTTTTCGCATAGGAAATTAAGTTCCTTGTACTACAAATAACCTGCGCTTAAAACCGCCGTACTATCCGGCAGCAATAGGAAGACCGAGTAAATTAAGACCATTAATGACCATACTGACCGCAATCGCCGCCAGTAATAGACTGAAGACACGAGAAATTACATTCAGTGCCGAATGTCCCAGCACACGTACAATCCGCTCACCCAGAAGAAAAACTCCCCATGTGAGCAACATGTTCAAAATAAAAGAGAGGAGGACAATATATATCGGATATTGAGTCACCAGTAATAACAATGTCGTTATTGTCGCCGGTCCTACGATTAAGGGAGTCCCAATAGGAACGATAGCCGCTGTCTCCCGTGTCGCAATCATATCCACCATCTGGCCCGTTATTACTTGCTTGATAGAAAGTACCAGAAGCACGATACCTCCGCCAATAGCAAAAGAGCCTACCGAGATACCCATCACATTTAAAATAAACTGGCCGAAGAATAGAAAGACAAGACCAATAACAGTAGCCGTAGCGATAGCAGAATTCATTATCTTACGCCGGGACGCCTGCTCCATATCGCCCACAAACGCTACCACTATTGATGCGGTACCGAGCGCATCAATAACAATAAATAATGGGACGAAAGTTAAAATTAACAGGTTAATCCAGCTATTCATACTATCCACTCCCTTTAGAGCACCATTATCTCATGGTAGAGCGACATAACCGGGTTGTCAAATATCGTCACCGTTACGGATTCGAGAGAACTACCATGCGAGCAATTGATAATTTTATACCTTGACACTATCACGAATTTCAGTCACATTATGCTATAATTGCTTTATCATACCATCAATAATGAATAAAGGAGAAAAGATGTATAAGAAAATTCTTGTCCCGCTGGATGGTTCATCTCTGGCCGAAACAGCTATTCCCCACGTAGAAGCTATTGCTTCCGGATGCCATGTCACCGATGTTGTTGTCATCCAGGTTATTGAACGACGTGTTTCTATCCCTTCAAAAGGGCGTTCTATGCCTACAGAAAAAGACCTGCAGAATATTGAAGAAGAGATGAGAAAAGAAGCCTGGGAATATCTTAACCTGGTCCAGAAAAGGCTTAAAGATAGCGGCATTACCGCTCAAACAGATGTTCTTGTTGGCAAAGCCGCGGAGACAATCGGAGAATATGCCGAGAAAAACAATGTTGACCTCATTGTTATGACCACACATGGTTTCTCCGGTATCACCCGCTGGGCGATGGGGAGCACGGCAGACCGCCTCGTACACACTGCCTGTGTTCCGGTATTACTGGTACGTCCCCCGCAGTGTGTGCCGCATAAGTAGCGATCAGCAGTCAGCTACGAGCTCGGAGTAGATACCATGAGAGACCTCCGCAAATTAAGTGTATGGCAAAAGTGACATCAGTTGGCACTGGCAACATACAAATCGTAATGTTTCCGTAAATATCCGACATTCCATGTAGAATATGGATATGACAAATGAAACATTAATAACTCTCTATGCTGGGAACTCCATGAGCAAGATATTCCCATGACCCATATTGCTCAAAGAATGGGCAAACACCTAGCACTCCGGCTTACGGCAAGGTATGGCTGTGAATTCCCGTATCCAGTACGGGACAAGCTTACAACGGAATGGTTAGATAGATGATTACGCCCCACCCTACCGGATTGCCACGCCTGCCTGCGGCATGCCCGTAATGACACGGACAAAGGCATATCTCCATAGACACTGTCTGCCTTTGCAATAACAATACCAGCCCCACTTAACAAAGGAGTATCCCTGATTCTGATTTTTAGAGTGATCCGTAGGTTTAATTCTTGCTTATTTCACTGATACTATTGCCAAAATATACTTTAGTATGCGGCCACGGTATTTCTATACCTTCATGGTCAAAAGTGTTCTTTATTCGTAGTCGGAGTTCTCCCATAATATCCCATTGGCGTGAAGGTTTGGTATCTCCTAAAATCTTTATCTCAATACCGGAATCACCCAGATTATCTACTCGCAATACCGTCGGTGTTGAGATAAAATCGTCTTTCCATTTTTGGTCATTAACCATCTCTTGACATATTTTATTAATAATAGTAATTACTTTTTCTAAGTTTTCGCCATATCCTACTGATATATTAAGGTTTACCCGTGAATATTTTCTAGTAAGATTCGTTGATACTTCAATTTTTCCATTAGGTATAGAATGCACATGCCCATCAAGATCTCGTAATATAGTGCGCCGTAATCCTATCTCTTCAACAGCTCCCCCGATTCCGGCAATATTAACCACATCACCTATCCGATACTGATCCTCAAAAAGAATAAAAAAACCATTGATAACATCTTTTATCAAGCTTTGAGCAGCAAAAGCGATAGCTAAAGACCCAACACCTAACCCGGCAACCAGAGTCGTAATGTTGATTCCAAACTCGGGCAAAATAGTAAAAACAGCAATTATCAGAATAATAATTCCTATAGCGGTAACCAGTATGGATGAGAGAGTATCTGCTCTTTTATTTATTTCCGACTCCAATTCACCCTCCATACGATGGAAAACAAACCTCTTTATCGATCTGGGTACTAATTTCTTAAAGATAAGGTAAAGAATTACTGCTATAACAATAATTACTATTACTCTAATACCCGTATTAATAAACCAATCATACATTAACCTTCCCTCCCAAAATTAAATTTATTGTCGATTATTAATCGCCTCGACTTTGCATAGTACTAATGATACCAATGATGCCAGCAAATTAAAGGACCCGGTAAGTATCCAATACGCATTGTATATTTACATACGCTTCTCTTCAAGTGATAATTATAGTATTCTTATGGCACAGGAATAAAACTCATAAGAAAAGGATGCCAATGATAATCTACGCTGATGGTGCCTGCCGGGGTAATCCCGGCCCTGCCAGTATCGGAGTTCTGCTGACAGAGGATAACGGGAATAAATTAATGGAAATATCGCACAGTATCGGGGTGGGGACGAATAACCGGGCGGAATATCAGGCGCTCATTACCGGATTGGAAGAAGCACTGCAGATGGGAGCACAGGAAGTGGATATCCGCATGGATTCCATTCTGGTAGTCCAGCAGATAAAAGGCAACTACAGGGTGAAGAATCTCCAGCTCCAGCCGTTATGGCAACGGGCGATGCAACTGTTAAAAAAATTTTCGTCCTATAATATTCGTCATGTTCCCCGAGAACAAAATTCCCGGGCGGATTACCTGGCTAACCGAGCACTGGATGGCATAAAATAACTCCTCTCTGTTGTTATTATGAGAATGCTTAAGCATCTGTGAAAATCTTGTAGAGTGGGGATGCTCTAAACTGCGGACTACTCCTTTGACTTTCTTTCACTCCAGTGTTAGCATCAAACTTTCCGAAATAGCAGGAGTAATTTCATTTCTAAAGTAGAACCAAATTATAATACTTATAATCTGTCTGGTACCCCACACCAGGGCTCTTTCTACGGCTGGATAGTTTTGTTGTGCTCTTTTACGAGCAGCCTCTTCGCATGGGGATTCTATTATGCCTATGGCGTTTTCTTCAGCGACCTCCAGACGGCTTTCCAGGCGAACCGGGCAGAAATATCCATTGTTTCTTCTATCTGCATCTGTACAATTTTCGTAGCAGGACTATTTTACGGTTGGATTCTGGACCGTATCGGTCCTCGGCTCCCTCTAGGTTTAAGCGGAATAACGATATGTATCGGATTATTTATCGCCAGCCGTGCCGGTAACCTCTGGCAATTATATCTCTCTCTGGGTTTTCTGGTGGGATTCGGTATCAGCTCCACCGCGATTATTTTTACGGCAACCCTGGCCCGCTGGTTCGTAAAGAGACGGGGATTTGTTATTGGAGTGCAGAGTGCCGGCGTAGGCGCAGGAATGATGACTATCGCACCACTATCACAGTATCTGCTTATCAATCACGGCTGGCGTAATACTTTCGTTATTTATGGCATCGTATGTCTGGTAGTATTCAGTATTGCCGCTTATTTTATCAGGGGCGACCCGTCAGAAAAAGGACTGCTGCCTTACGGGGTAATTCCCGACGATACAGATACAGCCACAAAAATAACCTCCTCTTCTCCTCATACGACACAGGATGTCACAATAAAACAGGCTCTGAAAAGTCGTGAGTTATGGCTCATTATGGGGATTAAAATGGTGCTGTCCCTGGTTATGTTTATGGTCAATACCCATCTGGTAAACTTTGCCAAAGACAGCGGTATGGCAGCAACGAGCGCAGCGATGTTGATGACCATTGTGGGAGGAGTAAGTATTGCCAGTAAAATCGAGGCCGGGCACCTGGCAGATAAACTGGGCAGCCGTTCTATTGTTATTGCCTGCGGAGCAATCATGGCCGCTCTGATGTTCTATTTTGCCAGTCCCATAGGGGCAAAATTATTGCCCGTATCGGCAGTAATATACGGAATAGCCTATGGCGGCTCCTTTATCATTCTTAATATCATCGTTACTGAAACTTATGGATTAAAGCAACTGGGTAAATTACTGGCATTTGTTAATTTAACCAGCGCCGTCGGTAGTTTGATTGGTCCCTGGTTAGGGGGATATATTTTTGATAGCACCGGTAGCTATTCTATCGCCTTTATGGTCACTGCCGTTTGCGGTATTGCAGCTATTATTCTGGCTATTCCTTTCGGAAAACGAGTACAAAAGAGAACGTGAAATTCCATCCTTGCGCACGGTGCAATCCAGGAGCAGGAGGATGCCCAGGGTTATTTCCTCATGCTGCGCCACATAGTGGATAGCGACGGTATACCTATGGCACGGACTCTGATAGCGAACTTATGACTAAACTGGGTACCACCCCGGGCAATGATAGTGATGGCAAGGAGTTCCCGAAGGTAGTGGATACCCAGTCGGGAATGACCACTGCCGACAAGGCTTATGATAGCAACAAGAATCACCACCTGCTCAAAAGGAAAAGAACGACCTCAGCCATCATCATTAAAAAGAACAGGAAGAGTCCCCATTTAAGGAAACATCAGATGAAGTCAGAGATAATTGCAGCCCAGAGGGAGAGGCCGAAGATAGAGCGAAAATTTGCTGAGCTTAAGAGGTTCCACGGACTTAAGGAGGCTTGTTATTGGGGTCGGACTAAGATGGCCATCCAGTTTACCATGACAGCTATTGCCTGTAACCTGAAGAGGATAGTTAAGCTCCTATTTTATCGTAGTTGTGGGAATAGGTCGTTCTATGGGAAAGCTCGCCAGAGAATAACTGTGCCTATTTCAAGCTAATAATGACACCGGGTTGAAGAAGGGATAAAAAGAAGGAGGAAATGGGTTGAGTTGAAGCTAAAGGTTGCCGGGAAAGTCTCTGTTTGAACGGTTAAAAGAAATTTGATTGCCCATTCTGGGGATGGCGCTTCAAGGTAGCTTTTTTCAGCAGTCTCATATAATATATAAGAAAGGAAAAAAGATAATGGATGAAGAGCAATTACCAACAATAGCCGAGATATATTCTATAGGTAAAGAGAATCTTGAGAGAGCAGGTGTAAAATTATCGGTTTCTCTCGGTAATTATAATACTGCTACCAGTATAGAAAGCCGAAAATATCTTGATACGCTTTTTTTCAGGCCACATTTTATAGATACGGTAGAAGCAGATACCAGTATTACTCTATTCAGCCGAAAATTGAAAGCTCCTATATTTTGTTCGGCTGTTTCTGCATTACCTTTCATGTCTAAGTCCTGGGCAGTGGATATTGGGAGAGGAATAGCTAAATGTGGATCATTAATGATGCTTGGTATCGGTGGTTCCGATGAATTACAGAGCGTGATAGATACCGGGGCTCCTGTAATAAAAATTGTTAAACCATATCGTAGTAGCGATCTAATTTACAATAAGGTTCGTGATGCGGAGACACGCGGGTGCGTTGCCGTGGGCATGGATATTGACCATGCTCTGGGAAGATTAAATGGTGATAGACTGGAAGGAACCGCAATGCGTGGCCCGCAGAGATCTGAAGAATTAAAGCAACTCATATCTCAGACAAAATTGCCATTTATAATCAAAGGTGTATTAAATGTTAGTGATGCCCAAAAAGCTATTGAAATTGGAGCATCTGCTATAGTAGTCAGTAACCATTCCGCAAATTCATTTCTTTTTGGGCTTCCTTCAGCGATGGCACTTCCTGCTATTGTTGATGTTGCGGGGAAGAAATTGACAGTTCTTGTTGATAGCGGATTTGCGTCAGGTATTGATGCACTTAAGGGGCTGGCTCTGGGAGCAAAAGCTGTAGGATTTGGCTTTCCAGTAGTAGCTGCTTTAATGGCGGATGGCTCAAGGGGGATTGAATTATTATTTAATCAGATTGCGGCACAATTAAAGCATGGTATGACAGCTACAGGTTGCTCTAATGTTGCTGAGATTAATAAATCAATACTTTTTTCTGTCACCTGAAACCTTGATTGCTGGAAGAATTGTATCAGAATTATTGTTTGCAGAGCAGTTAAAAAGATATAACCAGGATAAAAGGGTTTTTATTAACCGGGAGAATACGAAAATGGGGAAAAACATCTGATCTTAAGATGCCCCATAGTATTTGGGTATAAAAATAACTTATAAGTGTTAGTACTAATAAATAATAGAATCAGTGGGAAAATATTGTTAAACCAGTTTCTTATTACCGAGTAGTATTATCAAATAATATTGTACAATTAGGAGGTTAGCTATGGCACTTCAAGTAAGGCGTGTGGTTACTGGACATGACCGAGATGGGCGAGCGATATTTTTATCTGATGACGTGGTGGAGGAGGGGAAGATGGGCTGCATAATGTGGACAACCAGTAGTAGTCCAGCAAACAATAATGGAACTAAAGATGAGGGAAATTGTGATGTGGGCGGTATTACTCTTCTAGGCGGTACTGTATTTCGTATAATGGAGATGGATCCGCATCAGCCAGCGGGATTAATGCATAGAACTAACTCTGTGGATTATGGATTGGTACTTGAAGGTGAAGTTGACCTGGAACTCGATGATAAAAAGACTGTCCATCTCAAAGCCGGTGATGTGATTATTCAACGCGGGACAATTCATGCTTGGCATTTCAATAGTGCGCATCCCACGAGAATAGCCTGGATATTAATTGATGCAAAGCCAGTAACAGTAGGCGGTAAAATGCTAGACCCGGTTATTCCTAATCAATATGAGAAGGCTTAAATAGTAATTCTTGATGAAAGAGGAAGGAAGAAGCCAGGGTGCTGTCAAGTAGATTGTGTGAAATCTCCCTGAATTAAACTACGCAGGGATGGGAGATTGTAGCGCACTTTCCCTACAGGGTTCGACTTCCAATATATTTCCATCCAGATACTGATAAAGGCTAACAGAGTATAACAGGCATGCTCCCCGGCCACGATCTCCATCGGTTTGGTCCGCCGCCGGAATTCTTTGTTCAACCGCTCAATGACATTGGTAGTACGCAGAGAAATCCATTCCTCTTCCGGGAAAGCGCAGAAAGTGAGACAGCTATCCCGGGAGTTCTGTAAGCATTTCACTGCCGAAGGA
>DDXZ01000071.1 GCA_002347295.1 Dehalococcoidia bacterium UBA2247 | reverse complement strand
TTACATTTTAGATGATTTAATTCGCTATATTGACTGTATATTGTACTACGTGATGAATGATTGGGCGTGCGGAATGTAATTGCACTAATTGAGACTGAGATGGTACTGAAGATTGGATAAATATTTAAGGGATGATAAAAGATTTCGCTGTTTCCGTGTCCATTTTCAGAAGATAGTCCGGGGATAACCTGGGCTATTCCTTTTTATATTTACAATGCTGATAGAAACAAATTACCATGAGCATATACATACGCTTGAGGAAAACGATACTCTCCCTAATTAACCTTACGCTTACCCAAAATAAGCCTCAGAAATTTAACCAAATAGTAGACTGAAAATACAAGAAAACATATGAATATAGCTCCATAGATGAGATTACCGCCTGAAAAAAATATGTACCCCCAAATGCAAGTGGCAAGACCTCCACAAATAAACCAAATGAGAGCGGCCCACCACGAACCTGCTTTCCAAAGAGTTTTAAATAATCCCATATTTATTCTCCTTTTTTTACTTTAAGGCACTTATGACTGCTAGCACAGCAGGCCACCACTTTTCGGTATAAACCTCATCTAATATCACTAACGTAGAATACAGAATTCTGACATCATAGTATCATAGGTGTTTTCGTAATCATTGAAAGATTCAATTGAGCACCCAGCTTCTAAAAGCCATACTACTTTGTCATCTATCAGGTACAGCCTTGCATATTTTAGAGTGTCGCTACCAAGCGTAAAACTCCATATATGTTTAACAGCCTTCTCCCCATTTAAATTTAAGGTACTTGTCGAAATGGAGGTATAATTTCCGTATTCACCTGGGAAATATGTTTTCTCCAATTCAAAATAGTCCTCGACATCCATTTCGTTAGGTAAATCCGCTTTCATAACGTAAAAAGAGTTGAGAGTGGCATTTTGCTGGCGATTCCAAAAACCTACCAGTGCATATTTAATTCTTTCTGTTCCTTGTGGCGGTATCATTTCCCACTCTTCAGGATAGAGGATAGAGAACCTATTTACGTCGTCGTCATACAATAAGAAGCCAATGGGTGGCTGTGGGGCTGATGTAACAGGTAGTGGTGTCGAAGTAAGCGATTGCGCAGGTGTTTGACTTACACAACCGAATAAAGCAACCAGTAATATCATGCACAACGGGATAACTATCAATTTTATTCTCATTCCGACCTCTCTTATCGCTTGGACAGTTACGCCGTAAAATTATCTAACTATCACCCGAAATCGTGTTTGGCTGCCAGGTATTACAAAGATTGTTCTTGATATCTGGAGCCGAGGTATCAATAGGTAGTACAAGTAAGGACACGCACTTTGCACAGCAAATCCTTGACTTTTTCAGCATTCTCAATATGTAGCGATACTATTTTACAGCCTTTAGTACGTTCGTCTTGTATCTTTTAACCAAGGTGTCATGGGTCCGAATCCCATACGGCTCACCAGTATTTATTCACAAAACCGCCGAAATGCAGCAACCCTGATAGCCAAAGTTGTTAACAACGGGTTACCACTTTTGTTAACAAAATTCCTCAATTCAAGACGAGAAGGTACGAGTCCTGCCACAATTGATTTTTACCGTTGGTCTCTGCAACGCTTTGTTGACCACTATCAACTTACCGCTGATGGTATCAGGCAATATTTGCATGATTTGAAATGTGGAATGAGATTGAGCGAGTTAGCTACAGTAAAAGCGGAAGATATCAATTGGAACAACAACACTATAACTGTTTGGGGTAAAGGCAAGAAACAGAGACTAGCCCCATTCACAGAATACACTGCACAATTACTTAAGCAGGTTGTGAATAGCAATACATGTAATATTTGGAATTTAGAATGTCGCGGTATTCAGATAATGCTAAAACGATTAGGTGAGGAAACAGGCTTACCAACTAATCCTCATACCTTTAGAAGAACATTTGCTTCTAATCTACACAGAGCAGGTATTGATGTTGAGCATATTATGAGACTGGGTGGCTGGTCATCATTAAATATGGTGCTACTATATACAAAATCAGTTAAATTTGAGGATAGCCTTAAAATATATCAAAGCATACAAAATAATTAAGTCATCAATAAATAAGCCATACTCATTTATGTCAATACTCTAAAAATACTCGTTATCTAATGCGATAATGAATAAACACTTCTTTAGTGGTAAATACGCTAAAATTGTTATCAAAATAAAACGTGTGAAATCCCTCAGATGTAGCTTTATAATTAAAATCATACCGCCCTGTTACTCTACCAGCACTTAATACTTTTTTACCATATGAATCTTGAACATAAAATTCAATGTCGTTATTGCCACCCCTGATGGTCAAATAGCCTTCGAAGATAGCACCATTTCTCATGTCTACTGTGCCAGACGCTTTTGATAATGGCTTGATTGTGAAACTATCATCTTTATAGGGGACTATTACACTTCCTACCGAACCTAGTCCACCAGCTTGACTACATCCCACTAGCAATAAAGTAGAAATTACAAGGAATATATACACCATAGTTATTTTCTTGCCCATTTCTAAGCTCCTTTCCGATGAGAAAATAAGCATCAAGTAAGTGTGGAGAATACTCTTCCTATATACGATTCCATGTTTTATCTATTCACTTAAGTTTATCACAATATTCATGTTTATGCTCATCCCCAAAACCTTATTCTATTACTCACATTGTTACCCAATCATCTAACTTACTATTTACAGCATCGGCACTTCGTGCCGATGCTGGGTGTATCTTCAACGGGTCTCTGGCAGGGGATTTTAAAGTAGAAAAATTGACAATTTCAAATAATATTATCGACAAATTATTTGTGTAATATATTATAAAAACTATTGATTTTGGGAAAAATCAGTGATATAACAATTACGAGGTAAAAATTCCGCAAATTGTTCCTAAATACGGCATTCCACAAAATTGACAGCCGACTAGAATGCTACAATAATTATATAGAGTTAATTATAAAATATCGATGTATCATATATGAAAAATCGCAGTCGAAGAAAGCACTTAATATCCGGTAAAACTGGACTTTGGTTAACCGTGGAAGAGATTAGTCAACAATACAATTTTCATCCTCATACAGATAGAAAGAGCTACATCGAAATGATCGAAGTTATTTATCAATACGATATGATATGGCTCGGTTGGTAAAGAGAGACGCCAGGCATTTACTGCAAGCCTCTCTCAGAGCGGGATACCCGCTTACATTCAAATAAGTTTCCTGCTGGCCGGCAAATGAGGCTGTGGGAAGGTCTTCTGCCGTGGCTGAACTACGTACGGCTACATCCGTATCCGGACCATATTCCTCACAAAGTTTATCATAGGCAATCCTTATTTCAGCCCAGAGTTCATCGGGTATACCAGCATCTAGAATCAGATCTCGTGCTAATTTCCCCCGCTTCATAAGGTCTGACAGGTCAGTCTTATCAATATCCGTCATGGTGTTCTTAAGCTTGTTAAGAATTCCGGCTGATTCTATTACATGCCGATATGCCTCTGCAGTTACCGCAAATCCATTCGGAATTTTGACCCCCTGACTTGTCAGTTCACGGTACATCTCACCAAGAGAGGCATTTTTACCACCAACAATAGAAATATCTCCAATCTTGATATCTTTAAACCAGCGGATATATTTAGCATTTTGCATCATATTACTACCTCGTTTTTCTACTTTTGCATTTCCAGCTTTTATTTGTGGTTACCTCTGGTTATAAAAAACTCCCCCTTATGAGCACTGAAAACCGCAGAAATACCCCGGAAAGCGGAAAATCTAGTACTCCAGAAGCATATTTTATTTAAACTATTATAGCTTAAAATGAATTACTTAAAACATGAAATAGCTAAAATAGCTTGAATACTTTTTTCAGCAGCCAGATAATTATGAGAATAACTGCGATAACAAGTGCTATATGGATAAGACCGCCTAGACTAAAAACGAACATCCCAAGTAACCACAAAACAAAAAGAATAATTCCAATAATTAATAATAATCCCATTTTTTCCTCCTTTTATTTCTCGGTGCCACTCTCTGTAGTCGCCGAACAGCGTATACGATCGTATTGAAAAGTAAATTCCGCTCCCAGGATGAGGATAAATGCCGAAATGTATATCCAGACGAGCAGGATAATAATTGAGGCGATAGAGCCGTAGATAAGCTGGTAATTAGCGAAGTTTTCCAGGTAGAAAAGAAACAAAGTCCTGGCGATTTCGAAGAGTATAGCGGCCAGAAGCGCTCCTGGACAGACACAACGCCAGTATGTTTTGGTTTGCGGGATAAATTTATATAATAACAAGAAAACAGCCAGTATCAGCAGAAATGCTACTATCCTGCCACCCACCGTTGCTATTATCGATTCATTTGCAGGTGAGCCAACCGTTCCACGTAAAATTGAAATGATAGTACTGGCTACCAGTGAGAGAAGAAATAGAATACCTGTACCTAATACCATGCTCATTTCACTGGCTTTTCTAATAAAGTAAGAACGGCGGTTGCCTGTAATATTCCAGGCACGATTAATCGAAACACTCATGGCGCCAAACATCGCGCTTGCACTCCAGAAAAGGATAATTAAGTTCAGCACACTTGTCGTGCCCCGTATTTTTATAATACTTACAATATTTTGCTGCAAGATGCCTGTTGAACCGGGAAGATTTTTACCAATAAATTTCAGCAGTTCATCTTGCAGATTTATTGAAGGTAAGAAATAATTAAAAAGAGTAATGAGTACCAACAGCAGCGGAAATATAGATAGCATTCCATAATAAGCGACAGCGGCGGCTCTTTGCGTGGCGTCATGATTGAGCAATCCCTCTGCGGTGCGGTATGTCAACTGCACTACAGGAATTTCCAGCAGACGGTTTTTTAATCTCTGCATCCTGACTATCAGGCGTTTTATTTGATTAATCATAAACCCGGCCTATTTCCCCTCTGTCAAGCATATTAATCATTATCCGTTTAATCACGTAGAAATATTTATCATGAGTTAGGTAATCGAACAAAGCTATTTAATACCAACATCTCGTGCGCTACCCCACAAATACTTGAATATAGCCAGTATAGTCATCGTGAGCGGTAGAACAATAATAAACCCCAGGATTCCAGCAAAGTACCCTCCGAGAACTGAGAGCATTATGACGAATGCAGGATTAATCTGCATTTGCGAGCCCTGAATTCTGGGCGCTAGCAGGTTGTTCTCAAGTAATTGAATCAACATGTATCCGATACCCACCCAGATTATCTTTTCCGGTGCCGTCGAAAGCGTAACGATGAGACCTAATCCAGTACCTACCCAGGGACCAATCATGGGTACCATTTCCGTAAGACCGGCAATGATGGCCAGCGGCAAAGCAAACTCAATTTTCATAGCGAACAACATTGCTCCGGCACATAAACCAACAACCAGCCCCAGTAATAGCTGGCCGCGAATATACCGACCCGTCACATTTTGGAGAATGGAAAACAGGTTCTTTGTGTGTGTCAGAGCCCATGTCGGCAACACCGCCTGAGTGCTGTTTCGTATTTTATCCCAGTCTTTCAGAATGAGAAAGATGAAAATTGGCATGGAAACGAACCCCAAGATCATACCTGAAGAACTCGGGATATGCGCCCCGCTTGGCACAAGGAAATCTTTTAAAGAATTGCCCAGCGCCACACCGGCTTGCGCTAAATACCCGTCAATCTGTTGCTGAATCGATAGTGAAGGCAGTTTCGGGAGAGATTTAAGTGATCGCGTTATCGCGGCCACACCATTCGGTATAATCTGGGGAATATCCTGTGCCATGGAAAACAGAGCTTTACCCATGACGTTAATAATATAATAAACTGTGAGACCTATAATAACCAGGGATAGAAGATATATTACTACTATAATAGTAATTCGTTTTAACTGTGGCCTCTTGCTCATACCGCGGAGATGTTTCTCAGCCCATCTGATAATCGGCAAGATCATTAAAGCAATAATGAAGCCAATAATAAAAGGCAGGAGGACGTTTCGTAAGACCCAGAGCAACCAGCAAATCAAAACCAATCCCAGTATGAAAACCAGGAGCTTCCAATGCCTTCTAATTATTAAGCCGACTGAACTCACATCTAACCTCGACTGTCCTCACCCGCCGCTGATACAGGATAACTTCTGGTAGTGGTGAGATTGCCTTGCCCTTTATCATGACCTTCCGGTTTAACTCGAATGTTGTCTTTCTTGACCATATCCCGTCACCACATCATCATAATGCGGTGGTCTTTTATTTGACTGTGCCCACGATCTTGTCAACGACTTTAGTGGCCTTATCCACAATGCCGCCAGTCTCTTTATTTACTGTATCTGCGACTTCACTCATGTATTTCGTGCATTCTGTGGTCTTGTCCTTAATGAGCTTTCTGGTTTTTTTACCTGGTTGCGGTGCATAGAGCAAGGCGATAACTCCACCAATTACTGCTCCGGCAATTAAGCCGATACCAAAACTCTTAAATGTTTTAGTTCCCATTTCACTACTCCTTTTTTTTATTTTTTTTTGAATTTTTTGATGAAATGCTCGAATACCATGGATCAGTGCCAGTATCGTAGCTATCGGACCTTCTTGCACCAGGGCAGCGGTATCATGGGCGATTTTCGATGCCGCCTTAACCAGCAACAGTACGGCTTTTACCTCACGATACAGACGGTAGACCAGTATTGCTGTAAAGATAAGTACAGCTATGGTCACAAATCCCAGGATGGCTATACTTAAATCACGGAACTATTCAATACCCATTGTTCGTCACCTTTCTGGTGTAAAATTGGCCCGGGCTTAAATCCCCAGCCTGCCCGATGTTCCTCTATCAAGAGACCCTTCAAGCATCTATTGGGCTTGCTCTCCGCCACGGTATTTAAAGGAAATCCTGACTTTCGCACGATAAGTAATAATCTTGCCATCAAGAATTTGCATATCTAACTCCCGAACTTCGGCAATACGTAAATCTTGCAGTGTCTTTGCCGCGTGTTCAACGGCAGTCTTTGCCGCCTTCTCCCATGACTCTGTACTGGTATCCACTAATTGTGATTATCTTATAGACGCTATCCAGCATGCTATCTCCTTATATTTTTATCTAAAACCCGAACTGTTTCACTGAATACCTTGTAGCGTAAGTCTGTTGTTTATTCTGAGGCATGCATATTCAAATTATTGAGCTGCTTATCTCTCGACCGGTGATTTTATTAGCCCCCCCAGCTAAGCTATTATTCAGGTCATAAGGCCTGAATAATAGCTATAACACCGATAATAATGAGGTAAATCCCTATGAGATAGTTAAGTATCTTGGGTTTAATCATTACAATAATGCCGAAGACAAGAGACACTATACCTATTATTAGACCGCTTAATGGAAACATAAAAATACTCCTCCTTTTTTATAATCAGGGTTTCTTAATTGCTGTTTTTTCTTCAATAATCGCGTTGGCGGCATTCTCTTTAACGGAATTAATGCCGTTTATTGCGTTTACCTTAGTAGTGTAGCCTTCGCCCGAGGTTGCTATAATCTGTCCATTCGTATGGATTAGTCTCCAGCGGAAATCCCCGATTTTACCCTTGAAGATTTCGAATTTTGCTGCCATAGTGTTTTCTCCTTATTGATTTTCCTTAAACTGGATCCGTATTAGGGGGGGGCCAGCTCATCTACTAGTTTAGGTTCATATAGTGAACTACTCTTCACGCAAAAATGTTATCTCCATTTGGACCCGGTAGTCTGATATTTTCCCCTGATCATCCAGTAGTATTTCCTGGTTCCAAATCCAGGCCGATTTAACATTTGTAAGAGTCTTCCGGGCACGAGCAATACCTTTTTTCTATTGCGTCATCAAAACTAACTGCGGAAGATGACTTGACTTCAGTAATTCTTGAAATAGACATTTGAACCTCCTTCAATATTATCAACCTATACTTCTGTTAGATTATTCTCCATACTCTCCAACTATCCCAAAGTGCTACGATTACAGCAGAGTCATAGGCGTATCAACGCAGCTCAATATTTGATCCAGGTATTCCCCCGGACTTAACCAGACAAGATATGAAAATACATAGCCAATGACAACCACGATATACAATTAATGTCTATTTTATCACCCTGTTTATTTAGAGATTTTCTCTATCTTCACTGCCGATATTTCTTTTTGTTGCCCCATCCAGGTAATCTTGCCATCAGAAGAAACCGAATACACCTCACTTAATTGAAGAGATATCTCGGTATCGGTATTACTGATGTTGAAACTAGAGCATAAATAAGTTTCCTGTGACAATTCTATTTTATAAACTACACTTTGGGGATAATTGGGAGCAACAGTTGCCGGAGTACTAGTAGGATTATCAATGCCAATAAGAGAACAGGAGCTAAGTACAAAAAGACAAGCAATAGCTACTATCAAACAGAGTATTCTTTTCATATTTTCCCTCCACTTATATTATGGTAAAAATGCACAAATTTAATCCCACCATTTAATATTAGTATGTGTCATGTATACCAGGGTATCAACCCGCTATGGCAGGTACCGAGCAGGAATATTAGTGCCTGTCTGTTTATCTAATAGCTGGTAACCAATAGTGCTGGATAAGTGTAATAGAGGGGGGGTACAATATTATCCAGATTATCCGCTAGAGATTTAGATGATAGTACACCAAAGTGTACTAAAGGAAGTGTCCACGATGGAAACATTGCTGCAGAGTGTCCAGTTACTTTCCAAAGTTTCCCGTCTTTGTTATGATACAGTCAAATTTAACTTAATTACAATGGAGGTATATTAATGAAACGCTTGCTGTGGTTCCTGGTTATCGGGTTAATTATTTCCAGTCTTATTTTAACTTCTTGTAGTTCATCCTCAACTCCTACTCCTACCAGTACGGCTACCAAGATTGTAGTTGCTACCGATGCGACATGGCCTCCTTTTGAGTCGGTCAATGAACAAACCAAAGAAATTGAAGGTATGGATATCGATATTTTTAAGGCCATTGCGGAAAATCAAAATCTGGATGTGGAATTTAAAAATGTCGCCTGGGACCCCTTACTTGCCGGTATGGCGCAGGGAATGTATGATGCTGCAATTTCTTCCATTACTATTACAGAAGACCGTCAGAAAGACATGCTCTTCTCAGACCCCTATTTCGAGGCAGGTCAAATTGTGGTAGTACAGGTTAATAATAACACTATCACCGGTAAGGATAACCTTGCGGGTTCTGTTGCGGTACAACTGGGTACTACCGGTGATATTGAAGTACAAAAAATCGCAGCAGCTACGTCCAAACCGTATGATGATATCGGTCTGGCTTTCCAGGATTTGATGAATGGGCAGGTTGATGCAGTTGTTTGTGACAACCCGGTCGCCATGCAGTATGTCGGGAAGAACCCGGATAAACTTAAGATTGTCGGTGCAGTTTTTACCAGTGAGTACTACGGCATAGCTGTCGCGAAGGGCAAGGAAGACCTTTTGAATAAAATTAATGCCGGTCTGGCGGCTATCAAGAGTGAGGGCGTCATAGATCAAGCGGCCGCGACATGGCTTAAGTAGGTTAATTTGTCTGCAGATTGGTTCTCTAACAAGTTCGGCAGAATTATGCCGGGGAGAAAAAAGGTGGTGAAAACCGCCACCCCTGCTACGGGTGGAAGTGAGCTAAAGCTTATACCGGGCAACGAGCTTCCGACGAGAATAGATGCCTGGTGGTGGCTGGTGGGAGCGGTGGCCCTAATAATTATTCTGCTCATGGTTTTTAAACCTGACCCTTACCGTAATATTGTATTTTTTGTCCGTGATGGTCTTTTAACCACTCTTCTGCTTACCGTTATCTCTTTTGTTTTTATTTTAATTGTAGGCATTATCGGGGGTCTGGGACGAATTGCCAAAAATCCGGCCATTCATTTTGTGGCTACGATGTATGTGGAAATTTTCCGTGGTATTCCTCTTCTGGTACAGTTAATCTGGTGGTATTTTGCCGCTCCGATGGTGATACGCAGTTTTGGTAATCTCATTGATTTTCCACCTTTAGCTAATTATCAATCTAATGCCTTTGTACTGGCTGTGGTCGGTCTGGTTATTTGTTATGGGGCTTACGTGAGTGAGATTTTCCGGGCCGGTATTGAAAGTATCCCCAGAGGCCAGATAGAAGCGGCCCGTAGTCAGGGAATGACCTATCTGCAAGCAATGCGCTATGTGATTTTACCTCAAGCACTTCGGGTTGTTATGCCGCCGGTTGGCAATGAGTTTATTATGCTTATCAAAGATACCTCTCTGGTCAGCGCCGTCGCTATGGCTGACCTGACACGACGGGGGCGGGAATATATGTCAGCTCATTTTAATCCCATTGAGACATGGACTATGGTCGCTTTACTCTATCTGGTAATGACTTTGTTCTTTACCCGACTAATTAGCTGGCTGGAAAAGAGAAGGAATCTGGAAAAATAAAGATGGCAGAAGCGATTATCAAGATAGAAAATGTGCATAAATACTTCGGGCAGGTTCATGCTCTGGATGATGTCAGTCTGGAGATTTACAAGGGAGAAGTGGTAGTAATTTTAGGTCCATCCGGTTCCGGTAAGTCTACTCTTCTGCGCTGTATTAATCACCTGGAGGTCTATAATACCGGTAAGATTACCGTAGATGGTATTATACTGAAAAGCGCTCAGAATATTAATCTCGTCCGGCAAGAGGTGGGCATGGTCTTCCAGCAGTTCAATCTGTTTCCTCACCTGACAGTGCTGGATAATGTGACTCTGGCCCAACGAGTAGTGCGCAAGCGTAAGCCGGAAGAAGCCGAGGCTATTGCGCTTAATCTTTTAACCAAAGTGGGTATTGAGGAGAAGAGCCAGGCTTATCCGTTGCAGCTTTCCGGAGGACAACAACAGCGGGTGGCTATTGCCCGTGCCCTGGCAATGAATCCTAAGATTATGCTTTTCGATGAACCAACCAGTGCTCTGGACCCGGAGATGATTAAAGAAGTTCTGGATGTAATGCTGGCTTTAGCCAAAGAGGGTATGACTATGGTCGTAGTTTCTCATGAGATGGGCTTTGCCCGTGCTGCCGCCAGCAGGGTGATTTTCATGGATGAAGGAAGAATTGTCGAGCAGGGACAACCGGACCAGCTCTTTGATGCTCCTAAAGAAGAGCGCACCAAAATCTTTCTCAGTAAAGTTTTACAAATCTGAGATACACTGATATAGGTGCCAATTCCTGTTGTGTTTTCTGATTTAAGATTAAAGAATAATGATTGATAAAAGAGAGTCTCCTGTATGAAAGAAAATACTATAGCGAAGATTCTCGCATAATCGCCGTTTAAGTAACATTAGATAATACATGCCACAAAATTTGAAATCATCCTCTGCTCTGGCACTAGCATCCCTGGTGGGTGTTACGGCTGTCTGGGGTGCGACGTTCATTGTGGTGCAAAATGCGATTTCCCGGATGCCTGTAATGGATTTTCTCGCCGTGAGGTTCACTCTGGCGGCGATTGTCATGTTTCTCATTAAGCCTAAATGTCTCCGCGGGATTAATCGTCTTGAACTCAGGCGTGGCCTTGTTGCCGGAATACTGCTGGGAGCATCCTATATTTTCCAGACTTTTGGTCTGAAGTACACCTCTGCTGCTGTCTCGGGCTTTATTACGGGAATGTCCGTGGTGCTTACTCCGATAGTCGCCTGGATATTTCTCCGTCATAAGACTAACTTCAATACCTGGATTGCGGTTAGTCTGGCGTTTGTCGGAATAGCCTTACTTAGTTTGAAAGGGTGGCAATTCGGTTTTGGGGAATTGCTTACTCTGGGCTGTGCCGTATTTGTGGCCCTTCATATTATTGCCCTGGGGGAATGGTCTTCGCAGCAGAATATTTATCCTTTCACCTTGATTCAAATAGCCACGGTAAGTGTAATATGTCTTGCAGCGGCTGCTCCTGAGGGAATCGCGCTGCCTCCCGACGGGAAAGTCTGGGGGGCAATAGGTCTAACCGCTATTCTGGCGACGGCAGTAGCTTTTCTGGTGCAGGTCTGGGCGCAGACTCTGGTTTCACCCACGCGAGCAGCAGTGGTACTGACAATGGAGCCGGTATTTGCGGGTCTATTTGCGGTTTTGATTGGCAATGAACAGTTAACCATACGCATTATTACAGGAGCGGTCTTGATACTGTCTGCTATGTTTATTATCCAGCTTAGACCGAAGCTCTGGTTCAAACACTGAAAGAAAGATTTAAGATTAACGATTTAAGAATTCCTGCTATGGGGAGTTAACAGTTAACAGTTCTTAGTTTATAGTCCACCACACTCTGTTAAGATACAGGATTATTCGCGGAGTTTATCCCATACCTGATACGGGGCTTCTGAATGACAAGGGGGGACACAATAAGGCAGATATAATGACCCAATACCCTGAATTCCCGCTCGGAGACGGGAATGACAGAAAACTCTCTCGCTACGGATTGTCACGAACATGGTGGTGTCTTCGCAATGACAATATAGGAGTAAAAGTGTAGGACAGGCTATTTAAAGTAAGGGCATGTAATGGCAGCAGGTTTTTTGTATCGCTAACCGTGATTGGTTGTCCTGCCGGTTTTCTAGTATTGATAGGGTGATGGAGGAGAGAATATAATCGGATATATCCGCACAATGCTCTGGTTTACCGGCTACAAAGACCAGAAGCAGTGTTGTTTAATATTACAGGTAAGGGGGGTTATTGTTTCCGGGCTTTAAACTATGGTAATTATAGAGAACACCATATAATAACCCCCCAGCAAGCTGGGGGGTATTCACTCAGTTAAGATACAAGATACTTCGGTTGCTCTCCAGTAGGACAATGATAGAACTGGTAATTCCCAGAATAATTATTAAGAAATAGTTAATTTTTAACAAATCTTTAACAAAATTTTAAACCAACGTTAAAGGTAGTGCCTTATCCTGCTAATAGTAGAAGAAGATTTCATTATCGCGAGATGAAGCAATAACATTAAGAAATTTATTATTTAACTGAAAGAGGAGGAAGTAATGAATCGTAATCGGAAATGGTTCATGTCCTTAATTATGCTTTTCACAATTCTGGTAGTAGTTACCGGCTGCTCCGGCACCGGTACAACAACAACTACGACACCTGCGGCTACTGTTACCAGTACCAGCACAGTAACAAGCGGCATCAATATCAATGGAGTGGGAGCAACATTCCCGGCTCCTCTTTATACCAAATGGTTTGATGTTTACTACAAAGATACCGGAATAAAAATCAATTATCAGGCAATCGGTTCCGGTGGAGGTATCAATCAAATTACCGAAGGCACTGTCGATTTTGGTGCCAGTGACGGCATTATGACTGAAACCCAGCAATCCAAAGCAGAAGAGGCTAACGGCCCTATTTTGCACATTCCCATGACCAGTGGTGCGGTGGCAGTAATTTACAATATCTCCGGAATAAGCTCAGGACAACTTAATCTCAGCGGTGATGTTCTGGCTGATATCTACCTTAAGAAAATAACTAAGTGGAATGATTACAGAATATCAGATATTAATCCGGATATTACCCTCCCTGATGCCGATATTGCGGTAGTACACCGTTCCGATGGTTCCGGAACGACATACATCTTTACCAATTATCTTTCTAAAGTAAGTACGGATTGGGCCAGCGAGGTTGGTAACGCTACTTCCGTAGACTGGCCTGGAGATATCGGCGGAGAGAAAAACGCCGGTGTTGCCGGCCAGGTACAACAGCTCCCCAATTCCATCGGCTATGTCGAACTGGCCTATGCCCTGCAAAATAATATTGCTTTCGCTAATCTGGAGAATGCCGCGGGCAACTTCATCACACCATCAATAGAGAGCACAACGAAAGCGGCAGAAGGGATAACTCTCCCTGATGACATGAAAGTTATGCTCACCAATTCCTCCAATCCGGAAGCTTACCCTATCGTGGGATTTACCTGGATACTGGTATATGAAAATCAAAAAGATAAAGAGAAGGGCGAGGCTATAGTAAATATGCTCTGGTGGGCAATACATGAAGGGCAACAATATACTACTGCCCTATCCTACGCTCCTCTGGCAGACGATGCCGTAACCAGAGCAGAGAATCAGATACTCTCCATAAAATATCAGGGAGAAACATTACTAAAACGTTAACCGGAGAAACCGGGGAGAATTAATGAAACCACTCTTGTCCGGAAATAAAAAAAACTCTATCACAAGAGAAACCTCCTTCAAAGGGTTGGGGAATACCGGAGATCGGATATTCTCCAACCTTACCCTCTTATTCTCTATAATTATGATCGTCCTGCTACTGGCGTTAATCATAATACTCAGTATCGATGCCTTTCCGGCAATAAGAAAATTCGGGGTTTCTTTTTTCACCAGTCAATCCTGGAATCAGGTACAGGAATCATATGGAGCACTTCCGGCAATCTTCGGCACATTATTGAGCTCCTTTATTGGTCTCCTTATTGCCGTACCGATAAGTATTGGGGCAGCAATCTTCCTTACTGAGCTCGCCCCGGGATGGCTCAGAGAGCCCATCGCCTTTCTGACAGAAATCCTGGCGGCAATACCCAGTGTTATTATCGGACTATGGGGACTTTTTGTGCTTGTACCTTTTATCCGCAGTCCGGTAGAAAGCTGGCTGGGAAGCAACCTGGGTTTCTTACCGTTATTTCAGGGGCCACCCTTCGGAGTCGGCTTTCTCTCCGCAGGAATTATCCTTGCCATAATGACTATTCCCATCATTACCTCCCTGAGCAGGGAAGCAATCCGGGCAGTACCGGATAATCAGCGTGAGGCAATGTTATCATTAGGAGCAACACGATGGGAAACGATTCGCCGGGCGGTTCTTCCTTACAGCCGGTCGGGGCTGGTAGGAGCAACAATACTCGGACTGGGTCGTGCTCTGGGAGAAACCATGGCCGTCACCATGGTTATCGGCAATTCCTATAATTTAACTGCTTCTCTTTTTTCCCCCGGAGTCACTATCGCCAGTAAAATAGCCAGTGAGTTTAATGAGGCTTCCAGCGAATTACTGGTTTCCAGTCTCATGGCACTGGCTCTGGTACTCTTTATCATCACCTTACTGGTTAATATCGTGGCACGCTATCTGGTAAGAAGAATGACAGCAACGAGTACAACAAAGAGATAAAAATGCAAGATAGTAATTACACCAGCCGAAAGTGGACTAATAGAATAATGCTGGGGTTAAGCGGCACGGCAGCGGGATTAGTGGTTGTCGTTCTGGCATTGATACTGAGTTATACTCTGGTAAACGGCATATCCTATCTCAATCTTGACTTTCTTACTCAGGTGGCCAAACCGGTGGGGGAAAGCGGCGGTGGTATGCGCAACGAAATACTGGGAACACTCATTTTAATTGCTCTGGGTTCCCTCTTTGCTCTTCCGATAGGATTAATGACAGGGATGTACTTATCTGATTTTGCCGGTCCGAGAATGGCCAGATTTGTGCGCTTCGTCGCTGATGTTTTGTCAGGAGTACCCTCCATTGTAGTGGGTGTATTTGCTTATGCTATTATTGTCCGCCCCATGCATTCATATTCTGCCTTTTCCGCCGGAGTAGCACTGGCAATCATCATGATTCCCGTTGTTGCTCGTACCACCGAGGAATCATTGCGACTTGTCCCCCACGCAGTACGCGAAGCAGCACTGGCGCTGGGGATATCACGATGGCGCATGATGCTGGGAGTAGTTGTACCGGGTGCTTTCACCGGTATTATTACCGGTATCATGCTGGCAATTGCCCGTATCGCCGGAGAAACAGCTCCCCTGATATTTACGGCATTGGGCAATGCCTTCGGGGTACAAGGATTATTCAAACCTATCGGGGCACTGCCATTACAGATATATCGTTATGCCACATCACCATATCAAGAAGAAAACCAGCAAGCATGGGCCGGAGCTTTCTTACTGGTTTTACTTATTTTAATAATAAGCATCCTGGTACGCTGGATGAGTAAAAGAAAATACCACGGTTAATTTAAAATAAGAGGAAATAAATGACTACCAGTACAATAAATAATTATCCGCAACAGGAACATAAAACGGCTGCTACGGCTCGATTGCAGATAAAAAATCTGAGCGCCTGGTATGATAATACCCTTGCCGTAAAAAAAGTGAGTATGGACATCCGCTCAAAGGCAATCACAGCAATCATCGGACCGTCTGGCTGCGGGAAATCCACTCTTATCCGCTGCTTCAATCGCATGCACGAAGTATCCCACGGCGGAAGAGCGGAGGGGCAGGTTTTACTGGATGGCCAGAATATCTATGCGCCTGATGTTGACCCGGTTATTATCCGCCGGCGTATCGGCATGGTCTTCCAGAAGCCATCACCTTTCCCTACCATGTCTATTTTTGATAATGTTGCTGCAGGTATAAAATTATCTCGCATCCGGAGCAGATCAGGAGATCTGAATGATGTAGTAGAGCGCAGTTTATTCCGCGCGGCACTATGGGATGAGGTCAAGGATAAGCTCAATGAACCGGGGGGCTCTCTCTCCGGAGGGCAGCAGCAACGCCTCTGTATCGCCCGCGCTATTGCCATAGAACCTGATATAATATTAATGGATGAACCGTGCAGCGCTCTGGACCCTATTGCCACACTGAAAATTGAAGATTTAATGAGTAGTCTTTCCCAAGATTACACCATCGTCATTGTGACTCATAATATGCAGCAAGCGGCACGGGTTTCCGATATGACAGCT
>DDXZ01000038.1 GCA_002347295.1 Dehalococcoidia bacterium UBA2247 | reverse complement strand
AAGCCGAATATTTATCTTTTACCAGGGGATGAATAAAAGACCAATCGATATGGTCGAAGATGATTTTGATCGGATCATGGGCTTTTAGTTTGAGAGAGGCTTCATAGGTAGTAAAAGTGAGCTGATTATCTATTCTCATTAGCTTATCCTCCAGATAAGCTAATTATAACAAATCGCTGGGGGTAAAGGAATAAAATAGAGGCCGGAAGGCCCCAATATTAAAGCTAATTTTGGAGCTTTTTAAAATTAAACGGCCTCGGAGATACAAGGGAGGTGAACTGCGATGCCAGAGGAAGAGATTGGTAAAGTAAGTGACTTCTATTCTCATCTACTTGTGGCCGGAATCAAACTGGATGGCTTACTCAAGATTGGTGACCATATTCATATTAAAGGACACACCACAGATCTGTCATTTGATGTGAAGTCAATCCAGATTGATAATCAGGTGGTTACCGAAGCCCATAAAGGGGACGCTGTTGGTATTAAAATTCCCGATCGTGTCAGGCATGGCGATACGGTTTATAAAGCTACCTGAAAATAATCCAGAGAGCAATGCTATATTAGTTCACGCTGAAATCTGCTTTATCAAAAGCAGGGTCCGGTTATTTTTCCATGCTACGGAGTAAGTTAGCCATTTCAATAGCGCTCATGGCAGCTTTAAAGCCGGTATTTCCCTCTTTGGTTCCGGCACGTTCGATTGCTTGCTCCAGATTGTCTGCTGTGATAACGCCATAAATTACAGGCAGTCCGGTATCCAGCCCGACGTGGGCAACACCCTTGCTGACCTCACTGGCGACATAATCAAAATGAGGAGTGGCACCACGGATAATGGCACCGAGACAGACAATAGCATTATATTTCCCGCTCTGTGCCATCTTACTGGCCACGAGAGGAATTTCAAATGCACCGGGAACCCAGGCGATGTCGATTTCATCTGCTGTTACTCCGTGTCGCAGTAAACTATCCTGAGCTCCTTCAAGCAAACGCCCGGAAATAAATTCGTTAAAACGGGATACTACTAAACCGAATTTCAGACCCTCTCCGATTAATTTTCCCTGATACTCTTTAGCCATTAGTGCCTCCTTAGCCGATTATGTGCATCATAAATTAATTATTCATCAATAGTAAGTAAATGTCCCATTTTACCTTTCTTGGTTGCCAGATAACGTTTATTATACGGATTGGGGGAAACAACAAGAGGGATAGTCTCCGCTACTTCCAGTCCATATCCACTGAGTCCGATTACCTTTTTGGGATTATTGGTAAGGAGCTTAACGCGGTGCAGTCCGAGGTCAGCCATAATCTGAGCACCAATACCATAATCACGTAAATCAGGAGCAAATCCTAAAATGGTGTTTGCTTCAACGGTATCGGCACCATTATCCTGCAGGGCATAAGCTTTAATTTTATTGTGTAAACCGATGCCTCTTCCTTCCTGACGCATATAAAGAAGAACGCCTCTTCCTTCCTTCTCTATTTTCTGCATGGCCAGTTCTACCTGCTCGCCGCAATCACAGCGCATGCTGTGGAAAACATCGCCGGTAAGACACTCACTGTGCACGCGGACGAGGACGGGGCTGTCTCCGGAAATATCCCCTTTAATCAGAGCAATGTGCTCATCAGCGTCGGTGATACTCTTGTAAGCAATTGCCGTAAATTCGCCGAATTTAGTGGGTAATTTTGTCTCGGCGACTCTCTGTACCAGTTTTTCGTGGTGACGGCGATAGAAAATAAGGTCTACTACGCTGACAATTTTTATACCGTACCGCTGCGCAAATTTCTCCAACTCCGGTAAGGGAGCCATGGAACCATCCTCCGCCATAATTTCACAAATAACACCTCCGGGATAGAGACCAGCCAATTTTGCCAGGTCAACAATAGCTTCCGTATGGCCGGCACGTACCAGTACACCCCCTTCGCGGGCGCGTAAGGGGAAAACATGCCCGGGACGGGAAATATCTTCCGGCTTCGTATCCGGATTGAGTACTGTCTGGATGGTTTTGGCCCGGTCATAAGCCGAGATGCCGGTACTTACGCCATTCTTTGCTTCTATTGAGATAGTGAAAGCAGTGGTGTATTTAGAAGTGTTGTCGTTTACCATCAAAGGAATCTGTAGTTCATCTAACCTTTTACCGGTGATAGGCAGGCAGATAAGTCCCCGGCCATATTTCGCCATAAAATTTATTGCTTCCGGAGTTATTTTTTCCGCGGCAATCGCCAGGTCGCCTTCATTTTCCCGTCCTTCGTCGTCAACAATGATAAGGAATTTTCCGTCTTTAATATCTGCAATTGCTTCTTGAATTGTTGCCAGTATCATTAATTTTCCTTTTTATCCTGAATTTTATTAAGGGGATAAGTATCCCTTTTCTGCGAGAGTATCTATAGTAATACCGGAGTGGCTGCCCTGTCCCAGTGCCGCAACATATTTTGCTATTATATCAACTTCCAGATTAACTGTGCTGGCAGGGCGTTGTCCTCCCAGTGTAGTATTATTCCGGGTATATTCTATCAGAGAAACGGTAAAAGAGTGAGCATCGTGTTCCGTTACGGTCAGACTTGCCCCGTCCACAGCGATAAAAGCTTTATCCACGATATAGCGCATTACTTCAGCCGGAGCAGAGCAACGTAATAGAACAGCATTTTCTTCCGTGATTGATGATATAATTTTGCCGGTAGCATCAATGTGTCCCTGTACCAGGTGTCCGCCGATGCGGCCACCCATTTTTAATGCCCGTTCCAGATTAACCTTGTTTCCGATATGCAGCTGACCGAGATTGCTGCGCCGCAGAGTCTCCGGCATGACGTTTACCGTAAAGCTATTACCGGTCATGGAGATGACCGTAAGACAAACACCATTAACAGCAATACTGTCACCGATAATCGTATCCTGCAGGACTTTAGACGCGGATATATCAAGTGTTCCCGTTCGTACGATATTAATAATACCTATTTCTTCGATGATGCCGCTAAACAATGAAAATACCTCTTTAGTAATTACGTTACATATCCCATGACGAGGGCATCATCGTCAAAAAGTTTCATTTTTACCCGATTCAAACGCAGGGCCTCCGTCATTCTATCAATACCTTTACCGCCGATAGGGCTAACCGCATCTTTCCCCCCGATAATTACCGGGGAAATAAAGATAACTACCTTGTCCATGAGTTTTTGGTCAAAGAAAGAACCCAGGAGGGTACCTCCTCCTTCTACCAGAATACTGGCGATCTCTTGTTTGCCCAGATTTTGTAGTAATTTACGGAGATCCACCCGGCCATCATTATCGGGTAATTCAATAACCTGTACACCGATACGGGTAAGGTCCTCTTTTTTTCGGGGGGTGATAGACTTTGTGGTAGCGACAAGCGTTTTGCCGGGCATCTGGAATACTCTGGCATCAAGAGGAATTCTGCCCTTGCTATCCACAATTACGCGTAGCGGTTGTTTTTCGGTAAAACCACCGCGTTTACCGACCCTCTGTGTTAATTGGGGGTTATCAATAATAATAGTATTAATACCGACCATTATGGCATCGGCGGCATAGCGCATAAAATGGGCATACCGGCGTGATGCTTCGCTGCTTATCCATTTGGAATCTCCGGTTTTTGTAGCCATTTTACCATCCAGACTCATGGCGAACTTGATAGTAATGAATGGCATTCCTGTGGTGATATATTTGATATAGGACTCGTTGATCAGGAGGGCTTCTTTTTCTTGTTCTCCGAGATAGGTCTTAATACCGGCTGTTTCCAATTCTGCCTGTCCTTTCCCTGCTACCAGGGGATTAGGGTCAATAGTAGCCATGTGTACTTCACTGATACCGGCAGCGATAATACTGCGAGTACATGGCGGTGTCCGTCCGAAATGACAACAAGGTTCCATGCTGACATACATCGTAGCACCACGCGCAAATTCTCCCGCCTGACGTAAAGCAACAACCTCGGCATGCTCTGAACCCGGTGGCTGAGTATAACCTTCCCCTATAATCTCACCGTCCTTGATAATTACCGCTCCCACTGCCGGATTGGGACTGGCATGTCCTACCGCTAATTCAGCCAGGGATAAAGCACGTTTCATATATTCTACAGGCACCATAAACGACACCTCCCGAATGATACCAATTCTAGCATTCTGTCCTTGCTTACTGCAAACCAGAGAGATAACAATCAAATCGAAAATGCCAATAACCGGATAAATCGTAACATCCAGGGATTAACCAATAAAAATAAACTCAAAATTTAAAAATCAAAAGTCAAAA
>DDXZ01000035.1 GCA_002347295.1 Dehalococcoidia bacterium UBA2247 | reverse complement strand
TATTATATGTTACATGATACTAGTGGAGATTGTAATTCTTTGTGCTCGTAGCAGCGGTATAAAGAGCCTAGATTCCGTTATACTCTTTTCCTTTCCATGATTCCCCCGTTTCCCAGTTAATTACTGTGTAACCTAATTTGGCTAGCATATCCGGGAAAACATGGTGGTCGGGTTCGGTAGTGATATTGCCAAACAAATGAGGATTGTCCTTTATCAGCGTCTGGATAACATGTTGCCACGAGTATGCGATAGTTGCCGAACCCGTTTGCCCGGATAGCATGAACACCAGATCTCCGTTCTCCATGGATACGGTAAAGGATATCGCCTTGTTACGTCCTTGTCCACGCTGAACAAAAAGAACCAGCGGGCGCGCTAACGAAACCTGTCGAGAAGTAAAATCAACGCTGGTGACTTTCCAGCCGACGCCCATCCATGCCCTCGCCTGTGGGTGTGATTCTGTATTCGCCCACCATGCGCGGTGCTGATATGCCGAAGCTGGCAAGAAAAATCCCAGTATCCGTTCAATCTCCTGAAACGTCAGGTCTACCGATACCCCGGAATGCTTTATAAGATAATCGCCTAAAGTGCTGTATTTCCCCATATACACCTATTTCAGAACTAGCATTTCGCCATCTTCCAACTGGCGTACCGGAGTGTCAAAGAACAGGCCTTGATAGTCCTGCGGGTAGAAGGTGTGGATGGGAATCAGGCACCCCGGTTTCATTGCTTCTACAAAGCGCTTAAGGTCTTGCTTCGTGGCATGACCGCTAGTATGCACCCTCTCCAATTGAATTTCGCGCTGGCGTAATTTTTCTTCCAGTCCACTTTTTTCCAGATAACCTTCCCACATTGAATATATCGCTTTCACACCCGAAGCATTATCGATATTATCAAGAATTTTCGTAAAATCGTAATTATCTCTGGTTATCATCACGATATTCTTTCTATCTCGGTTCACATCTACCTTTTCGATTTTGTTTTTATTACACTTATACAGAAAATTTAGCAGGTCGTTATCTGCAAGAGTTTTCGCGTGATATTTAAAATATATCACCCTGATATCCCTCCAAAAATATTGAGGGAGTCTTCGTGATATGCATTTAAGACTATCCAAAATATAGGCAGTATAAAGATCTATTACAATCGTCTGGCCCGTGTGTTTAGCAGCTTTGTAAATAGATACAATCCGGTCGATATTCTGAGAAGAACAAAATACAAAAGCAATATTCTGTTTATTCTTGAACGTGCTTTCGAGTTTTTGTTCAACTGATTCCTCATTTGGATAAGGACCCTCTACTCTTCCCAACATAGAACCTTCAAGTAAGAGGTAGTCTATATCTTTTACGGGATGATTAATCATGTGTTCAAAGAGTTTTCGCTTCCGGCCACTACAACGGAAATCACCTGAATAAAATATCTTTTTATCTTTACCTTCAATAAGGAAAGCCACAGCGTCAAAAGCCGAGTGGTCAACCAACCTCGGAGCAACAGTAAAATCTCCGATAGTTAAGGATTTTCGCTTTTCAAAGACTATTGGTTTTTGTATATTGGCTTTCGTGGGGATAAAAAGGTCGGATGCGTTTATTAACGCTTGAGCGCCTTCAGTCATATAGACAGGAATCTCAGGGTTAATATACCGAAATAGACCGTAATGATCTTGGTGCGAGTGCGACAGCAGGACGGCATCAACAGTCTTGTCCTCGCCAGCATACAGACCCGGCACATTCGGCAACAAACGCTCATCTACCAGTTCTGGTATGCTTTTATCCTCAAGTTCACGACTGTCAAATGGTTCACCCCGTGCATCTACCAGCGGCATACCGAGGTCAATAACTACCCTCGTGTTCTCCGTGGATAGTTCAACGCAGTTACCCCCGATTTCCTTGGTTCCCCGATGGATGATTAACTTCATTCCATTAGCTACTTTATTAACTTAGAATCCCGATATTTTCTAAAGTGTAAATATATCCATGGATTAGTTAATTCGCCCTGGTTAACGACTTCGTTGGCAGCATATCCTATTAGTCCCCAACCATCAAAGTCAAGAGGTTTATCCCTGTATTTGTCGTCTCCTGGCCAAACGATATAACCCTCAACCGCGGATATCATCCCCAATTTGAATATACTCGCAATCTCATTTTTAATTTCGAATATTTTTTTAGTGTAATGCTTCAACTCGTTAATGGCTGTCATTCGTTGTTTTCTGTCGGCTTTAAGCTCTACAACAACCAGGTTATGTGTCTCAGGTTCAAATAATAAGCAATCCAAAGGGCGAGCTGGACTGTTAATATCACTTTCAAAATTCCGCTGCGAGTCAAGAAAATAATAAAGGTTAGAAACTCCTGTTAACTGAAAGGGATCTCGGTATTGATTGCTGTGTTTAGCCAACTGGATAACATATGCCTCCAGCCATTTTTCACTACCATCGGATTTGGGTTTGTTCTTTATATCATGTAAAGGTTTTCGGCATAAGAGGTCAATGCATTTTTTAATAACATGTGTTTGGGTAGGATGGTGGTAAACATTCCCTTTCTCGGCTTGATTCGCTAACCTTGCTTCCTCAACAATTTCCTTATTATATAATGCCATCTCGACTCCATTAATTTCGTTACTAAAACATGTTCTGTAATTATAACACGCAACGTGCGGGGTTCTTTGTTACATATTCTACACTCATTAAATTGTACCGGCAAGAATATTATGAACATCGTCTATAATATTTTTATTAGTTGGAGATAATAATGAAAAACAAAAAAATATACGAAGAACATCAGCTTTGAACTCGGTAAATATTTTCTTGAAGAACACTGTTATGATTTGGCTATCAATGCTTTAAGTAAAGCTATTTCGCTGGATCCAAATAACACACAACTATATGACTTCCGTGGGATCGCTTATGCTAGCAATCTTGAACATGAAGAAGCTATTGACGATTTTAATACAGCGATCAAAATTGATAACCAGCTAGCTGCTGCCTATAATAACCGGGCACTGTCCTTTTGGGCTTTAGATATGATTGGAGAGGCATTAGATGATATCAACAAGGCTATTGATTTAGATTCCGCTGTTGCGGTATTTTTCGCAAATCGTGGTCTTATCCAACATGAAAAAGGCAACTATCAGGAAGCCATATTCGATTATAGTTTAGCTATGATATTGGGTTTTACTGACATAGATGCCTATAATGGCAGAGGTGAAGCTTTTGCTGCCCTGGGTGAATTTGATAAAGCACTGGGTGATTTCAATCAGGCATTAGCTTTAAATCCAAATGACATTTTTGCTTTTGCTAATTATGCTTTGGTTAGCAGATTAATTGTAAAGAGAACGGATGAATCGGTAAAGGACTCGAACTAAAATCAGTCTCAAATTGGAAGAATATCTTGGATAGGAGGGCCAAAACGAACAATTTTGAAGCTATTTGATAAAATGGTGGAGCTGAGGAGACTCGAACTCCTGACCTCCTCCGTGCAAGGGAGGCGTTCTCCCAACTAAACTACAGCCCCACAAACTATTGACCAGAGAACAATACCATAACTAGAGGATTTTTTCCAGATGAAATGGAAAAAATTACTGATAAAAATGGCAATATTATTTCATAACACCGTACTTCGGCAGGGAGAGGAATAACCTATTCTCCTTACACCATCAGACAGCACTGGTACGAAAACGTAAAATAGCGATAAGACCAAATGCCAGGGCAAAACAGGCCAGAGCAATAATTTCCGGAATAACAGACTGAAAATCACCGCCAAAAAGCATCAGTTTATTAAAAGCAGTGGTAGCCCAGCCGTGAGGAGTAACTTTAGCGAGAAATTGCATCCAGCGTGGTGTGATAAATAGCGGCCACCAGCACCCTCCCAGAGGAGCCAGTACCAGTGAAGTAAGAACTGCGATAGAACCGGCACTACGCTGCGTCTTTACCAGAGTAGCCAGCATGACAGCAAAAGCAGATGACATAATAACCATAAGTAACGATAGAATAATGATGGCCGCCGGCGACTGCCCGACATCAATACGAAATACAAGAAGACCCACTCCCCAGAATATTAATATTTGAATCAGTCCTTTGGCCGCAATACCAAAATAAATACCGGCCAGAAGAGATTCTCGCTTCACTGTTGTCGCCAGCAACCGTTCCAGAGTATTGTTTTGTCTTTCACGGACAATGCTCTCTGCGGAAAGGGCTGCAGTAAAGAAAACAAACATGACCAGATATCCCGGGATAACATAATTGGAGGGATTTTCTTGCTCCATATCACCAATTTTTTCTACATGGTAAGTGATGATGGATTCCGTAGAAATAGCGGCGTTACTATCGGCAAGTACGGACGACAAAATCTGCTGCCAGTCACCGCTTTCCGGATTCTCGACTAAAAGTTCTTGCGTTGCCTCAAGAATAATATTTTGTGAGTTAATCTTAGAGACAATATGCTGTGCCAGTCCGCTTAGCGCCGCCCTGATATACGTGGCATCCGAAGTGGTGATAACCTTAAGCTGTGTTGCTTTCCCCTGGGTAATATTGGCAGTAAAATTTTCCGGAAAGGCAAGAAATCCGGCCAGTTTTTTATTTTCAACAGCATTGTATGCCGCAGTATAATCCTTATCCCAAATTATTACAGGCTCGCCAGGCAGCAATAATGCTTCATCTTTTGTTTCCAGAGCATTAATAATCTGGCAGCTCAAACCTTCCTGTTCCCGGGTAACCAGATGAAGCTGCAGACGGGTGTCATTATTAGTGGCACTACCGAGAAGCATATTGAAGATAATAACAAAAAGAAAGGGAAAGAGCAGGGCAAATGCCAGCGCCAGACGGTCATGGGTGAATATCTTAAGGTCTTTCGCCGCAATAAACCAGATGTATCTCAGTTGTTGCATTTTTTATTTACCTTTTAGAACAGCCTGGAACAATACACGACTGAGTATCATTCCCACCACAATAACACCCGCTATTACCAGTAACTCAAAAGAAATGTCTCTTATGGTACCACTGCGCATAATGATAGTGCGGAAAGCATTATTGGCATAGGTATTGAGGGACACTTTACTGATTGTTTCCAGAACAGACCCCTGAGGTATGGCAAAGAAAGTACCACCTACTATTGACATAAACATGGTAAAAAAGACAGCAATCCAGCTTGCCTGATCTTCCGTACGTGCTATCGAACCGATAATAAGTCCAATAGTACTTACTGCTGCGGTAAAGACAAGAGCAATAACCAGTGATTGCAAAAATGTCAAAGGAGTAAATATACGGAAAACTATCTGTGCCAATGCCAGCAGGATGATCATCTGAACCATACCACGGCTGGTGTTGGCCAGGAATTTACCGGTAAACAATTGCCCTACACTGAGACGAGTCGTCAGCAGCCGCTCCAGAGTCCCTTTTTTTCTTTCCGCAACCAGCGCCTGAGCGGTAAGAGATACCGCAAAAAGGACAAACATGGTCATAATACCGGGGAGAAACGAAGTGACAGGATTAAGGTCTTCTCCCACAACTTCATCAATCACACTAACTGACGGGGCTATTTGTTCTTGCTCTATAAATGATGCCACAGCAATCTGTATCTGTTCCCGGGAAATATCTGTATCAGCAAGGTTATTTTTTACTTCATTTTGTATCACTAATTCCCGGTCAATATTACCGGCGACGCCGCGAACGATGCTTGCCACCACCTGACCTTCCTGGCCGCCGTTACCGCGCTGCTTGAATATTAGCTCTGCAGTTTGTCCGGATATAATTTTTGAAGAAAAATCAGGTGGTATCGAGACAACCATGAGCAAGTCCGATTTCTCCAGTTTTGCATCAGCATCGGATGGAGAAAGGTAATCTATAGTAAGGCTGCTGATACTTTCCAGTTGTGTGATAAGCCTGGTAGAATAAATACCTTCCTTATCTTCATTAACGAGATGTAATGTTCCATTAAACTGGTCTTGCCCGCTGAAAGCACCGTACATGAGAGCAAAAATAGCTACAGGCAACAATATACTGAAAGCCAGATCAGCTTTATCACGAAGATACGAACGTACCTCCATAAGAGCAACCACTAATATGCGCATCATTTTACCGCTAATCACGAAGGCTCCTGCCTGTCATATTTAAAAAGACATCTTCCAGGTTTACTTTCTCCGGAGGCCCCAATTTACTTTTTAGATTATATGGTGTATCAAGAGCAATAATTATTCCAGCATCCATGATGGCAATTCGGTTACAGAGACGGTCGGCTTCTTCCATATAGTGAGTGGTGTAAAGAATAGTCATCCCTCTATCACGTAACATTTCTATCGTCTCATAGATATTGTTACGCGATTGAGGGTCGATGCCAACGGTAGGTTCATCAAGAAAAAGAAGCTGCGGATTTCCCATAAGAGCAATAGCAAGGTTGACACGCCGCTTCATACCACCGGAGAATTTATCGACACGTCCTTTTTTGGCACGGTCAGTAAGACCGACAAATTCCAGATTTGACATTGCTTGAGCACGTGCTTCTTGACTACTTAAACCTTCCATGCGGCCAAAAAACATAAGATTATCGAAGGCGGAGAGGTCGGCATAGAGCGCCAGTTCCTGCGGGCATACTCCAATAAGCCGGCGTATGGAATCGGTATTATTCCGAACAGAATAGCCACCGATAACAATATCGCCCCGGTCAGGTGGCAGAACCGTAGATAACATGCGTATTGTCGTTGTTTTTCCGGCGCCATTAGGCCCTAACAGGCCAAAAATTTCGCCTTTGTTTATAGTAAAGGAAACACCATTAACCGCTTTATAATCATTAAAACTCCGGTGCAGGTCATTAACTACCAGAAATGGTTCTGTCATAAATTTCTCCTGATTAGTTATTGCTGGACATATACTATATTATTTTACAATGTGCACCTTCCTCATACAACAACCTATACACCACCCCTCTGGATTCCGTTCCCGTATCGAGTACGGGACAAGCTTACAACGGAATGGTAGAAGAGGAAGTATTAACCTACACTACTACCACGTTTGTCATCCTCGACNNTTATCGTACTAACACTGGATTCCCGCGCGGAGGCGAGAATGACACTCCCCCGCCTAAGATTCTTCCCCGTATCGAGCACGGGGCAGGCTAGCTGCGCTTCTCTGGAATGACAAGGTTACTTTCTGAATTCTGTTCCTGTATCAAGTACGGGACAAGCTTACAACGGAATGGTAGAAGAGGGAATGATGGTCTGGCGGGGACGGAATAATAAGATTGTCATCACGAGGAGCGGTAGCGACGTGGTGATCTAGTGGGGAGGTGGTCTATTATCATTCTTGCGAACCAGGGGTTATAAAGAACACATTACTATTACAGTAACGATGCTTAATGCGGGATTATTTCTAATAAAACGCTAATTAAAGCTAAGCAGACTTAATCTTAGTACCCTGGATCCTCGATCAGGTCGAGGATGACATTAAGAGACGTAATCCTAAAAGCGATGTTATCTCACTAACCCTGGATTCTCGCTCGGAGGCAGGAATGACAAAAGAAGGCAAGTACGACAGGGGAAAGACTATGTCATTCTGGAGAAGTCTTTCCTTGAAAGACAACGAAGAATCCGTTAGCGGGGTATTGGGTCATTTGAAATTATAATTTAGAATTTGTTTCGGATTTTGTAGTTAGTGCTTCGGATTTAATCCTCTGGATTCCCGCTCGGAGACGGGAATGACAATGGGAGTCGTTTCAAAATAATACACTACCAAATATACCGTCATCCTGAGGAATATGGTGTAAGAAAAACGAATAAAGACCAGATAGAGAAATATAAGGAAAAGGTTAATATGATTTTAGATTACAGCCTGTAACTGTAATCTATGAGCGGCAAAACCGATAATATAATTATTTAAATGATCTAAATATCCTCGCCTTTTAAAAGGTCTTCCACTATGCTAATAGCCTCATTATTCGAGATGTCCAGTGGTTTCCTGGAATCTATATCCGCGAATTCTTTTTCCAATTTTTTAACATAATCCTGAAATTGCATGTTCTGACCCACTAAAAGCCCTAATTTTACTTCCAGATTCATAACCTCCTGATCCAGTTCAAAAAGATTCAGATTAAGATTCAATATCTTATTGAGTATCCTGGTTAAGGCCCGGATTGCTTTGGGATTACGTTGAATAGCGATATTAAACTCGGGATAATAAGTGGCGCTCACCATAAAACTAACTACCGGCAATCCTTTTTCCTGGCAGTCATGCATAATCGTAGTTCCGATACTACCCGGACCTTCATAACTACTGAAGCGTACTCCATATTCTCGCATCTCTTCTTTTAATTCAGTAGTGCTGCAAGAACATGATATCCCGGGTTCTCTGGTATGAGGTATTTTATCCAGTACTCCACCGAGTAAATAAATCCTCTCCACTGAAAATTGCTGTGCTATATCGGTAATAGTATTACTATATTCTTCCCAATTCAAACACGGTTCTGTACCCAGAAAAAGAAGAACATCATTATCATTATTCCGATTAATACTATAATAGAACCAGTTCTGTGGAATATTATGCTCCAGTAATAATCCATCCTCTATTTTTATTTTCGGTCTCTGGGAGAGCTGCCCGGGTAACTGGAAGACGTTATAATGTTCTACCGGCATTTCCGCGAATTTAGCACCTTTTAATTCCCGGATCAGGTATCTGGTACATCCGGTAGCTGCTTCTCCACCATCCACCCATCCACTGATTCCACAAATCATATCAGGGTGCCTCAGTTTGGGTGTCATAATTGTGCGTATATTTCTTGATTCTACCATTTGACACCTCCCTATTTAGTTCAGATATTTTATACCTTCTATATATTTTATTCTTCACAATATAGTAATGTCTAGGGTAAAGTTCTCTTGTGGTTGATATTAAAATCATAACTATAATCAATACCGACGCGGGTGCCCTTTGGGCAGGGTATCCAGAAGCTGAATTATTTAACTGGATTCCGTTCCCGTATCGAGTACGGGACAAGCTTGCATCGAAATGGTAGGAGAGGAAGTATTAACCTACACTACCACCACGTTTGTCNNTTATCGTACTAACACTGGATTCCCGCGCGGAGGCGAGAATGACACTCCCCCGCCTAAGATTCTTCCCCGTATCGAGCACGGGGCAGGCTAGCTGCGCTTCTCTGGAATGACAAGGTTACTTTCTGAATTCCGTTCCCGTATCGAGTACGGGACAAGCTTACAACGGAATGGAATGGAAAACAATCAAAAGAGAACTTTATCATGTCTAGCCGGTATTACTCTTAAAATATGGTAGTGTATCACCTTTTCATTCCCGGGCTGAACCCGGGAATCCAGGGGAAAATTTATTAAAATGATACACCACTTAAATAAGTTTACTCAATTATCTATTGTACGTAGGAACCACCACTGACTATGATTGTTTGCCCGCTGATATAACTGGAAGCATCAGAGGCAAGAAACAAAGCGGCATCAGCTACTTCTTCCGGTTCTCCGATACGCTGCAGTGGGGTTTGCTCTTTTACCCGTGCCATGACTTCAGGATTATCCCAGATAGGCTGCGAGAAGCGCGTGCGGATGAAGCTGGGAGCTATGGCATTGACCCGAATGTTGTATTTCCCCCATTCCGTGGCTAACATTTTGGTCATCATGAGCATGCCCGCTTTACTAATGGAATAGACTGCCAGATACGGATCGGGTTTGATGCCGCCGGTAGAGGAAATATTGATAATGTTGCCGCTTCCCTGCTCTACCATTAATTTTCCTGTTGCCAGGCTGAGAAAAAAAGCCCCTTTCAAATTGACTGATATTATCTTATCCCATAACCGCTCGGTTGCTTCAAGAACAGGACCACGGAAAGGACTTACTGCGGCATTGTTGACAAGAATGTCTATCCTGCCGAATTCTTCCTTAACGGAATTAACCATCTTGTCGATATCTTCCATAGCTCCAACATCAGCCTGCAAAGTTATCGACTTCCTGCCCAGTTGCGCAATTTCATTATTAAATGCGGTAAAAGTGTCTGTTCTCTTGGCGCAAACGGCAATATCAGCGCCGGCCTGAGCCAGCCTCAAAGAGATAGCACGACCAATACCACGGGTACCTCCCGTAATCAGAGCAATCTTGTTTGCCAGGGAATATGTTGTGTCGGCCATGAGAACCTCCTGTATAAATAAAGCAGTGCGATACTGGTTATAAGATACTATCCTGAACGGATTGCTGTCAAAGCGGAAGCTTTCATTCTTAATGAGAGCTTTTCTGTGACTGACAACATGAATCCATAATAATGCCGTGAAAAGAGATTCTTCGCTACGTTCAGAGTGGCGATATGGATTATTATTCTAAAGAACCTAATCCGGGATTTCCCATATCAACTCTA